>CALKAO010000075.1 GCA_937983115.1 uncultured Caryophanales bacterium
GGAGGAGAAATCAAATGAATGCTGTTGAATTAATTAAAAGGGGAGCGATCTATTTTCCGAATCATACCGGCGTAATTTATGAAGGGAAAAAATTAACCTTCGAACAGGTGTATCGAAACAGCAATCGTTTAGCGAATGCGCTGCTTAAGCTGGGATTAAAAAAAGGCGATCGCGTGGCGTTTTTGCTTGCAAATTCGCTGCAAAGCGTTGAAATTGATTTTGCGCTTCTGCTTACAGGACTCGTCAGAGTTCCATTAAATACGAGACTTTCAGAAAAAGAGCATCGGCATATGATCCAGGAGACCGGCGCAAAAGCGCTTTTATTTACTGAAGAGTTTAGTGAGAGAGCGGTTCAGCTAAAGGAAAGCTGCGAAAATCTTCATTATTTTTGCCAAATGAATGGAACGCCGAAAGCGTCCTGGATTATCAATATGACTGAATCTGTTCAAAGCGAGTCTGATGATGAGCCGAACGTGAAAGTTGAAGACAGCGATATTGCGACGATTCAATATACATCTGGAACGACAGGCGTACTAAAAGCAGCGGTTCATACTCATGAAGTTTGGGCAGCCATATGCAATAACATTTTAACGTCTCTGGATATTCGTGAAAACGATGTGATGCTGCATGCAGCGCCATTGACGCATGCTTCTGGAACGCTAGTGCTTCCTCATTGGATTCGAGGAGCTGCAAATTCAATTTTGCCAGGTTTTGAGCCGAAACAGTATCTTGAAGTGATTCATCATGAAAAACCAACGACACTGAATTTGGTTCCAACTATGATTGTGATGTTGCTGTCGCAGCCTGATGTTGAAAAGTATTCTTTTGAATCGGTAAGAAATATTATTTATGGAGCGTCGCCGATGCCGCGTGAAGCTTTGAGAAAAGGGCTGGATTTGTGGGGGCCAAAGTTTGTGCAATATTATGGCCAGACAGAGGCGCCGCTAATCTTATCGATTTTAGATAAAAAAGATCATATTGGAGATGGGCCTGAAGTAGAAAAAAGACTTCTATCATGCGGGCGCCCCGTGTCAACCACTTCAATAAAAATTGTCGATGAAAACAATCAGGAAGTTCCTGCAGGGGAAATTGGCGAAATCGCCGTTAAAACATCGCAAATGATGGTTGGCTATTGGAAAGCGCCGAAACTTACAAAGGAAACGATTGTTGATGGATGGATTCATACGCGTGATATGGGGTATTTAGATGAAGATGGGTATTTGTATTTAGTTGATCGAAAATCAGATATGATTATTTCTGGAGGTTTTAATGTCTATCCGCGGGAAGTGGAGGAAGTGCTGTATCAGCATCCTGCTGTTTTAGAAGCGGCGGTTGTCGGCGTACCGGATGAAAAATGGGTAGAGACAGTTAAAGCTTTTGTCGTATTGAAAAAAAATCATACGGCAACGGAAGAAGAAATCATTGAATTTTGCAAAGAAAGGCTTGCATCCTATAAAAAACCGACTTCTGTTGAATTTATCGATGAACTTCCGAAAAGTCCAGTTGGAAAAGTGGTCCGCCGTGTTCTAAGGGAAAAATATTGGAAAGGGAAAGAACGCCAAGTGTAACCCACATGATGGATCATTTGAAAGCGTTCGCAATATCATTCATTTATATCAATCTCATTTTTGCAAGTTAGAAAGGCAAAGCAGGCAAATGAGCTGCGCTTGCCGCTTGGATGAATGTTTGATTTGCAGGGCTAAAAACATGGATGTAATTCATGTTTTTAAGCCCTGTTTTATTTTTTATTGCCATGCGAATAAATGGTCTGCTTTCACATGCCTGTGATTTGGATGACCATCAGTCCATGTGATTTTTTAGTCATTTGTTTTGCATTGTTGTTCTGGAATTGACAAGAGTTTTAATCGCGTTTTGAAGGCGAATCATTTTTTCCATTTTGTAAACGGCGTTATTAATGTGATGAAACTTTTGCAAGAAAAATCGCTTTGTAAAGATTTTTTTGGCGGACAGCATGATTTTTTGCCGTTTTGTATTAAGAAGTACATTTAAAGAATATATACCTACAGAAAAAACATTTTGATGAACTCCTTACTGGAATACGGAAATGGCTTGGATGAATATTTATGAATCTATGAAAAGCATGTTTACATACAAAGCATTGACAGCATTTTGTCCAAGCCGGAAAAGAAAATAATTTGAATGTCATTATTTTATAGTTGACAATTTACATCGGTTTAATCATAATATTGATTATCACTAACAAACCAATATATTTACTCGGAATTAAAAATGGGGTGACATCTTTGTACCTGACGATTGAGGGGATTCATAAAAGTTTCAAACAAGAAGGAAATCAGCTGATCAAGGTGTTAGACGAGATCAATCTTCATGTGGAAAAAGGAAGTTTTGTGTCGATTGTCGGACCTTCGGGCTGCGGGAAATCGACTTTGCTTTATTTGATTGCAGGACTTGAAAAAGCAGATCGCGGCGAAATTAAAGTGGCTGGGAAACGCGTGGAAAAGCCGGGCCCCGAACGCGTGGTTGTTTTTCAGGAAGCGGGCTTATTTCCGTGGCTGACCGTGCTTGAGAATGTCACGTACGGGCTGCTTCTGAAAAAAATGCCAAAAGCTGATGCGGAAGAAAAAGCGAAAGAAATTTTGAAAATGGTCCATCTCAGCCGCTACATTCATGCATATCCGCATCAATTATCTGGAGGAATGAAACAGCGGGTTGCAATCGCAAGAGCACTCGTAATGGAGCCTGATATTTTATTAATGGACGAACCTTTTTCGGCGCTTGATGAGCAGACGCGAATGGTGCTGCATCAAGAGCTGCTTGAGATTTGGCGCAAAACGAAAGTGACGATTTTTTTTGTGACGCATAACATTCGCGAAGCTGTTTTGCTGTCAGAGAAAATTGTTGTCTTCGCTACAAGACCGGGAAGAATTAAAGCGACAGTTACGGTGCCGACTATGAAAGATGGCGTCATGCCTGACAGTGTGACGTTGAATGTCGAGCAGCGGGTGCTGTCGATCTTGCAAGAAGAAATTGAAAAAGTATTAAAGGAGGAAATCGGAGATGAATACAGCTTTAAGACGAGTCATCTTCATCGCGATAATAGCGGTGATATGGGAAGCCACATCTAGGCTCTCCAGTCTCCCTGATTTTATGTTTCCTTCTTTAACGCAAGTTTTTTCTACTTTATTTAACGGCATTGTCGATGGGCAAATTTTAGGGGCGATCGGAAAAAGCATGAGCAGGCTGCTGATGGGATTTGCCATTGCCATCGCTGTCGGGTTAACGCTCGGCTGTCTCATTTGGCGGTTTAGGCTGGTGGACGATACGGTTGGCTTTGTCATAACCGCGCTGCAGTCGATTCCGAGCATTGTTTGGTTCCCAATTGCGATTATTTGGTTCGGATTAAACGATTTATCGATTTTGTTTATCGTTACGATCGGCGCAACTTGGACGATGACGATCAGCGCAACAACAGGGTTTAAAAATGTTCCCCTGCTCTATCAGCGCGTTGCAAAAACGTATGGATCTTCCGGATTGCATTTTGTGCGCACCGTTATTTTGCCGGCTTCGGTTCCGCAGCTGATCTCAGGCTTGCGCATCGCCTGGGCGTTTTCATGGCGGGCTTTAATGGCAGGGGAGCTGCTTGGCGCAGGCGGAGGGCTCGGTTATTTGCTGGAAACAGGCCGTTCTCTTGGGCAAATGGATCTTGTTATTTCGGTCATGATTATTATTGCGATTATCGGAACGATTATGGATAATGTCGTGTTTTTAAAGCTGGAGAGAAATGTTCAGCGCAAATGGGGAGTTCAACAAGCATAAATCAAAGGAGATGACACAATGAAAAAATGGTTTTTAACGTTTATCATCAGCATTTTTATCGCCGGATTGCTAGGAGCCTGCGGGAATTCGAATCAAGGCTCGTCGGATTCAAATCAAGTTAGAATTGGATATTTCCCGAACTTAACGCATATTGCAACGATTGTCGCTCTTGAACAAAATTATTTTCAAGAAGCGTTTGGAGAAGATGTTGAGATTTCAACACAAACAGTCAGCAATGGCGGTTTGTTTATGGAAGCCATGGCAACGGATGCGATCGACGTCGGAACCGTTGGACCGGGGCCGCTTTTAAATTTTTATGTGAAAAATCCCGAGTTTCATATTATTTCTGGCGCTGTGAACGGAGGGGCGGTGCTAGTTGCAAATGAAAATAGCGGCATTCAAAGTTTAGAAGACTTAGATGGAAAGCGCGTTGCGATTCCTGTCATTGGAAGCACGCAAGACGTCATGCTTCGCAAAGCTTTGCAAGACGTGGATTTAAAGCCGACATCGAACGGCGGCACAGTCGAAATGCACGCTGCCGCTCCGGCTGACACGGTGACTTTGTTTGTGCAAAATTCAGTTGATGCGGCAGCAACGCAAGAGCCGTGGGGCTATGTGCTTGAAACACAAGCAGAAGGCGCTCTTTTGCTCGATTGGGATGAATTTGCCTGGGGAAAAGAGTCAACGAATACGGTAGTGGCTGCTTCTTCATCATTTCTTGAAAAGGAAGATTTGGTAAAAGCTTATTTAAGAGCTCATATTAAAGCCGTGAACTTCATTCGTGAAAATCCTGAAGAAGCGCAGCAGATTGTGATGGAGCATATTAAAGATTTAACTGGAAAAGAATTAAACGAAGAGGAGCTTGCCGCTGCGTTTGCAAAATTAGAAGTGACGACTGAAGTGAATGAACAAGTCATTCAAGAAATGGCAGACATAAGTCTAGAAGCTGAATATATTCCTAACAACAACATTGAAGGAATGATTGATCTTTCGTTTTTGCAAGAAGTGGAAAATGAATAAGCAGCATTTAAGCAGCTGCCGCCATGAAGAAGCTGTGTACGCTTGGCAAGGGTGTAATCTATAGGGTGCAAGTCCCAGCCACGAAGGCAGAAGCAGTGGTTAGCCTAACGCAAGGGTGTCTGCGGTGACGCAGAATCTGAAGGAAGCGAGCGGCAAACTTCCGGTCCGAGGAACACGAACTTCATATTCTGCCGAAGGTGATACAGAGTAAATGAAGCGGATAGATGGAAGGAAAGATTGCATCCTTATCTAGGGAGGTCTGATTAAAACGTGAAGCAGCCTTCATAACCTGCTTAGCGATAAGCAGCTGAACCGCCAGAAGTCAGCAGAGGTTATGGTACGGATTGATCTAGAACAATCCGGAAGGACTGAACAATTAAGAGAGAGTCGTCTTTTGCATTCAGCAAGTCATGATGAACATAGAAAACATGGTGCCTCACTCGAGGGAAGAAGCGGTGAATTCCGTGGGGTCCTCCTGGCCGTGACAGGATTTGATTCAAAAGCATTCGTTATTCTTCCTTCCGTGAGTCGCTTGTCTTCTTATGCCAGCAGCCACTTTAAAGCGAGTAGAACAGAATAAAGGAAGCCATCGAGTAGATAGGATGTCCGTACAGGAACTGCGTCAGCGCATCGTTGAAAACTGGTTTTCCATTAAAGAAACCATTCTAAGCGGCGCCTGCGAACCGATGCCCTTTCGGAGGGTCGAAATCCCGAAACCTGATGGCGGTGTGCGGCTATTAGGCATCCCGACTGTGAAGACCGTTTGATTCAACAAGCAATTGCCCAAGTATTATCAAAGATGTATGACCCAAAGTTTTCAGAACATAGCTATGGATTTCGACCAAATCGGAGCGCCCATGATGTAGTAATGAAAGCAGCGAAGGGATACATCAGAGATGGATACAGATGGGTCGCAGACATGGATTTAGAGATATTCTTTGTAAGGTAAACCATGACAGACTCATGAGCATGCTTGCGAAAACAACCCATGATAAGATGTTACTCAAGCTTATCCGAAATAACTTCAATCAGGCGTCATGATTAACGGAGTCGTTACAAGGACGGAATCGCTAGCGCTAAAAATTAAAGAAAATGCTTTCTTAATAGTTAGAAAAGTAGTACAATTGAAGAGAGTATGATGCAGTGAGGAGCTGAAAGCATGTCGATTGCAAAAGTAGGCAACATCATTTCTTTTCGAGATGGAATGCGGGGAAAGGTAGTTGCTGTTTTACAAAATACGGTGGTTGCTGATTTAACGATTATGCCGGAATTTGAAACGTTGAAGCTTGAAAAAGATCGTGAAGTTTTGCGCCATGAAGAATATAAAATTATCGATCATTCATGACTGCGTTCGAAAAAGAAAGCGGTTTCCGCGTTGAATGAAATGACTCGTCAAACCTCTCCAAATATTTAATAAAGGAGGATTATTTTGAAACAAACAATTGAACTGCTGCCAAAAGTCGCGGAGTTTTTCAAAGGCGAGAAAAAGCTGTTTATCAATGGCGAGTGGGTGGAGTCGATCAATGGACAAACATTTGAAACACGAAATCCTGCTACTGGAGAAGTATTGGATTACGTGCATGAAGCTGAAGAAGAAGATGTGAATCGAGCGGTAGAAGCAGCGAGAGAAGCGTTTGATCATGGGCCATGGTCAAGGAATGGAGCCGTTTGATTTACAAGCTTGCTGATTTAATGGAAGAAAATCTTGATGAACTTGCTCAGTTGGAAACGCTTGATAATGGAAAACCAATCAACGAGTCGAAGCGCGTTGACATTCCTGTTGCCATTGAACATTTTCGCTATTACGCAGGAGGGTCAACAAAAATTGTCGGCCAAACGATTCCGGTGAACGGACCCTATTTTAATTATACGCGCCATGAGCCGGTAGGCGTCGTCGGTCAAATCATTCCGTGGAACTTTCCGGTTTTTATGGCAGCGTGGAAGCTTGGCGATGCATTGGCGGCCGGATGCACAGTTGTTTTAAAGCCAGCTGAACGAACTCCATTATCTGCGCTTTATCTCGCTGAATTGATTCAAGAAGCCGGTTTTCCCAATGGGGTTGTGAATATTGTCCAAGGGTTTGGCAAAAGACCGGAGAAGCGCTAATTTCACACGAAAAAATCAATAAAATTGCATTTACAGGTTCAACAGAAGTTGGCAAGCACATCATGCGCAAGGCAGCAGGCACTGTAAAAAGGGTGACTTTGGAGCTTGGCGGAAAATCACCGAATATTATTTGCCGGATGCGGATTTATCACGGGCGATTCCAGGAGCGCTCATGGGAAATATGTTTAACCAAGGGCAAGTGTGCTGTGCAGGTTCACGGCTTTTTGTTCAAAAGAAAGCATTTGACAATGCCGTCGCCAATCTTGTTTCATATTCAAAAAATATCAAGCAGGGTCCAGGATTGGAGCCATCTACACAAATGGGCCTCTCGTTTCTGAAACGCAGCAAAATCGCTTGCTTGACTATATTGAAAAAGGGCAAGCAGAAGGCGCTGAATTGCTGACAGGGGGAAGAAAACCGTTTGATAAAGGATATTTTGTCGAGCCAACGATTTTTGCAGGCGTTGAAGATGATATGACGATTGCGAAAGAAGAAATTTTTGGACCGGTTGTTGCCGCTATGCCATTTGAAGATTTGGACGAAGTGATTGCGCGTGCCAATGATACGACGTACGGGATGGCGGCCGGGCGATGGACGGAAAATGTCCGAAACGCCCATTATGTCGCCAGCAAATTGCAAGCGGGCACGGTATGGGTGAATTGTTATAACGTGCTGGACGCGGCCTCGCCTTTTGGCGGCTTCAAACAATCGGGAATTGGGCGTGAGATGGGCTCTTACGCCTTAAATAACTACACCGAGGTTAAAAGCGTGTTTATAAATATGAAATAAAAGAAACCGGCGCTTTCGCCGATTTCTTTATGGGCGCTGGTTCACTCAAATCGTGATCACGGTGAGTATGGCTAGCGCTTTTTTATCAATTTTTCAGTTTATGAATGATTGAGCAGCCTTTAATCGCTTGCTGGAATTTGAGTGGGGGAATTTAGCGAATGTAAGCTGCTCCTACAATGATAAGCAAAATAAACAGCACCACGATTAACACAAATGCGCTGCCGCCGCCCCATCCACCTGGAGTACATCCGTAACCGGCTCCATAAGCGGGGCCGCCGTAGTCATAGCCATAGCCCATAAATCATCTCTCCTTTCAAAAGAAAGTGGAACGACATCGTATTGTTAAAACGGGATTACCAGACGTAAGCCGCACCTACAATGATTAGCAAGATAAACAATACAACGATTAACGCAAAACCTGCGCCTGCACCGTAACCTCCTGAAACTCCGCTCATGATTCCACCTCCCTTTTTGTTATCACTACACCATATGTGGAATGTTGAATTAGTGGAAAGGCATCTGTCCCGCTTTTATAAAATATTGCAATCTGCAGTCCAGCATTTGTTTGCGCTTTTCCCGCCGATGCGCCTTGGAAAAGATGAGCGCATTTTTTTCGAAAGCATATGATGGTTGTACAGAAAAATGGGAAGGTGAGAATTCAATGAGCGATTATCTCCAATTTTTAGCGAATGTTGGAATTGGAGGCGCGCATCCAGGCGGGCTGCCATTAACGAAAGCCGTGCTGGCCAATGAAACGATTGAAAAAACTGCGCATGTTCTCGATCTTGGCTGCGGAACAGGACAAACATCTGCTTTTCTAGCAAAACAATACGGCTGCCAAGTGACGGCTCTTGATGTTGAAAAGAAAATGCTTGAAAAAGCGCAGCAGCGATTTGACAGAGAGCAAGTGGCCATTCCGCTCGTTGAAAGCTCAGCAGAGCAATTGCCTTTCAAAGCGCCTATGTTTGATTTCATCATTGCGGAGTCCGTCATTGCTTTTACGGAAGCGGAAAAAGCGCTGCAGCAATGTTTTCGAGCATTAAAAAATGGCGGCCGGCTGATTGCCATAGAAATGACGAAAGCAGCTGAACATTCGTTAAGCGCTGAAGAAGAAAAACAAATTCAATCGTTTTATGGTGTAAAAAAAATCATGACAGAGCAAGAATGGCGCAGCAAAATGCAAGATGCAGGGTTTGAAACAATATTCGTTATGGATTTTGGCGAAACGTACAGCAAAAAAGGGCTCGAGGAAATGTCGGAATTAACTTTGACTCGCCAATTTGATTTTCGGGATTTGTGCATATGGGTTGAGCATCAAGAGTGGATGGCGAAATTGCGCAATCGTTTAACCTATCGCGTTTATAAAGCAATAAAAAGCGTTAAAACCTAATTGATGCGCGGCTCATACGATTGGCTTGAAAGGGGGTTGAACAATGAAAATGATTTTTGTGAATCAGAACGATTAGAGGATGATTGAAGTTGATTTTTCAAATCCGATTATTCATACAAAGACAAAAGAACTTTTTAATGGTTTGCCTTTAGAAATTGAAAAAGCAAAAACGCTTTTTAAATTGTTCGCGTTCAAATCTTCCATTCATGGGAGATTCAATCAACACGTGTGACAACGCAGCGCTTCTGAAGCGCTGCATTTTAAGAAGGCATTGGTTTATGCGAAATCGCTGCTATTGGCAGCGTTATTGCGTTCACAAGGCATACCTGCAGGTTTTTTCTATTAACGGTTGCTGCTTTTTGACAGACCGGAAGAAGGCTGATGCATTCATGCATGCAATGCAGTTTGCTCGCAATCTTTTCATAAATGGATTTGCTGCTGGTGCCCGCGAAAATAAAGCGGGCGTTCATGCACAGTTTTCACTTGATGAAGAAAAACTGGCTTTTCATACACGAGAGCAGTCTGGCGAAAAAGACAATCCGGTTATTCTTGTTCATCCATATCCAAAAACGATTGCGGCGCTGACCAATCTTGAGAATGCATTCAAGTTGTACCAATACCATTTTTCAGAATATTTTTAAGTAGATAAGGGGGAAGAAATAGATGAAGATACTTGTGCTTGGGGGCACTCGTTTTTTTGGCAGGCTGCTGATTGAAAAATTGCTGGAACAAGGGCATCGCGTGACGATTGCGACGAGAGGCAAAACGCTTGATCCATTCGGAGAACGCGTCAATCGTTCGGTCGTTGATCGGTTTTCTGAAGTTTCAATGTCACAGGCGTTTCGTGAGACGCAATGGGATGCCATTTATGATCAAATTTGCTATACGCCGAACGATGCGAAAATTGCATGTGATGTTTTTGCAGGCAAGACGCTCCATTATATTTTTACATCGTCAATGGCTGTATACGATGCGTTTAAAGAAGAGCCGTTTTTGGAATCCGATTTTCAACCTTATGCCTATCCATTAGTAGAAAACTCAGAACGGGAAGCGTTTTCCTACAGTGAAGGCAAACGGGCGGCCGAAGCTTATTTTTTTCAAAAAGCGGCGTTTCCAGTTACTGCTGTGCGTTTTCCGATCGTAATGGGCGAAGAAGATTATACTGAAAGATTGACTTTTCATATTGAACGAATAAAAGAAGGAAAAGCTTTTTATATTCCGAATGAAGCGTCAAAAATGAGCTACATATCCGCCGAAGAAGCTGGAGATTTTTTGGCTTGGCTTGCTGAATCTCAGCTGATGGGGCCTGTCAACGCTTGTTCTGACGGTGTGATTTCGATTAAAGACATGATTGCGCTGATTGAACGCATCGTCGGCAAGGAAGCTGTGCTTGCAGCAGATAAACGTGCAGAGCAATCGCCTTATGGCTATGCCGGAACGAAAATGATGTCGACGGAAAAAGCGAAAAAAGCAGGGTATGCGTTTCGAAATTTGCATGATTGGCTTCCTTCCTTAATTGAGAAACTTAAATAAACATGATAAAAAACCGCTAATTGCACAATGATGATGCAATTAGCGGTTTTTGCATTAATGGGCGCCGCAGCCGCAGCTTCCGCCGCAGCCGCAGCCGCTATGGCGCTCTTGAATGAAATCTTCAGGCCGGGGAACGCGCCCTAATTTAATCGTATTTGTAATGTAGGCGTTAATTGTCTGTTCGATTTCTTCAATCATTTGCTGCGCTTCGATAAATCCGCGTGCGGCTTCATTTTCCAGCACGGTTTCATATTCTGTTTGAAAAGCATGGGTTTCTTCTTCAGTAATTGGAAGGCCCTGCTGCTGTTTTTCGTGCAGGCGCATTTGGTGGTTATATAGCGATTGATACAACTGTTTTGCATGTTCATCATCGGAAAACGCATGAATTTTTTTGCTAATCTCTTTATATTCAGGCAGTTCCAAAATTGCTGCGCACAGTTTTTCCGTCATTTCAATAACCGGACTTTTTTCCAGATTGATGGCCATGGTAACACTCCTTCGTGTGGTTTTTATAGGTTCGAACAAATCGTTTTGTTCTATTTTTATCGTAACATAAATGCGATCGAAGAAGCGAATGTGAAATTTTACATGGTTAAAAAAATGAGTTGCTTTTCACATTAAACTGTTATATTATAAATTAAAATATAATATACTGTACTATAACAATAGGCGAACAGGAGGATTGCAATGGGCGACTGTCCAAAGTGTCTAGGCAATGGCGAAATTGAAATGGTCATTAAAGATGCAGCGCAGGAGTTTGAGTCGAAACTTGTTCCTTGTCCGCTTTGCAACGGCGTCGGCACAATTGAATAAGCAGTGAAAGGAGCTGTTTTCAAGGTGAAACTGCTCCTTTCTTTTGTTAAACTAAAGGAAGCAATAGGTGAGATGGGGGTACAGAATGATTCGTGTATTGTTTGTATGTTTAGGAAATATATGTCGTTCACCAATGGCTGAAGCAGTTTTTAGAGATCTGGTTCAACGCAATGGACTTCAGCATAAAATTGAAGTGGATTCTGCTGGAACTGGAAATTGGCATGTTGGAAATCCGCCGCATGATGGAACGTTAACGCTTTTAGAACAAAAAGGAATAGCGGCGGAAGGAATGACAGCCCGCCAAATCGTTCGCGAGGATGGGGAAACTTTTGATTACATTCTTGCCATGGACAGCCAAAATTTGCGGGATTTGCGAAAAGTCATTAAGGAAAAGAACGGCGTGTTCGTTGGGCGATTCCTTGATTTGGTTGAAAATGCTCCTTCTAAAGATGTTCCCGATCCGTATTTTACAGGCAACTTTGAGGAAGTGTATGACCTTGTGCTCCGTGGCTGCCATGCGCTGCTAGAACGAATTAAACGTGAAAAAAAATTGGCGTAAAAAAGCCTCTGTCATGCTGATAGAGGCTTAAAAATAAGGATAGTATGGAGGATACGGGTAATACGGTTGAAAAAAGTACGGAAGCGTGCTTAATGCAACAATGCCAGCTAACGGAAGGAACAGTCTCCGAAATCGATAGCCTGGGTAAAATCTTGGTCCGAAAAAGCGTTCATCAGTTTCCTCTCTAGTCATTTGATATTCAGGATCATCAACTAAAACGGTCGCATTTCGATCATCCACATCGATTAAAATGGCTTGGAAAAAACGCCCATCTTTCATTTGAATTTGGATGAGATGGTCAATGTACGGTTGGCAATATTCTTTTGTTATGCCCGGCATATCAGAGTATTTGTCCATTGAATCGGCCTCCTTGTTTGATTTCATCGCCAGTATATTCAAAAGCCTAAGCTGGCGTGCACGAAAGCGCGCGCCATGACTTGCGCTTGCAAATATTTCTCGAAACGTTTAGCCGCTTTTGCCAATTTTATTCGATCTTTCGTTTATAACTTTGAAGTCGGGGAAAATTATAAAAGAAGATTCGGAAGGAGGTTAATCGCGGATGAAAGGGAAACGCTTCAGCCGCAAATTGGCAAAAGGAGCATTTGTTGGCATGCTTGCAGGAATTTCCATCGTCATGTTTGATCGAGATGTTCGCCATAACATGGTGGAGAAATCAAAACGATTTGGCCGGAAAACAAAGCATTGGGTTGATGGCGTCCGCCAGGATCCACGCGGGTTTGTCAACAATGTAAAGCATGGACTTGATCAAGCGGCAAAAAGTTTTAAAGAAGTATCGAATCAATTGCAGGAAATTTTACAGCAAATTGAAGAAGTTCGGGACACATCAACAAAAATCATTCAAACGGCAAAAGGGGCTGGCGAAGAAATGAAAGAAGTGGGCAGCAGTCTCATTCATGTTCCTTCGCATTCAGATGGAGGCCATGAAGAGCATGATCAAGAGGATTTGCATAAGCTGCATTAAGCTGGGGTGAGGTGATCTCACGGTGGCGATGGAAAAGATCGCGCAATTTATTCGCGCGATGATCGAACGGGTGCAATATGTAAGAGCTACAGAATTAGCCGCGCAATTGGCGTTTTATTTTTTGCTGTCATTATTTCCTTTTTTGATTTTCGTCGTTTCATTGCTCCCAATTATCGGATTTAAAGGGCAAGAATTTATCGAGTTAATCAGGCCTTATATTCCTGAAGAAGGCATGAAAATTGTCGATGAAAATCTGGCGTCGATTTTTGCATCAACCAATAAAGGGCTTTTATCATTTGGGATCATTGCAGCGATTTGGTCTGCGTCGAACGCGATTAATGGAATTATCCGCGGATTGAATCATGCTTATGAAATTCATGAAACGCGCCCGTTTTTCGTTTCCCGCTTTTTGGCGATCCTGTTGACCCTCGGAATGATCCTTGTCATTGTTGTCGCTCTGGTTTTGCCCGTTTTCGGAAAATTGATCGGGGAGTTTATTTTTGTGCATTTGGGTTTGACGGAAAGTTTCCTCGTCGTGTGGGAAGCGATTCGCTGGCTGCTAAGTTTTGTTATTATTTCGTTCGTGATGACATTTCTTTATTATATCGGTCCAAATAAATCGTTGAAATTTCGCGATGTTTCAATTGGTGGATTTGCTGCAACGGCGGGATGGCTTGTCGCTTCGTATGCATTTTCATTTTATGTTTCCAATTTTGGCAATTATTCGGCGGCTTATGGAAGCTTAGGCGGAGTGATCGTGCTCATGCTTTGGTTTTATGTTTCCGCATTTATCATATTGTTAGGCGGAATTACGAATGTTGTGCTCCATCAAGAGCAAAACAAATAAGAAGCTGTCTTTTGGATTGACAGCTTCTTATTTGTTGGCTACGTTGTCTGCTTCGCCTGTTCTCCTCTGACTTTTTTGCTGATTGATGCGATGATGTGAGAGGGGATGGGGAAGTTCAACCCTGCAGGGTCCGCTTCAACGGCCTTGACAATCATTTGCCGCGACTTTGCAGGAATTTCATAATCGGAAAAGTCGCTTGGCAGACCGACATCCTGCTGCAAGTCTTTAATTGCTTGAATGGCGGAAGCGAGCATTTCTTCACGTGTTTTTTCGCGAACATCGAGGCCGAATGCTTCTGCAAGCTGATCAATTTTTGGCAAATAGAGTTCTGGCAAGGCTTCCATAACGAGCGGCAAGAAAACGGCATTGGCTAGACCATGTGGAATGCGGAATAACGCTCCGTATGCATGCGCCAGGTTATGCACGGGAACAACGTTTAGTGAAAAACTGAAAGCGATGATGCCCATCGTGCTGGCTTGCAGCATTTCCATGCGCGCGTTTAAATTTTTGCCATTTTTGACTGCTTCAGGCAAAGCTTTCGGAATGATCCGGATCGTTTGCAAGGCGTATGCATCGGTAAATGGCGTCGCTTTTGGAGAAGCGAGCGCTTCAATGGCGTGCGTCAATGCATCAAAGCCCGTGAATGCAGTAATAAACGGCGGCAGTCCGACGGTTAGATCAGGGTCTAAAACAGCCATATTTGAAGCGATAAACGGATGAATAATATTTGTTTTTATTTTCGTTTCTTCGTTGTAAATGACAGCAATTGGAGAAACTTCAGAACCGGTTCCAGCTGTAGTCGGCACGGTAATGTGCGGAATCGGAATCATTTGGGCTTCAGGCCAGCGAAAATAGTTTAAGCCGCTTGGCATCAATTCTTTGATATCAGCAGCTCCGTAGTGCAGTGATAATTTGACGCCTTTTACACAGTCAATCACACTGCCTCCGCCGACAGCAAGCAAACCGTCAGCAGCCACTTGCCTTGCATATTGGGTTGCTTTGTTTACGGATTCGCTGCTGGCATCCTGATCAATATCTGTAAAGATGCCGACGAGTTCAGGACCGACTCCATGCGGGGTTTGTTCAAAAATTTCAGCTACGCGTTGAACGACTCCTGCTTGTTCCAATCCTTTATCGCTAAAAAGAACAACGCGTTTCGAACCGAGTCCGCGAAAAAGATCCGGAATCATTGCTCTTGTTTGCGAACCGCTGTGAATAGCGGTTGTCGCTGCAAAGTTGGAGTATGTAGTAGACATTTCATTCACCTCGATATTTTTTTATTTAAACGGGACGCTATGCTTTTTTCATACGCAAAACAAACTGGCAGTTGCAGCGGCTTTCGAGCGAAAAACTGTCATTGATGACGTTTGATTTTAAGTCAATCGTGTAGTGGAAGCGTGGATCGAATTTCATTGGCGCGATAAAATATATTGCAAGCTGATCGTTTTCATAGATGATTTGGTGCCGTGTTGGAATGATCGTTTCAGATTTTCTAAACAGCTGAGGAACAGGGCCGTCACAGCAGCCGCTTCCGATAAACATCACAAGCTCATCATTGATCTGGCTTTGGACCAGTTTGAGAAATTGTTTTGCTGATTCGCTGATTGTGACGCTCTGTTGTTCCATGGTTTATCCTTCCGGAAATAAAATGCCGAATGCGCGGCGTTGTTTCACATCGTGCACCATTGATGTGTGGACGTGTTTCAATTGCGTATAAGCATCAAGCGAATATTTGCCCATTTCGCGTCCAATTCCGCTCTGTTTGTATCCGCCAAACGGAGCGTCGTTGCGGAGCATATGCCAGTCGTTAATCCAAACGACGCCAGCTTTTATTTTGCGGGCGACATCATAGGCTTTATTGACGTCTCGCGTCCAGACTCCGCTTGCCAGTCCATAAATGGTGTCGTTTGCCATTTCGATTGCTTCATCAACCGTTTCATAGCGGATGACCGATAAAACTGGCCCGAAAATTTCTTCTTGAGCAATTTTCATATCATTTGTCACGTCGGCAAAAATGGTAGGTTCAATGAAAAAGCCGTTTTCGCCGCCTTTTACTTCTGCCTCTTTGCCTCCGCAAACAAGGCGGGCTCCCTCCGCTTTTCCAGCTTCAATATAAGAGAGAATGGTCTCTTTCTGTTCTTGAGAAATGATTGGGCCAATCGATGTATTCAAGTCAAGCTGGTGCCCGACTTTTAATGTTTTTGTTAACGCGGCAAGCCGTTCGATGACTTCATCGTAAATGGCATTCGGCACGAACAGTCTCGTCCCTGATTCACACAATTGGCCTGCGTGCAAAAATACGCCGAACAAGCTGCCGGGAATCGCCAAGTCCAAATCCGCATCTTCCAAAATTATATTTGGCGATTTGCCGCCGAGTTCCAGCGTTACATTTTTTACTGTGCTCGAAGCCAGCATCATGATGCGGCGTCCGACTTCCGTTGAGCCTGTAAAACCGACTTTTTCCACTTTTGGATGTGTGACGAGCGCTTCGCCGACTTCCCCGCCTGAACCTGGAACGACATTGATCACCCCGGGCGGCACGACTTCAGAAATAATTTCTGCCAGTTTTAATGTCGATACAGGGGTGTTTGTCGCCGGTTTAATGACGATCGTATTTCCTGTTGCAAGAGCAGGCGCAATTTTCCATGTGGCAATGAGCATCGGCATGTTCCAGGGAGTGATGGCCGCACAGACGCCAAGCGGCTCGCGCCATACGAAGTTATGGGCAGGTCCAGGGAATAATGGCTCAGGAAGCGTTTCTGAAAACGGATACTCCTTTACGAATTTGGCCATTTGCTGAAATAAATCGACCATCAGCATGATGTCGCTTCCGCCGATGCGGCGAATTGTGCCCCCTGATGTCAATGCTTCAAGCATGACGAGCTCTTGTGCATGTTTTGTGATGTTTTGCGCGATTTTGAATAAAACGTCAGCGCGCTCATTTGGCGGCATTTCCCGCCATTCTGCATTTTCAAAAGCTGCGCTGGCGGCATCAACCGCTTTATCGACGTCTTCTTTTGTTCCTTTTGCAACTTTTGCGACTACGGCTCTGTTTGCTGGGTTAATGACATCGAATGTCTCGCCGCTTGACGACGGAACCCATTCTCCGTTAATGAAAAGGTTGTAAGTTTGCACACCAACTTGTGTAGACAACTGTATCCCTCCTAATAAATAATGAATATTTGCGTTCAAGCCAGCTGACGCCAATTTTGAGAACATCGAATGCAATAAAGCATGCCCATTCGCTTCGTTCGCTGCTTCTGATTAAATAAAACAAAAAGCCGCAATTGTGCTTTTTGTTGATTGCGGCTTGATGAAGTGAAGATCAGTCGACAACACCAACTTCTTCGGCTTTCGTTTTATAAATTTCATCCACGTGTTTCCCTTTTGCGCGGGAGAGAACGGCCATTCTCGCTTTGAATTGAGTTTCAGCAAAGCGCTTCGTCTCTTCGGGATCGGTGTCTAATTCTTCTTGGCCCGCTTTCGCTCTTTCAATGGCTGCTTCTGTTCCTTCTTCAACGACTTTGTTGGCAAGAACCGCCATTTCCATCATTTTTTTCATGATGTGATCATACAATTCCGGATGTTCTGAAATAATGCGCTGCAGCAAGTATGTTCCATATCCGATGTGACGCGATTCGTCGCGTTTTAAATAGTTGATGCCTGTCATGAGACCAGGCATCAGCCCAGCATCTTCGAGTGTGCGATAGAAAGAATAGTAGCCTGTTTCGGCAAGAATGCCTTCAACGAGCATGTTGTAGACTATGGCTGCTTCGGCGACCGCTTTTGGAGAATGGTCGTGCTCCAAGCGCCCCATCGTTTCCGGGAGAAGTTCATAGAAAATGTATTTGTATGTTCCCGTATGGTGGTGCGAAAGATCGCCAGTTTCTCCGATCGCTTTTAGGACGAGGCTGAAAAACTCCGTGTGTTTTGCTTCTTCCCATAGAAATGTTGTTAAAAACATTTCTTCTTCGAGGCGGCCTTCTTTTGCAATGACATTAATCAGCGGCAGAAGATCAAGGGTGACCGCTTCTTCGCCTGCCTGGAATTGAGAGATGAGGCGCAGGATGCCTTCTTTTTGCGCATCTGTCAGTTTTGTTTCCCAATCAATTTTGTCTTGGCTAAAATCAATGTCTTCAGGGTTCCAAACACCGAGTTTTTTTGCTTTTTGATACAGGCGGTAAGGAAGCGAGTCTGTCTTTAATCCCCTTTCAGATGTCGTAATGATCACGCGTTCTTTTGACATGAACAAAACCTCCTTAGATTATGAATTGATGTTTTAAAGAAAAAAAGGTATAATAAATTTACCATTTCAAACTTTTTGAATTTTCCCATCAATGAAAAGGCTTTCATCTTTATTTTTTAGTTTAAGCTAAATTTTCCTTCTCTTCTATACCTAAAAATGTAGGGATTTCTTCCGGAGGGTTGAATATGTTGGACGATAAAGTCGATCGTTTTATTCAAACGCTGTCGAAGTTTGACAAACAGGAAGAAAAAATTGTTACTGGGCTTCAAGGCTTTTTTCAGTTTTTTCCCTTTTCAAGATTGTCGCTTTTTTCTTATTCCCCCATTAATTTTATTGGAGAAGGATTGTTCCTCGTAGATTCAGATGGAAACATGTTTTCGATGGAACATATTCGCCAGGATATCCGTGAAATTCCTATCATTTACGAAGCCATTCGCAATAAACGGGCGGAATATATCGTTTTGGCAGAAAATAAAAGCAATTTTCCAATGAAATATATAAAAGAATATAATCTTTCGTCGTTAGTTGTTGTTCCATTATGGCTTGGACCGATTGTACTGGGCTGTGTGCTTATTGATGGCTATAAAGGGCGCGAACCGCTCAGCAGGTCGCTTATTTATTCTATCGAGGAATATTTTCGTTTAGGCGTGAATGCGATTGCTTCTGATTATTTTGAGGAAGAAGGCGCCAGGCTGAGCAAGCGTGAAATTGAAGTGTTGGAGCGTCTGTCGAATGGCTGGAGCACAAAAGAAATGGCAGATCTTATGGGCATCAGCGAGTTTACGGCTCGTGATTATATCAGTTCGGCAATGAAAAAATTAGGTGCAAGGCATCGTGCGCAGGCGATTGCTGAAGCGATGAGAATGGGATTAATTTCATAGTATTTTCATTCAATTAAAGTGTGACAGAAAAAAGAGGCACGGAAAGTTCGTGTCTCTTTCGTTTTTTTTTTCGATTGAACGGGCGAAAAACAAGATTTAGTAAGATTCAGAAAGCATCCGAAGGCCGTTTAAAATGATGAGCAGCGTGCTGTCTTCGTGTCCGATGACGCCAAGAGGAAGGTCAATGATTTGCAAAAAGTTTGCCGATTGAAAAAATGATGTTTTGTTTGATGATGCGGTTCATTTTTCTGGAAATGTGAATCGCTTCAGGAATTTTCATTAAATTGTTTTTTGTAAGGACAACATTCGCGGATTCCAGCGCAATGTCCGTTCCTTCTCTCATTGCAATGCTGATGTCGGCAGCTGCTAGAGCAGGGGCGTCATTGATCCCATCGCCAATCATTGCAACTGAGCCGCGAAGATTTTTTAAAGCATTGATTTCGGCTAATTTATCTTCAGGAAGGGCATCCGCCAAATAATGATAGAGATTGGCTTCTTTTGAAATGGCGCGTGCAGCGCCTTGGCCGTCGCCTGTGATCATTAGGGTGTGAATGCCGAGTTTTTTAATTTTTTGATCGCTTCGTCTGCATTTTCGCGAATGGTGTCTTTAATGGCAATCAGTCCTGCGATGCCGTTTTCATCGCCGACATAGACGATTCCTTCGGCTTGAATCGTTCCGCTTGATTTTTGCCAAACGGATGATCGTTTCCAACGAAGTTTCGTTTGCCGATTCACCATGTTTTTTCGTTGAACACCGCTTCAACTTCTTTGCCGGGGCAATCGGTAAAGCGCGACACGGGAATGAGAGGAATTGCTTTTGTTTGGCTGCAGCGAACGATTTTAGCGGCAAGGGGATGCGTCGATTGTTTTTCAATCGATGCCGAGGTTTGCAGCAGTTCTTTTTCAGTTATATCTTTTCGATGGATAACATCTGTCACTTCATGGTTTCCTTTTGTCAGCGTTCCTGTTTTATCAAATGCCATCGCACGGATTGACGCCAACGATTCAAAACAATTTCCGCCTTTGACAATAATGCCCTTTTTCGCAGCAGCGGCAATGCTCGACAGCATCGCTGGCATAATGGAAGCGACTAATGTGCATGGCGAAGTGACAACGAGAAGAACCATGGCGCGATACCACGTCTCCTGCCAGCTCCAGCCGAATGCAAAATGAGGGATGAAAAGCATGAAAAAGACGACGAGCAATACAATTTTAACGTATGTTCCTTCAAAGCGTTCAATAAAATGCTGCGTTGGCGATTTTTTATGCTGCCTTTCTTGAACGAGGGCAATCATTTTGAAAAAGTCACCGCAATGGATAGGACCCCGTTTAAATTGACCGTGCCAGCAAAGACCTCATTGCCTTGTTGTTTTTCAATGGGCATCGATTCGCCTGAAATGGAAGATTCATCAACAGCAGACAGCCCTTTTGCAACCACTCCGCCAGCTGGAATGCGCTTGCCTGGCCTGACAATGATTGTGTCATTGATTTGCAAGCTGGCGATTGGAACCACTTGTTTCCGGCAGCGGTAAGCAATGTCGCTTCATTAGGCTGCAGTTTCAGCAAAGAAGCCAATTCTTTTTCACTTTTGTTTTTGGAATATGTCTCAAGCGCTCCGCTGAGTGCGAATATAAAAATCAACATCGCTCCTTTCGCCCAAAATCCGATAATCGCTGAACCGATTGCGGCAAGAATCATTAGAATTTCGACGTTCAAATGTTTATTGACAAATAAATCCAGCATTCCTTTTTTTGTTTATGCAAAAACAAAAGTTTCCAGAAACAATAAGGTTTCATGTTGCGAGTGCAAAAAACCTAGCGCGATGAGGATGCCGCTGAAAAGAGCTGCGGCCATTTCATAATGTTTTTTCAAAAACAATCGGATTGGCGATGGCTGCACTGGCTGATTGCTATGTACGATTTATATTTTCAATGCATCTTCAGTAAATGAGAATAATTCTCATCTTCATTTCATATAAAATGAAATAAGAACGTTTAAGTTATTTAGGTTAATTAGCGTTTTTTCATCTTAATTAGAAAAAATATTAAAATAAAATGAATACAATCTACATTATTTTTCATTTTATCACGTGCATCGAAAAAGCAAGGGGGTTTCCGCGCCTCTGGTTAGGGTAACCGTCGCAGTACATCCATCCCTGAAGCGGAGATGCATGAACTTTTTCGTGAACTTGAAATGAAATAAGAGAGCGGTATGCTCTCTTATTTAAGCATGCGATGAACACGTTTTGTCAATAGGTTTAAGCTGCTTTCGCCGGTTTGAAAATAACGGAGCTTTCCTTCGCGGTCAAACAGATAATAGGCGGGGACGTACTCGTTTTCAAATGCATCTGACAGCTTCATATGATGATCAATAAATAGGGAGTGCATCATCTTTAGCTGTTCGGCAGTTTTTTCCACTTTTTGAACATCTAGATCTTGTTCAGAGCGAGGGGTGTGCACAGCAATGACGTTTAACTTTTCTTTAAATTGTTTATGAAACTCATTTATCGCCTGCATGTCTTCTTTGCACAGCGGGCAGCTGATTGACCAAAAATGAATGAGCGTCGCTTTTTCGCCAATCAGTTCATGTTTGGCCACTTTTCGATTGAACCATTTCGTTGCGCCATTTAATTCAGGCATTTCTGATCGCAATTTCATCGAGCGTTCACTCCTTAAGCATCGTTTTTTGGCGTTTGAAAAAGGCTGGCGATTGATTTGGCCGTTCGTTCGGCTCGTTTTTTAAGTCTTAACGTAGTATATACAAATCAATGAAAATGTGCCGCTGGCAGTGAAGCTGGCGCATTTGCTGAATGGTTTGCTTGATTGGTCGACGGGGTGAAAAAACATGATACACTAGAGATACCGTTGAAGGGAAGTGTATAAAATGGACTTCTTCATGACAGAAACGGGCTTTTTTACAACGGCAGCGTTTGGCAAATTGCAGGTTTCCAGCCATGAACAGCATGGATTTCGCCCTTATCAGCTGTTTCTCGCTTCGCTTGCAGGCTGCAGCGGCGAAGTGATGAAAACCATTTTACGCAAAAAGCGAATTTCCGTTTCGGCGATTCACATTCGCACGAAAGTTGAGAAAAATGCTCAAGGCTGGCTGAAAGCCATTCATCTTCATTTTGAAGTCATAGGCAATCAGCTGGATGAACAAATGATGGAGAGCGTTCTTAAACTGACGAGACGGCACTGTCCGCTTGTTCAGTCGGTTCAAGACGGGATAAAAATTACAGAATCAATGACGATTAAAGAAGGATAAATAAAATGGCTAAAAATCTTGATTTTACGAAAGGCAGCATTTTAAAAAAAATGGTGCTGTTTGCGCTCCCCATGTTTTTTGCCAATATTTTGCAAACGTCATTTCAGTTTATTGACAGTTTATGGGTTGGAAATTTGCTCGGAACAGAAGGCCTTGGGGCAGTTTCCATTTCAGGCCCGATTATCTTTACCGTTCTTTCGTTTGTCATTGGATTAAATGCAGCGACATTGACCGTCATTTCACAAGCGCGAGGCGCAAAAGATGAAAAGCGATTAAAAGAGTCGATAAATGCATTTGTTACCATTAATTTGATTTTGTCGCTCGCTTTTGGCCTCATCGGCTTTTTGTTTGCGGAAGCGATTTTGCGCATCATGTCGACGCCGGCAGCCATCATGTCGATGGCTAAGTCTTATTTGCAAATTCATTTCCTTGGAATTTTGTTTTTATTTGGCTACAACTTTATCGGCACTGTTTTGCGCGCGCTTGGCGACAGCCGGACTCCGGTGCGGTTTGTTTTATTGGCAGTGATTTTAAATACAGTGCTTGATCCTCTGTTTATTCATGCGTTTCGTTGGGGGATTGAAGGGGCTGCTTATGCGACGCTTGTTTCGCAAGGCTTTGCTTTTGTATATGGCGTCATTCATTCGATTCGAAATCGCAAAGTTCCGTTTACAGTGCCGCATTTGCCGACCTATTTTTATTTTAAAACCATTATGAAGCTTGGTTTGCCCGGCGGGCTGCAGATGATGACGATTTCAGGCGGCGTTGCAGCCATTATGGGGATCGTAGCCAATTTTGGCGAAGATGTCGTTGCAGGCTTCGGCGCTTCGCAGAGGATTGACAGCCTTATTATGATTCCAGCTACGACATTAGGTGCAGCTGTAACGAGCATGGCGGGCCAAAACATCGGAGCGAAGATGTGGGAGCGCGTGAATGAAATTGCGGCAAAAGGGCTTGTTCTAATTTTGACGGTCTCTTTTTCAATCAGTTTTATGGTGTTCTTATCGGCGGACATTCTCATCCGCTGGTTCGTTTCCGATAGCGGAACGATTGCGTTTGGCTCAACGTTTTTAAAAACGGTGGCATTTTTTTATCCATTTTTAGGCATCAATTTTGTCCTGAATGGTGTTGTTCGCGCATCGGGGGCGATGTTTCAAATTTTAGCGCTGAATTTTATTTCTTTTTGGGTGCTTCGCGTTCCGCTTACTTATTTGTTCTCTTCTTGGCTTGGACCGGATGGCATTGCATATGGAATCGGAGTCAGTTTTGTGATTAGCAGCATGTTTGCAGCCGGCTATTACATGTTCGGCAAATGGCGTAAAATTTCACTGTTTGATGACAGCGCGCCTTCAGCATAGCAGTTGGCAATTGTAATTATTTACAAAATGAATCGTTTCGAAGATTCATAAATTGCAGGTTTAATTTTCGATTCTCTGTGAAAAGCTTATTGATGCTTTTAAAAAGACGACGTTTGAAAATGATTGTTTAAAGAAGAGGAAAAAGCGGTATTGCTTTCATCGTGTTCGCACAACAGTGAAGCGCTCCAGGCTTCAAATTCGGCCGGGAAAAATCATATTGGGAGCGTCCGAGGCTTGATTTGACAGCTTTTCATCATCGCATGCTGGGTGGATTGAATAATTTTCCACGACTGCAGCAGATAATCTGGATGCAGTGGGCGATGATTGTTCAAAGGAAAGATGCCCATTGCTGAAACTGTTGATTGATGTTAAAAGCTTTTCGATTTTGTTTCCTGTAGAGAAAAAATTGAACGAGAAATTGTTAAGCAAGCAATGGATCAGGCAAAGCAGCTCTTTCCAAAGTTTAGAATGAAGGAGGGAAATTTTTGCCGACGATTGATGATTTTAAAAAACTTGATCTTCGCATTGGGACGGTGACAAAGGCTGAATCATTTCCTGAAGCGAGAAAGCCGGCGATTAAACTTGAAATTGATTTTGGTCCTCTTGGAACGAAAAAGTCGAGTGCGCAAATTACAAAGCGATACCATCCGGAATCATTAATTGGAAGGCAAGTCGCTGCAGTTGTTAATTTTCCTCCGCGCCGCATTGCCGGTTTTAAATCAGAAGTGCTCGTGCTCGGCGGGGTTCCGGAAGAAGAGGATGTTGTGCTGCTGTCTGTCGATGAACGAGTGCCTGACGGAACAAAAATTTTGTAAGATTGACAGGGAGGAAATGATGAAAAAATCGGTTATAGAAGCGCCGTTTCATGAAGAGAGATTTTCAATGCTGCATCATTAAACGAGTGTGCAGCGTGAGTGCAGGGTGTTTGATCTTAATTTCAAACCGCGCCAAACGATGCCGGTTCATAAAATCATTGTATATGCTCGAAACTTTGGGGCATGCCTCTTTTTGATAATTTATGGGCAATTGCTTGTTGAATCAAACGGTCTGTCATAGTCGGGATGCCTAATAACCGCACACCGCCATTAGTTTTTGGGATTTTGACCCTCCGGATGGGCATCGGTTCACAGGTGCCATTAAGAATGGTTTTGAAGGCGAAGGAACGTTTTTAATTAATGGCGATGCCTGCATTTGCAAATAAGGAGACGTGTTTTCTACTACAGACCCGACGATGATTTTGGTGCAGAAAATCATAGAGAACGCGATTTTCGCGTCTATTGTGTCATGAGCAAACTGCTGGCTTAAAACGCTGCATTGCACGAAGGTCTTGGGATTGAAAAACCCAGGACTTTTTTTATGTTCATATGGCCGCGAATATAATTTTTTTGCCTGAACCCATGCACGGAAGTGTTCGCTTGTTTATTTTTGGAGAAAAATTAAAAAATTTACATGATCATCCAAACATGATATCATAATGATATAGAAATGATTTAAGCAAAGGAGAGAATGCGGAATGGCGGAAAGAAAGGCTTGGAAAATGAACGGTTTTGTCGGCATTGCACTCATTGGCATTTTAGTGGCATTCAGTGTTGTTTTGTTTTATAACGGAAGCATTCCCGGTGCGATTATTCTTTTAATCGGAGCCGTTATATTAGCAAGCGGCATTACGATTATACAGCCGAATCAGTCGGTGGTTGTTATTTTCTTTGGCCGTTATCTCGGGAGCATTCGTGAAAGCGGCTTGTTTTTGACGGTCCCTTTTACGCTTCGTAAAATGGTGTCTTTGCGCGTGCGCAATTTTGAAAGCAAAACGATGAAAGTTAACGATGTCGAAGGAAATCCGATTGAAATCGCTGCGGTTACCGTTTTCAAAGTCGTTAATTCTGCAAAAGCGGTGTTCGATGTCGATGACTATGAAACGTTTGTAAAAGTTCAAAGTGAAACGGCGATTCGCCACGTTGCTACGAAATATCCGTATGATAATTTTGATGATGACATCTTGTCGCTGAGGGGAAATGCTGAAGAAGTTTCCACAGAACTGCAAGCAGAGCTGCAGGAACGGCTGGGAGTAGCTGGGGTGGAAGTAATAGAAGCGCGTCTCACCCATCTCGCTTATTCAACGGAAATCGCCAATGCAATGCTGCAGCGCCAGCAAGCGGCTGCCATTATTTCTGCGCGCAGAAAGATTGTTGAAGGCGCGGTGAGCATGGCGAAAATGGCGATCCAGCAGCTTGAAAACGATCACGTCGTTGAACTTGATGAAGAACGCAGAGTAAACATGGTCAACAATTTAATGGTTGCGATTGTTTCAGATAAGTCGACACAGCCTGTTATTAATACTGGAAGCTTGTATTGACACCGGATCTCCAAGTCCAAATGAAAATGGAACGATGGCATTGAATTTATTGATATTGGGTGATATGAGGGATTGTAATGGCTAAAAAAAAGAGTTTCCCGCTGCGGATTGACCCAAAATTGTATAGCATTTTGCAAAGCTGGGCAAAAGACGAGTTTCGGAGTGTCAACGGCCATATTGAATTTTTGCTGTGGGAAGCGGTTAAAAAGCATGGGCGGTTAAAAAAAGGGAACGATTAAAGCATGTGCAATGATGCTGTCTTGCTTTTGCGGCACGGACAGCATCATTTTTTGTTGATTAAAACGAGCTGAAAACATCTTTACAAACAGAAGGGGAAGCTTCAGAATGGATGGATAAGGAGGGAAAATTGTGGGACTACAAATTAAAAATATTACGAAAAAGTACGGTGAGAATACCGCTGTTGACAATCTTACCTTGGACATTCCGCAAGGGCGGATGTTCGGGCTGCTCGGAGGAAACGGGGCGGGAAAAACGACGACATTTCGAATGGTGCTCGGACTTTTATTGCCCACTTTCGGCTCGATTGCATGGAAGGGCGAGCCGATAAATTATGATAAGAGCCATCTTGTCGGCTACTTGCCGGAGGAACGGGGTTTGTACCCGAAGTTGAAAGTTCGGGACCAGCTCGTTTATCTCGGCCGTTTGCGCGGGATGAAAAAACCGGACATTATCGAGAAAATGAAGGTTTGGCTGGAACGCTTTCGTGTTCCCGATTACGCGGATAAACGGGTTGATGAACTGTCGAAAGGGAATCAGCAAAAAATTCAATTTATCGCCGCTGTTTTGCATGAACCGGAACTGCTGATTCTCGATGAGCCGTTTAGCGGGCTTGATCCTGTCAATGTCGAACTATTAAAAGATGCGGTGGTTGATCTGCATAAACAAGGGACTACGATTGTGTTTTCAAGCCACCAAATGGAACATGTTGAAGCGCTCTGCGATCAGCTTTGCATCTTGCATAAAGGCAAGCCGGTTGTCCAAGGGAGCCTCCGTGAAATTAAACGGTCATTTGGCAAAAAAAATGTTACGGTTAAAGCGAATTTTCCGCTTGATGATTTAAGGGGAATTGCCGGCGTCGTCAAATACAAGCAAACGGTTGAAGGTGCACAGCTTCAGGTTGAAAGCGAAGCGATCGCTCAAAAAGTTTTTGATCATTTGGCAAAACGCGGATTCGTGTCTAAGTTTGAACTTGAAGAACCGTCCCTTCACGATATATTTATTGAGAAGGTTGGTGTTTCGTATGAATAAATTTTGGACGGTTCTTTTCCATACGTACTTAAACCGGGTGAAAACGAAAGCGTATTTTTTTTCAACAATCATCACTCTTTTGTTTGTCATGGCTTTTTTAAATATCGATAAAATTTTTGCGCTGTTTGAAGATAACGAAGCCAAAGAGGTGGCAGTCATCGCCGAAACAGATGAATGGTTTGGTCTGCTGTCCGAACAAATCGAACAGACAGGCGAAGATGTGGTGCTTGAGCGGTTTGAGGGCGATGAAGCAGCAGCTGAACAAAAGATACAAGCTGAAGAACTGGACGGCGTGCTGATTTTGTCGGAAAATGAAGAAGGTTTGCCGGAAGGGGTGCTGAAAGCGAACACGGTAACCGAACAGCGCTGGATTGGCCCGCTTGAACAAGCGCTTCAGCAAGTGAAAGTGATGGCTGCGACTGAGAAGCTCAATCTTACTCCTGAGGAAGCTGCAAGCATATATGAACCCGTCGTTTTCAAAAAGATTGCCATTGATGAAGGGGCCAAATCGGAAGAAGAGGTGGCGCAAGCCACGTTTATTGTGTATTTTTTAACATTTCTCATTTATATGGCGGTGATCATTTATGGCATGATGATCGTGACGGATGTTGCACAGGAGAAATCTTCGCGGGTCATGGAAATTTTAGTTTCTAGTGTTTCTCCGGTTACGCAAATGTTTGGAAAAATTTTGGGGATTGCGCTGTTAGGTCTGACGCAAGTGGCGCTTGTTTTTATCGTCGGCGCTTACTCGATTCGTTCGAATGCCGACAGCGAAGGAAGCATCGTTGAAACATTGCAGCTTGACCAATTGCCGATTTCGCTGATTTTATATGCGGTGCTGTTTTTCTTGCTCGGCTTTTTGCTGTATGCGACATTGTTGGCAATGCTCGGCTCGATTGTCAGCCGGGTTGAAGATGCGAACCAGGTGGTCACACCGGTCATTTTTCTCATAATCGCCGCTTTCTTTATGGCAATGTTTGGAATGAATGCACCGGATTCAACATTTATCACCGCCATGTCGTATATTCCTTTTTTCAGTCCGATGCTGATGCTTATGCGAATCGGAATGCTGAATGTGCCCTTGTGGGAAATCGCGCTGAGCATTGCGATTTTGGCTGCATTTGTTGGAATTTTTGCAGCCATTGGCGCGCGCATTTATCGCGGGGGAGTGCTTATGTATGGAAAGTCGTCGTTTAAAGA
>CALKAO010000076.1 GCA_937983115.1 uncultured Caryophanales bacterium
GCTTCCGACAATAAAATTCCACCTTATCTTCAACAATTTTTGCCTCTATTTATGGTACGGTTCCCCGCGGTTAATTTTGAAAGCTCGATATATCTGTTCAAGCAAAATCAAGCGCATCAGCTGATGCGGAAATGTCATTCGCGAAAACGACAGTTTTTCATTTGCGCGTTTCATCACCTCATCGCTCAAGCCAAGCGAGCCGCCAATGACAAAAACGATATTGCGCTGTCCATAAACGGCAAATGTGTCAAGTTTGGCTGCAAACTCTTCAGACGTCGGGTTTTTTCCTTCAATCGCAAGCGCAATCACATGCGCATCCACCGGAATTTTAGCAAGGATGCGCTCGCCTTCCGTCCGTTTAACCTGCTCCGCTTCGGCATCGCTCAACGATTCAGGCGCTTTTTCATCGGCAACTTCAACAATTGTTAGTTTCGTATAATTGGAAAGGCGTTTCGCGTATTCAGCGATTGCTTGTCTCAGATAGCTTTCTTTCAATTTCCCAACAGAAATGATCAAAATGTTCACAGTTTATCCTACCTTTACAAACAAGTTATGCACATTTTTATCCACAAATCCACAATCTTAATCCACATCATGTATGAGACCGTTCGTTCGATACTATATATACAGGTTGTTCTTCACAATATTCACAGGTTGTGGATAAATTGTGTATAATATTAACTTTTTCCAAAGTTGGAAAAGTTTCCTTTTCGTCAATAATGACATCTAGCGCTCGTTCAACATGTTCATCGCAGCAATATATGACCAATGCTTTCTCTCCTTCATAGAAAATGAACGCAGGAAAGAGAAAAGACAGGCGTTAGCCACCTGCCCTTTCCTCAATCATGCCCAGCTTTTCAATCGTCGGGCTTTTGATTTGGATTTGCCGCTCAGTATGTTTGTTCAATGAGCGTCACCGTTTTTTCTTGTTTTTTGCCTTCCCGATAAAATGTGATGCGCATCTTATCGCCCACTTTTTTATCATTGTATAAGTGTTTGCGAAGTTCTAGCACGTTGGCTATCTCTTTGCCATCCAAAGCGGTAATGACATCCAATTCTTTTATGCCGGCACGGTGCGCCGGTGAACCGGCAACAACTTCCATGACAACAGCGCCGGCTTCAATGCTGTCGGGAAGCTTCAGCGTTTCTTTGACATGATAAGCTGGAATTTCCGTCAAATCCTGCAGCGATACGCCTAAAAACGCACGTTTTACTTCGCCGTACATTTCTAACTGCTCAATGATGGGCTTCGCAGCATCGATTGGAATCGCAAATCCAATCCCTTCAACGGCGCCTTGAGCAATTTTGCTTGAATTGATTCCGATTACTTGTCCAGCGATGTTTATCAGCGCGCCGCCGCTGTTGCCGGGGTTAATCGAAGCATCCGTTTGAATGACTTCAGCGTTCCAATCGGGAGCGCCATCGCCATCGGTGTCCAGAGGGATTGTCCGTTCGATGTTGCTGATGATCCCCGCAGTGACTGTCCCTTCAAGGAAGCCAAGCGGGTTTCCGATTGCAATCGCCGGCTCGCCGGGTTTTACCGTGCTCGACGTTCCAAATTCAGCAACCTTTTTTACTTTTGAAGCATCAATTTGAAGAACGGCTAAGTCCATGAGCGGATCGGAGCCGACCAACTCTGCTTCAACTCGCTCACCATCGCTCAGCGTCACTTCAATGCCTGTGGCATCTCTGACGACGTGGTGATTGGTCACAACGAAAGCATGATCTCCTTCTTTTTTATAAATCACGCCTGAACCTGCCCCCGCTTCGCTCACTTGTCCTTCCCAAAAGTTTGTCCGCTGCAAATTAATGACGCCAACGACTGCATCGCTTACGAGCGAAACGGCTTCAGTGATGTCAGACTTCACATCAATGCTGACGCTCTTTGGAACAGGATTGCCGTTTGAACTGCCATCCGTTTTCGCTTCATTTGCTGCAGAGTCCTCATTGGCAAAAAGATCGACGCCCGTCAACGCAGGAACAGCAAGCAAAACGACGGCGGCTCCGATTATCGCGCCTACGATGCCCGCTAAAAAAGAACGACTGTTTTTATCGCTATGATTCCGTTCTCGTCCTGTCGGATCACCATCATAATAGCCCATGACTTCACCTTTCCTTTCACTATAAAGTATATCTGTTTTAAAGGATGTTCAAACATGAGCGGCTAAACGCTTCTTCAAACCGGCTCCTGCACCGATGCATCCGCATGTAAAAGTATGTAAAACGCGCCTAAATCATTACTAACGAAAAAATTCCGCACAAATCGAGAGGATCACGCAAATTCAATGTGCAGCAGCTGTCATGCCCCGAACGGACATGATTGCGCTCTGTTTGAGCACGTTCTTATACATTCAATGATTGCATGCCATACTGTAAGTATAGGAAAAAAAGGCGATTTATATGAGAATATGGCTATTTTTCCATATTTTTTCACAACCTGCAACGATTGCTTGCAATTAAACAGCGGTTAAAGCCGTAGGAACATTCGGATCCGTATCATATAATTCAAGACCTTCGCCGATTGCAAAGCCGCGCTGCTCCAAAACTTGCTGCACCGAAAGCCGTGCAAGATCTTTCATATTGTTGTCGCGGCTGAGATGGGCCAAATAGATGCGCCTCGTATTCTCGCCAATAATGTCTGCAAGCGCATAAGCTGCATCTTCATTGGATACGTGCCCTTTATCGCTTAAAATTCGCCGTTTGACATTCCACGGATATCGCCCCATCATAAGCATATTCACGTCGTGATTCGCTTCAAATACGTACATGTCGGAATTTTTTATCAAACCTTTCATCCGCTCGCTGACATATCCAATATCCGTTACCAATGTTAATTTTTTGCCTTCGTGATGAAAAGTGAAAAACATCGGCTCCGCTGCATCATGCGAAACAGCAAATGATTCCACATCAATATCGCCAAACGTTTTCACCGTTTCCACTGGAAATTCAAACTTTTGATCCGTCGGGATATCGCCGATCAAATCTTCCATCGCAGCCCACGTTTTAGCATTTGCATAAATCGGCAAATTGTAGCGTCTTGCAAATACGCCAAGGCCTTTAATATGGTCGCTGTGTTCATGTGTCACAAGGATGCCGTCGAGCTCTTCCGGCGAACAATGAATCTTTTTAAACAGCTGCTCCAGTTTTTTGCCGCTTAAACCAGCATCTATCAGCAATTTTTGTTTTTCTGTCGCCACAAACATCGCATTTCCTGTGCTTCCGCTTGCAAGTACACTAAATGTTAAACTCATGCTGCGTCGTCTCCTGTCTCAATAATAGGTTCAATATTTGGATCATCAATCAGCCCGTTGATGGCATTCACATAATAATGCCGGCTTTCATTGACTTCAATGAACCAGGTTGGGGCAAGAACCTGAACTTTGCCTTCAATTAAACTGTAATAGCCAAGTTCAATGTGCGTAATTTCATCTTGATTTTTTAGCTTCTTGTTATTAAACAATTGATTGATCGCTTTAATCGGCGTTAATATTTCCTGTTCGGAACCTTCCTCGCTCGTTTCCAAGTACGTCTGTGTAAAACCGGAAATATCTTCGTCGCTGTTTAGTTGAACGACAATTTGTCCCGTTGGGCTGTCTTCCCTTTGAAAAATCGGGCGGCCCTCATACGTTTGGATAAATACAAGCTCCTTTCTTTTTTCAGACAAATATTCTGAGAAAACATACTCGTCATGAAACAAAGCATGCGAAGCAACGACGCTTTTCGATTCAGCTTCAGCGCCGAGCGTTTTTTTCGGATCAATGAATGCAGCATGCAGAATGACATGGTCTTCCGAAACGGTCACCATTAAATCGTCAGAACTGACGCTCGCAATCTCATCTTTTGAAAAAGTATAAGTCTCGCCGATTACATGAGGCAGCGACTTCGGCGCTTCGGGCAGCTCGGGATAGGCAATCCCGGCATTTTCAAGCTGATCTTCAATTTTTACGGAGGATTCAGAGATGTATTCAAATTGATTGTTGCTTTGCTTTTGATAAAGCTGAAAACCAAGAAAAAGGTCAAGGACGAAAAACGTCACAATAAAAATGGTTTTCGTTCGGCTCCAATCCAAGAGCATGTCCCTCCTTTACCCGTCTTTTTCAGTCAATACCACTTCCCAGCGGCCATTGAAGCAAATGTACCAATTCGGGGCAAACACAATATAATCGTCATATTTGCTTGCCGTGTAGCCAAGTGTAATGTTGTCAATTTCATTTTCATGAATCAACGATGATTGTTTTAACACATCGAGCAGCTGTTCAGCTGAAAGCAATGTCACCGTTTCTGAATCTTGTATCGATATCGAATCTGAAATGGTTTCCGTCGCTCGTTCATATTCAAACACTTCCCGCTCCTGCCAAATGACTTTCATTTGCGTTATGCGCGCGTCAAAGGCAGGGTGCCCTTTAAATGACAAACGGTAATCAACTTGCGTCTTGTTCTCGGTTTGCTCGGCCGCTCCAAAAAAGATAAACGACTCCGTAAATCCGCCATGGCTATTGATGAAACGATGGGTCTGCAAAATCGGGGATTCTTCATGAAAATTTGAATGCTCCCCGCGACGAGTGGGATTGATATAAGTTAAATAGTGAGCTTGCAAGTAAAGCTTCAATTCCCGGCTGCCATCCGTATACGAACGGACATCCTCTTCCTGATAGCTTTCACGCACGAGACTTGGATCAGGAAATAATGCCCGCGTCAGATCAAGTTCCGGAATCGGAACAGGATAGGCTTGCTGCTTATGGACAGTCATTTCTTTTTTCGGAAAAAAGAGCGGAATTCGCTTGGAACCCAATTTTATTTCTTCCACATCCAAAAAGTTCTCTTTTCTCTGTTCAAACAAATCTTTATAAGCTTGAAAAGTTTGATTTTGAATCTCTGCTTCAATATAGCTGTTCGTTTTGTTTGAAACAAACCACGCAAACGTTTTAACCCGATTTCCCCTCTCCTGTTCAAACAATACGATGCGTTCAACATGTGACAGCACGGGTTTTTCGCGGCTGAAATCAAACAGTTGATGAAACACTTCCATCGAAATCCCGTCTGCGTAGACGAATTGAATGCTTTCATTGCCAGCAATTAAATGATTTAACTGATTATTGAGCGAATGGGTGGCAAAATTGTCAAACCTGGCGTCAAGCAAAAGCTCATAAAACGGGGCGAATTCGTTTTGATTGTACATTCCCTTATGTTCCTCTTCCGCATGATAAAACAGTTGAATAGGGACGAATACTTCATTTAACGGACGCTCGTCAGCGAGCGTCACTTTTTCCACCGTTTCCAAATTATGAAGCTGCTCATAGTTCGGCTGAAACGTCCAGAGAAAATAAGTCAGCACCGCGCTAATCACAATAAGAATGATTAACGTCGTTGTTTTAAGTTTTTCAAGATTCACTCGTAATCAGCCCCTGCCAACTTTTTAAACGGAAGCGTAAACGATATCGTTGTTCCTTTTCCCCATTCACTTTCCGCCCAAATGTCACCGCCATGTGCATGAATAATGTCTTTCGCGATGGCAAGCCCGAGTCCTGTGCCTCCCAATTGCCGCGACCGCGCGCGATCAACGCGGTAAAACCGATCAAAAATTTTTGGCAAATTTGCTTTCGGAATGCCGACGCCTTCATCCGAGATGCTGACGCGCAGGCGTTTTCCCTGCTGCCAGCAGCGGAACGTAATCGTGCCGCCTTCAGGAGAATATTTCAACGCATTTGAAATGATGTTGTCAATGACCTGCGTCATTTTATCTTTATCAATCTCAACATAGGCGGGGCCGGCCTGCAAATAGCGGACAAAATGGATCGACTCGACTTTTGACATTTCAAACCGATCGATGATCTTGTTGAAATAATCGATAAAGTCAACTTCTTCAATCGTAAAGTTGTACTCGTTTTTATCCATTTTCGAAAGCTGCAGCAAATCATTGACCAAACGAATCATGCGATCAGTCTCGTCTCCGATAACCTTGAGAAATCTCGGCGCGACGTCTTCGTCTTTCCAGGCTCCTTCCTGCAGCGCTTCAATGTAGCTTTTCAGCGTTGTCAGCGGGGTCCGCAGTTCATGAGAAACATTGACGACAAACTCGCGGCGCTCTTCCTCGATCTGCTCCTGCTCCGTAATGTCGTGCAGCACCGCAATCAGCCCGTTGATTGAACCGTCTTCTTTTAAAATAAACGAATGGCTTGAACGAAGAATATACGTTTCTTCCTCCGTGCTGAAATCGAGCAAAATTGATTCTGGACCTGAATATAGTTCATCCCATGTCATTTGATCCGACAGCCGAAACAATTTCAAAATCGAAGTCCCCAGCACATTTTGCCGGGATACGTTCAGCATTTGTTCCGCGCGATCGTTCATTAAAATGATCATGCCATCACTGTCTGTCGCGACAACGCCGTCTGTCATAAACGATAAAATGGAACTGAGTTTCTTTCGTTCCCCTTCTGTTATCGCATGCGCTTCCTGCAATTTGCGCGTTAAATCGTTAAACGCAGAAGCAAGCTGGCCAATTTCATCATCGCCGTACACTTTAACTTTTCGCGAAAAATCGCCTCGCGCCATCACAAGCGCATGATTGCGCATATCCGACATTGGCCTCGTAATCGTCCGAGCCAAAAAGACTCCCAGCAAAGCCGTGATGATCAGCGCAATAATCGTCGCCGTCACTAAAATCGTATTAATTTCATTCAGCTGATCGTACACTTCTTCCATCGATGCTTCAATGTAAATGGCGCCGATGGCTGTATCTTTTCCCGCCACTAAAATGGGCATGGCTAAAACATAAATGCGATCGCCGTTTTTTGGATCGCGCATAATATCACTGTCGCGAGACCCAAGCAGCGCTTGTTTCACACGCACATCATTCGTTCGTTCGCCGCCGGAGCCAATATTGCCTTTTGTCACAATGACTTCGCCGTCGCTGTCGATCACTTGGACCTCTCGAATGGCATTGTTCAAAGTCGGAAAGTTTCCTACGAGCGCTTCAATATTTTCTTGAATTTCTTCCGGGTCGCTCTCCGGCGCTTTGTTCAGCTCATGCCCAACATTATACACAAGCAATTCCACACGTTCTGTGATTGAATCCTTAAAATTCGTTTTAAAACGCTCTTCAATCTGTTGAATGAAATAAACGCTGATAATTTGAATCGCAATTACGATGAGCAAAACATACATCAGTGTAAACTTGACATGAATCGATTTAAAAAAAGGCACTTTCGTCATTGCTCGCTTCTACTCCTGATCAGGATTGCGCAAATAATAACCGACTCCCCGTCTCGTAATAATCCATGATGGATGGCTTGGATTGTCTTCCACTTTTTCCCGCAAACGGCGCACCGTCACATCAACCGTCCGCACATCTCCAAAATAGTCATAACCCCATACCGTTTGCAGCAAATGCTCTCTCGTCATCACTTGCCCGATATGTCTAGCCAAATAGTGAAGCAGCTCAAATTCGCGATGCGTTAAATCAAGCGCTTCGCCATTTTTTGTCACCTGATACGCATTGGGATGAATGACGAGCGCGCCAATTTCAATATCTTTTGCTTCCGTTTCAGCTTGGCTTTCATCTTTCTGATGCCTCCGCAAATTGGCTTTCACCCGCGCAATCAGCTCGCGTGTGCTGAACGGCTTCGTTACGTAATCGTCGGCGCCCAGTTCAAGACCGAGAACTTTGTCAATTTCCGAATCTTTTGCAGTCAGCATGATAATCGGCATGTGATGCTCTTTGCGAATTTCCCGGCAAACTTCCATTCCGTCTTTCTTTGGAAGCATCAAATCTAAAAGCACCAAATCCGGCATTTCTTCTTTTACTTTCTTCAAAGCTTCTTCGCCGTCATGAGCAACAACAACCCGATATCCTTCTTTTTCTAAATTAAATTGCAAAATGTCAGCAATCGGTTTTTCATCTTCGACAACCAATATTTTTTTTTCCATTTCAGATTCACTCCTTTGCAGCGCTTCATCCTCTATTTCAAAACAGCAGTTGAATGACTTTTCAGCAATGAAGATTTTACTTATCCATTAATTTTAACATAAAGGCGGCCGCTTGTTTAAAGCCGGCGCAAAAAAAATTGCAAAAACCGCCTTGAAATCGCCGCATAAAAAAAAGCCCGCTTCTTTTGCTTGAAGCAGGCTCTGCCATTTTTTAATCATCCGCCACTTTAACCAGCATTTTGCCGATATTGTCGCCGCGGAACAAACCGAGAAATGCGTCAGGGGCATTTTCCAATCCTTCATAAATTGTTTCTTTATATTTTATTTTTCCTTCTTTCAGCCACTCGCTGAGCTGTTTGATTCCTTCATCCGCTCGATCGGCATAATCGCTGACGATAAACCCTTTCAATAAAACGCTGCGCGTCAACAAGTATGGCAAAATCCGCGGCCCCATTTCTATTTTTGTATCGTTGTAATGCGCAATTTGGCCGCAGAGGGCAACGCGCGCATGAAAGTTTAATAAAGACAATGCCGCATCCGATATTTCGCCGCCAACATTATCAAAATAAACGTCAATGCCGTTTGGACAAGCTTTTTTCAAATCTTCGCGGATGTTTTTCGAAGTTTTATAGTTAATCACTTCATCAAAGCCAAGTTCATTTTTCAAAAAGTTAATCTTTTCATCAGAGCCGGCAATGCCGACCACACGGCAGTCTTTGATTTTTGCGATTTGTCCAACAACCATGCCGACAGCGCCCGCTGCTCCAGAAACGACAACGGTTTCGCCGGCTTTCGGCTTTCCGATATCCAACAGGCCAAAATAAGCAGTCAGTCCCGGCATTCCCGCCACATGGAGCGCCGTTGTAATCGGAGCGGCGTTCGGATCAATCTTTTTTAAATAATTTCCATCAGCGACAGAATAATCCGCCCAGTCAAGCCGCGCTGTGACGTAATCGCCTTCGGAAAAATTTGGATCGTTCGATTTCACGACTTTTCCGACAACTCCGCCCGTTAGTGGCTTGCCCACTTCAAAGGGTTCAGCATAAGACTTCGCGTCATTCATTCTTCCCCGCATATACGGATCAACCGATAAATAAAGCGTCCGCACAAGCACTTCGCCGGCTTTCAGTTCTGGCACTTCCGTTTCAACAAATTGAAATGTCGAATCATCCGGCAGTCCTTTTGGCCGTTTAGCCAGCAGCACTTGTCTGTTTTTCAATCCCATTTCGTACACCCCCAACGATTTTTAACTCTCTTTTATCTTACTAAAAAATCATCAAAATGCCTAAAGAAAACCCTTTCATTTTTTGCGCTGCATTCCGAATTTTAATTTCTCATTCTTTTCATCGCTCATTCGCCAGGCCTTAAACTAAAACAACGCCTGGATGTTTCACCAAGCGTTTTCCATCATTTTACGCAAATACCCCGCGCACCATATTTGTCTGTGAACGATCAGGCCCTACTGAAAAAATCGAAAGCGGAATGCCAGTCAGCTGCGAAACGCGTTCAATATAATGGCGTGCATTGTCCGGCAATTCGTCCAGCGATTTCACCCCGGTTATGTCTTCAGTCCAGCCGGGCAGCTCTTCATAAATCGGTTTGCATTCTGAAAGAACTTTTAAACTTGCCGGAAATTCTTCAATCCGCTTTCCGCGATGTTCATAAGCGACACAAATTTTTAGCGTCTCAATTCCGGTCAGCACATCAATGGAGTTTAACGATAAATCCGTAATGCCGCTGACACGGCGCGCATGGCGCACAACGACGCTGTCAAACCATCCAACACGGCGCGGACGGCCGGTTGTCGTCCCATATTCATTGCCGACTTCGCGAATTCGATCGCCAATCTCATCGGCAATCTCAGTCGGAAACGGGCCATCGCCGACTCGTGTCGTATACGCTTTCGCTACGCCGACAACGTGGTTGATTTTTGACGGGCCAACACCGGAGCCAATCGTCACTCCTCCTGCAATCGGATTTGAAGAAGTGACAAACGGATACGTCCCTTGGTCAATATCAAGCATAACTCCTTGCGCGCCTTCAAACAGCACGCGGCGGCCTTCGTCAAGCGCTTCGTTAAGCACGACAGACGTATCGGCAACATATTCCGAAAATTTTTGGCCATACTCGTAATATTCATCTAAAATCTCTTCAAGTTGAAACCCGTCGGTCTCATACACGCGTTCAAACAAGCGATTTTTTTCCGCCAAGTTTGCCGCCAGCTTTTCTTTAAATACGTCTTTATCCAACAAATCGGCGATGCGAATTCCAATTCGCGCCGCTTTATCCATATACGCCGGACCGATTCCTTTCCCGGTCGTGCCAATTTTATTGGCCCCTTTTCGTTCTTCTTCCAGCAAATCCTGTTTGATGTGGTATGGCAAAATGACATGTGCGCGATTGCTGATTTTTAAATTTTTTGTGCTGACGCCTTCTTTGTGCAAATAAGCCAGTTCTTCTACAAGCGCTTTCGGATCGATGACCATGCCATTTCCAATCACGCAAATTTTATCTTCGTAAAAAATTCCTGACGGAATTAAATGCAATTTGTATTTTTTATTGTTAAACACGATTGTATGCCCTGCATTATTCCCGCCTTGATAACGAGCGACAACTTCAGCGTTTTCCGATAAAAAATCGGTAATTTTTCCTTTTCCTTCATCTCCCCATTGCGTACCCACTACAACGACAGATGACATACAGTTTACCTCCGGTTTTAAAATCAAACGCTTTGGCGCGTTTGTAAAAAAACAATTGGTAAAAACCAACGTAAGTTTATCAATATCGCCGCAAAAAGTCAATGAAACACGAACATTTCTTTATATAATGTATGTTTTGTTCGTTATTGTATGCTCATGTGCGGGCGATTTTCTCGAAATAAAAGGATTTCTTGCGATCATGGCGAAATCATCCATGAGAACACGTACAGCATTAAGGAGGAGTCAATTATGGACTTGCAAGGAAAAGCCGCTTTAGTTACTGGTTCAGCAACAGGAATTGGACGAGCCATTGCCATTGATTTGGCAAAACGGGGCGCACATGTTGTTGTCAACTATTCGCGTTCGAAAGAAGAAGCGGAAGAAACCGCAAATCTCGTGCGCTCTTATGGCGTGGACTGTCTCGTGCATCAGGCAGACGTCGCTTCTGATCAGCAGGTGCGCGCAATGGTCCAGGCAGCGATAAACGCGTTTGGCAGACTTGACATATTAGTCAATAATGCAGGAACAACAACGTTTATCCCGCATGATGATCTGGAAGGCTTAAAAGAAGAACATTGGGATGCAGTCATGAACGTGAATGTAAAAGGGCTGTTTTTCGCCTGCCGGGCAGCCGCTGAAGAGCTGAAGAAAAATAAAGGCTGCATTATTAATATAACTTCTGTCGCTGGTTTAACCGGGCTCGGCAGCTCAATTGCCTACTCCGCCTCAAAAGCGGCGGCGGTCAGCGTAACAAAATCGCTCGCACGCGTTTTTGCACCGGAAGTGCGCGTGAACGGCGTCGCCCCCGGCGTCGTCATGACTCGCTGGATGGACGGCCATGAAGCGTTTGCTGAAAAATACTCCAAACGAACGCCGCTTGGTCGTCCTGCCTATCCGGAAGACGTATCCGAAGTCGTTATGTCCCTCATTGCTGGCGCAAATTTTGTGACAGGGCAAACGATTGTTGTCGACGGCGGAAATCTCATCTAAATGAAGCAAAAAAGCCGATTGGTTTGCCAATGAACCGATCGGCTTTCAAAACGAATTTGGCATGCAGTTTTCCAATGCACCTCTTGCTGCCGGCTGGAAATCCAATGTTCAGCCTGCAAATCAGCCAATAACACGTTTGAATCTCCCCAACTTCCGGATCGATGACGGATGCAGCTTCCTCCCAATTCCCAGCTAAACATAAACATGGCTTCGCCAATGCACCGCACCTGCAAAAAAAAACGCACGTTCGAAGCGCCATGCTGTGCACGCTTTTTTTCTTGCTTTGGCGAAGCAACCATTAAGCTCCAGGCGGCATATCGCTTTCATCATGGCGCCGCTCCAAATTAACAAACTTGTTAAATTCTTTAATAAATGCAAGCTCAACCGTTCCAGTCGGACCATTTCGCTGCTTGGCAATAATAATTTCAATGATATTTTCATTTTCTGAATCTTTATTGTAGTAGTCATCGCGATATAAAAAAGCTACGATGTCTGCATCTTGTTCAATGCTGCCGCTCTCACGAATATCGGACATGATCGGGCGTTTGTCTTGGCGCTGCTCCACACCGCGCGAAAGCTGCGATAAAGCAATCACAGGCACTTCCAGTTCGCGCGCAAGCGCTTTTAGCGAACGTGAAATTTCTGATACTTCTTGCTGGCGGTTTTCGCTCGGGCGGCTGCCGCTCCCCTGTATGAGCTGCAAATAGTCGATCACAACAAGCCCCAAACCTTTTTCCTGTTTCAGTCTGCGGCACTTTGCGCGAATCTCGCTGACGCGAATTCCCGGTGTATCATCGATATAAATCCCTGCATTTGAAAGGCTTCCCATAGCCATTGTCAGCTTCTCCCAATCCTCTGGCGCAAGCTTGCCCGTCCGCAGCCTTTGTGAATCGATATTGCCTTCTGCACAAAGCATGCGCATCACAAGCTGCTGCGCACCCATTTCTAAACTGAAAATCGCAACATTTTCATCCGTCTTCGTTGCCACATTTTGAGAAATATTCAAAGCGAAAGCTGTTTTACCGACAGAAGGCCGGGCCGCCACAATGATAAAATCGTTGCGCTGAAAACCGGCAGTCATCCGATCAAGCTCAACAAAACCAGTGGGTATCCCCGTGATCTCGTCTTTCCGATTGTGCAGCATTTCAATGTTGTCATACGTTTCAACGAGGATATCTTTTATAGAAACAAAATCTCCGGCATTTTTTCGATTGGCGACTTCCAAAATGCGCTTTTCCGCTTCATCTAAAATTTCTTCAACTTCTTCTTCACTCGCATAGCCTTCAGCAGCAATGTCTGTCGCTGTTTTAATCAAACGGCGGAGCAGTGATTTTTCCTCAATGACTTGGCTGTAATATTCCACATTTGCTGCTGTCGGCACGGAGCTGGCCAGATCGCTCAAATAAGAAACGCCGCCAATTTCCTCTAATAATTTTCGATTTTGCAATTCCGCCGTAACGGTGACGAGATCAACAGGTTCGCCTCGTTCTGACAAATCGAGCATCACACGAAAAATGCGTTCATGAGCAGGTCGGTAAAAATCTTCCGGCACGAGGATTTCACTTGCTTTAACTAAGGCTTCCTGTTCAAGAAACACAGCACCCAACACCGCTTGTTCCGCTTCAATGCTCTGTGGAGGCGTCCGATCTGCAAATAAATCACTCATTTTGCCGTCTTCCTTTCTTTACTCTTCAACGACATGCACATGAATGACCGCCGTTACGTCTGGATGGATTTTCACAGGCACTTTCGTAGATCCGAGAGAACGAATCGGTTCATCAAGTTCAATTTTTCTGCGATCGATGCTGATGTTTTGCTTTTTCAGCGCATCTGCAATTTGTTTGTTCGTTACAGCGCCAAATAACCTGCCATTTTCACCCGCTTTTGCAGTCAGCTTCACTTCCAGCTTTTCTAATTTTTCCTTCAGCTGTTCCGCCTGCTGTTTTTCTTCTAGCGCTTTCTTTTTCTCACTGCGCTGTTTGGCCTCCAGCTTTTTCAAATTGCTTTTCGTCGCTTCAACCGCCAGCTTGTTCGGAATTAAATGATTGCGCGCATAGCCGTCGGCAACATTTTTCACTTCACCCGCTTTCCCTTGCCCTTTTACATCTTTTAGAAAAATCACTTTCATGATTCGTCTCCCCTTTCTTGATCATTTAAATAATCATCGATCGCCTGCTTCAGCTTCGCTTCCGCCAAATCAAGCGAGTCATCGTCCAGCTGGGCGGCTGCATTCGTTAAATGGCCGCCGCCGCCCAACGACTCCATAATGACTTGAACATTGATTTCACCGAGCGAACGGGCGCTGATGCTGATTTTTTCATCCATGCGCCGTGAAATGACGAAAGCGGCCTTGACATTGCTGATCGATAGAAGAGTGTCTGCCGTCTGCGCGATGAGCACCTGCTCGTAATTCGCATCCGGATCTCCTTTTGCAATGGCGATGCCGTCTTTATAAATTTCCGCGCGTTCAACCATTTTGGAGCGCTGGATGAATTTGCTTAAATCTTCGCTTAAAAATTTTTGCACGAGAACCGTATCAGCGCCGCGCGCCCGCAAATATGAAGCGGCATCAAATGTCCGCGCGCCTGTTCGAAGCGTAAAATTATTCGTATCGACCGTGATCCCAGCAAGCAGCGCAGTCGCTTCCAGCATCGTTAATTTTAATCGCTCCGGCTGATATTCCAACAGCTCGGTAACAAGCTCGGAAGTCGAAGATGCGTACGGCTCCATATAGACGAGAACCGGCTCTTCAATAAAATCTTCGCCGCGCCGGTGGTGGTCAATAACGACAATTCGCTCGCTTTTCTGAATCAATCGTTTTTCTATGACGAGCGACGGTTTATGGGTATCGACGATGACGAGAAGCGACTTTTGCGTCACCATATCAAGCGCAGTTTCCGGACGAATAAACCGACTCCAAAGCGACGGTTCTTCCTTAACCTTTTCAATTAATTTTTGAATCGCAAAATTGCTGTCTTCTTCGCTAAAAATAATATAGCCTTCGGTATCGTTTACTTGCGCCATTTTTAAAATTCCGATCGCCGAACCAACAGCATCCATATCCGGCTGGCGATGGCCCATAATGAACACTTTGTCGCTATCAACAATCAGTTCGCGCAAGGCATGTGAAATCACACGCGCCCTGACGCGCGTCCGCTTTTCAACTGGATTCGTTTTTCCTCCGTAAAAACGCACTTTTCCATCATTCTGCTTAATCGCAACCTGGTCTCCTCCCCGTCCAAGCGCAAGATCAAGCCCGGATTGCGCAAGCTGGCCGAGTTCTTGAAAATCAGCTGTGCCGCAGCCGACTCCGATGCTTAATGTAATCGGAACATTGAGCTCGGACGTAAATTCGCGCACGCGATCGAGCAGTGAAAACTTTGTTTTTTCAAGCTCTGCCAACACCCGCCGGTTGAGGACGGCAAAAAATTTTTCTGATGAACTCCGTTTTAAATAGACGCCGTGTTTCACCGCCCATTTGTTAAGCATATCCGTCACTTGGCTGTTCAGCGTGCTTCTTTCCGTATCGCTCATGCCTTGCGTCAGCTCGTCGTAATTGTCTAAATAAATAATTGCAAATACAACTTGCTCCTGCTCATACTGCTCCTTAATTGCAGCGTGCTCAGTTACATCAAAAAAGTATACAAGCTGTTCATCTCTGCGAATTTGAATGGAGTAAATGCGCTCGTTGATCATCACTTCTTTGCAATCGGCTTCTTCTTCCAAAAATGCGCGAATATCAGGAAGCAAACTTTCCAGCGATTGCCCGATTTTGGCTTTTTCCGGCAGCCACCTTTTCAACTGTTGATTTGCCCATACCACTTCCAGCTCGTCGTTGTACAGCAGCATGCCGATCGGAATTTCCCGTATCGCTTCATCTCCAACGCGTTCCACTTGATTTGTCAGCGCCGATAAATACTCATACAATTCTTTTCTCACGTGCAGTTCCCGCTGAATGACAAAAAAAGCCAGGAAGACAAGCCCGATGAACGCAGCCAAACCGAGCACAGCATTATATATAATAATGGCAATGACAAACAATGAGGTAATGGAAAACAACGCCGCCAAATGGGCGCCAAAAAACCTCTTTTTTAAAAAATTTGGCATGCTTTCACTTCCTAGTTAAAATTTCATTCGGCTTCGCAAATTTAAACCTAAATCAATAATACCAAGCAATTTAACAATTTGTAGCGGGAACACAAGCAAAAAAGAACCGATCGTTATAAGAATCGGAACCGCTTGACTCCATCCTTTCATTTTACTAAAGGCGAAAATAACCGTAAAGCCTTGCAAAACCATAGCATATCCAAGCAAAATTTCGAGATTCGCCACAAGGACAAACAGCGTCGAGCCTTCTTCCAATCCGATGATGGCTAAAACAAGCACGATTAAATAGTAAAAAATCAAGTTTTTCGGAAACGACCACTGATGAAAAGGCTTCCACGGCTGCACCTCATGCTTCAGCCGCTTTAAAATCATGCCCGAAATCAGCTGCGAAACTAAAGCAAACACCAATGCGCCAAGAATCAGCATGCTTGGAGTCAAATAAGCAATAAAATCAAGCTGCTCCAGCAGCATTTCAATTTGCGCTTCCGTTCCTTCCGGAAAATCCGATGATGCTGAAAGTTCGCCGATCATTTCTTTCACACTGTTCACTGAATCAGCTACAGGGTTGATGCCTGTGAAAACAACCATCAATATGTACAGCAATACAAAATTGGCGATATACGCCAAAGCGCCTGCTAATAGTATCTGAAACGGCGTTTTTTTTCTGCGGAACATTTCCCCGATGACAAAGCCGGCGCCCGCAAATGTCCATGTCAACGGCACCGCTGCAGCTGAAAAAAATATCGAAAGCACAAGCGCGGCGGCGATCATCGCAATGGCTGCATTTCGCCCATTTCTTACAGTGTTGAGCACAAATGGAAGCGGCAATGCCCATACAAACACGATGCCCAAAATCGGAACAAAAAACGCAAACGCAAAAAATATCATATAAATGGCTAGCAATATTGCAGTTTCCGTCACTTGTTTCGTATTCTTCACAAGGCCACCTCAATCATATGCTTCATTATACATATATTGCTTCATTATCATACCACATTTGCCGGCCGCACTCATAAAGATTGCCCATGCCGTTCCGCAAATGCCAATGGCGCCAGCATTCAATCATGGCAAACAAAGCGCGCCTGAACCGTTTCAATCTTCTTTCACAATTAGCCTATGATAAATTCACAGTTTTATTTTTCCGGCTCATGCACACCGAACCTGCGATCAACAAATTTTTCGCAATTTACGCTGCAGCCATTTTAGGCACCTTGGCGGATAAACAAAAAAACGGTTTTCATTTACAATAAAGAAAACCATGAAGGAGGCCTTTATGAACAATCAAAGAAACGTCGTCTTATTTCTTGCTTCAAGTTTGGATGGCTATATTGCTGCAAAAGATGAATCGCTTGACTGGCTGTACCAGGTTGAAGGCGAAGGAGACAACGGATTTTCAGAATTTTACGAAACAATCGATGCCGTCTTAATCGGCAGAAAAACTTACGATTGGATGATGAAGCAAACCAATGGGGAATTTCCGTATCAAGGAAAAACGTGCTTCGTTTTTACGAGAAAAGCAAGGCAGCCTGAAGAACATGCCACTTTTATTCATGACGGCATTGCATCATTTGTACAGCAGCTTAAAGCCAAGCCGGGAAAAAACATTTGGCTCGTCGGCGGAGGCGATTTGCTGCATGCTTTCTTGCAGCAGCAGCTCGTTGATGAAATCATCTTAACCATTGCTCCTGTAGTGCTTGGCCGGGGCATACCATTATTTCATGAAAAAAATAGCCAAATCAGCCTTTCACTAAAGCGAATCAGAACTTTCAATCAATTTGCCGAACTTCATTATGCCGTGAAAAACGGCTGACGGCAGCGCAAAACAAAAAAGACTATCTTCATCCCGATAGTCTTTTTTTAATCTTTTAATCAGTCGTATACGGCAAAAGCGCCATTTGACGCGCCCGTTTGATTGCACGTGTCAGCTGCCGCTGATATTTTGCGCTCGTTCCTGTCACTCGGCGAGGAAGTATCTTCCCGCGCTCAGAAATGAAGCGTTTTAAAAGCTCAACATCTTTATAATCAATGTATGTGATGTTATTGGCTGTAAAATAACAGACTTTCCGACGGCGTCCTTTTCGCCCTTGACGAGCCATGCATCCACCCTCCTTTGCAAAAATTGCTGGATTTAAAACGGCAAGTCATCGTCCGATATATCAATCGTCTGTCCATCATCCGCAAACGGATCGTCATCCATAAATCCGTCCTTCGCCCCTGCAGGGATTTGCTGTTCATTCGGATTCTGAAAGCCACCGCCCTGTTGTCCAAAATCAGAAAATGGATCGCGTGCTTGCGCTGCGCTGCGAGGCTCTAAAAATTGAACGCTGTCGGCAACAACTTCGGTTACAAACACACGCTGTCCTTGATTATTTTCATACGTGCGTGATTGAATGCGTCCGTCAACACCGGCTAAACTGCCTTTTTTTAAATAATTTGCAACATTTTCGGCTTGTCTGCGCCAAACGACAATATTAATAAAATCGGCTTCCCGCTCGCCGTGCTGGTTCGTAAACGTTCGATTCACAGCGAGTGTAAAACTGGCAACCGCAACACCATTTGGCGTATAGCGCAGCTCTGGATCCCTCGTTAATCGGCCAACTAAAACAACGCGGTTAAGCATCAGAAACCCTCCCCTTGCTATTTATCGGGACGAATTGCCAGGAAACGAATGATGTCATCGTTGATTTTCGCTAAACGATCAAATTCTTGAACAGCTTTTGGCTCGCTGTTCAACTCAATGACGACGTAATAGCCTTCACGATAATCATCAATTTCATAAGCAAGACGTCTCATGCCCATTTCTTCCACTTTTTCAATTTCAGCGCCATTTTCAGTCAAAACCGCATTAAAACGTTCAATGAGCGCTTTTCGCCCTTCTTCATCCAAATCGGGGCGAATGATGTACATGATTTCATACTTGCGCATCTTGCGTCCACCTCCTTCTGGTCTAAACGGCTCTTCCCAAATGAATCAGCAAAGAGCAAGGAGTAACCTCAATTACTCACATCAATGGATTATAGCAAACGTTTTGCCTTGGCGCAATCGTTTTTTCACGCCCTATGACACTAAGATACATTAAAGCGAAAATGAATGACATCCCCATCTTGAACAACGTAGTCTTTTCCTTCCAAGCGAACTTTTCCTCTTTCTCTCGCTGCCGCCATTGATCCCGCATCACACAAATCTTCAAACGAAACGACTTCAGCGCGGATGAAGCCCCGTTCAAAATCAGAATGAATGATGCCGGCTGCCTGCGGAGCTTTCATCCCTTGACGGAACGTCCATGCTCTCACTTCTTTTTCGCCTGCAGTAAAATATGTCGCAAGGCCAAGCAAATGATATGCCGCGCGTATCAATTGGTCGAGGCCCGATTCTTTAATGCCAAGATCGTTTAAAAAGGCTTGTCTCTCATCGCTTTCCAGTTCAGCGATTTCAGCTTCGACTTTAGCGCAGACGACAACCACTTCAGCCCCTTCCAATTCTGCATACTTTCGCACTTGCTGAACGTATTCGTTTTCACCGTCGTTTAACAAATCTTCTTCGCTGACATTTGCAACATACAAAACGGGTTTCATCGTTAAAAGATGAAGTCCGTTGACGATTTTTCTTTCTTCTTCGCTCAATTCGACGCTTCGCGCCGGCATATCGTTTTCAAAAGCTTGTTTGATTTTTGACAGCGCTTCAAATTCGATGAGCGCTTCTTTGTCTTTTTGTTTTGCCAGTTTTTCCACCCGTGTATAGCGGCGCTCAACCGTTTCCATATCCGCGAGAATCAATTCAATGTTGATCGTTTCAATGTCAGCAATCGGATCAACTGCGCCGGCAACATGCGTCACATTTTCATCATCGAAACAGCGGACGACATGAGAAATCGCATCCACTTGGCGAATATGAGATAAAAACTGGTTGCCGAGCCCTTCCCCTTTGCTCGCTCCTTTGACAATTCCAGCGATATCCGTAAATTCAAACGTTGTCGGCACCATTTTTTTCGGTTTGACGAGCTCCGTTAGTTTTTGCAGCCGCTCATCAGGCACTTCAACAATCCCGACATTCGGATCTATCGTGCAAAATGGATAGTTTGCCGCTTCTGCGCCTGCTTGCGTAATCGCATTAAATAACGTCGACTTTCCAACGTTCGGAAGACCAACGATTCCTGTTGTTAATGACACTTCTCCACTTCCTTCCTTTTCCGCACACTTGTAAACTGTCAATCGCTATTCATGTTCTTCATGGCGTTCTAAAATTTTTTTCATTTTTTTCATAAATTCCCGCCTTGGCATTAAAACACTATGTTCGCAGCCTTGGCATTTAATCCGGATATCAGCGCCGAGCCGAATCACTTTCCATCGATTTTCACCGCACGGATGGGGTTTTTTCATTTCGACGATGTCGTATAAACCAAATGCTTTGTCAGACATGCGCGCTCTCCTGCCTTTCCGTCACGTGGTTGCTAGTCTTATCTTACCATGAAACGCGGGGAAATCTCATCATTCGTTCGAACGTTTCTTCGCAAACGGATAATAAAGCAAAGCAGCCAATAAATACAAGTTGGCGACGCCATACAGCGGATACAAAAACGCAACTAAGTTGGAAAAACCGAAAAACGTAATCGGAAGCATGAGCAGCGTCAAAATAAGCGCAAACAGCCACCACGGCAGCGGCATCCTGCTATGCAGCCGGCTTGTCAAGCCGAGCAGGCCTGAAACTGCCGTCGTATAAATGGCGAGCCATAAAAGCAGCGTCATCATGATCATCATAAAAGACGGATAATGTTTCAATATCGCAAACAGCGGAATTTCTATATATAGCAATTCTTCGGCGACATGAATGAGCGATTCGTTGTAAATCAGCGTAATTCCCCCTAATAAAAACGCACTTCCGACACTCGCAATCCAAATTTCGCCGCGATGGTTAATTTTTGAGCCAATCGCAGCCAAAACTGCAACGAGCGGCAAAATATTTAAGGATGTAAAGACAAATCCCGCTTTCCAATTCGATTGCCGCTGCCAGTTGACATCAAATACCTGTTCTTGAGACAGCAAAAAATAGATTAGTGTAACGAGCAAAAGAACGATCAAAATCGGAATTAAAAGCGCATTGATTCTCACAACGCCGTCTGAACGCCAAACGAACAAAATAATAACGAGAAAAGCGCTGATAAAAATGCCGTAAAAATACGGAATGCGAAAAGCCTCCAATGCTGCGCCGCTCCCCGCATACATCACAGCAGTCGTCGTAAACAGATAAAGAATAATCATAAAATCATAGAGCAGCGACATCCGTTTTCCCAGCAGCGTCTCCAGCACCGGCAAATAATGGACCGTTTTCAATTGATGGCTGACAGACAAAATAACATGACACGAAATCATAAACAGCGCAATAAAAATCATAATAGCCAGTACACTTTCATGGCCAAAAAATTCCCATAGCTCCCTGCCGGAAGCATAGCCCGCCCCGATGGTTGTACCGATGATTAAAAACAGCCATTTCAATCCCGCTCGCCACATCATTTTCCCCTCCGCAACAAAATCTCCAGGTATAGAAGCCAACAGACAGCCGTATACTGTTACTACTATTACAAAGGAGAGGATCCTATGAATCTTCAGGACAAACTCTTCCGAAAAAAGGACAATCTCATTCGAATCCATCATGAAGAGCGCAGCGGGATAATCAAATTAGCTAATTTTATAGACGGCCTTCTGCCAACAAAAAAACAGTCCATCGTTTTTATATGCATCGGCACGGATCGTTCAACTGGGGATTCGCTCGGTCCGCTTGTCGGAACAAAATTAAAACGGCGATTCCCGAATCGCCACATTTACGGAACGCTGCAATCGCCCGTTCATGCTTTAAATTTAGAAGAAACGCTGAAAACGATCCAAACATCCTACGCAAACCCATATATAATCGGAATTGACGCATGCCTCGGAAAGCTTTCAAGCATCGGAACGGTTTCTGCAAGCGACGGCCCGGTGCTGCCCGGCGCTGGCGTCAATAAACAGCTTCCGCCTGTCGGCAACATGCACATTACCGGCATCGTCAATGTCAGCGGATTTATGCAGCATATCGTTCTGCAAAACACTCGGCTGCATCTCGTCATGACCATGGCAGACTTTATTGCCGACAGTTTGTTCTTGTCGCTGCATCGGCGCGACCGAACAGCTGCTTTGAATCGAAACGCAGACAAATCTAGTAATACGGTTTAATTTCTTTAATCGCTTGAATGAACGCATTCACTTCTTCCATCGTATTCGTAAAGCCAAAACTGGCGCGGATCAGCCCTGTATCCAGCGTTCCCAGCTGTTCGTGCGCAAGCGGCGAACAATGAAGCCCGGCCCGGACAGCAATGTGATAATGCTGATCCAGGATCATTGCAATTTCATGGCTGTCAGCTCCGTCAATTGCAAAAGAGACAACGCCGACATTTCCGCTTCCATATACGTGAACGCCGTCAATTGCAGCCAGCTGTCGAATGCATTCTTTCGCCAATTTTCGTTCATGGCTTGCAATCGCTTCAAGCGTTCTCATTTTTACAACCCGCAGCCCCGCTAATAAACCGGCAATGCCTGGCGTATTTAATGTGCCGCTTTCATACTTGTACGGCAAAGCATCCGGCTGTTCGCGGCTATCTGAATATGCGCCAGTGCCGCCATACACAATCGGCTCCAACTCAATTCCTTCCCCAATAAGCAGCACTCCAGTTCCTTGCGGTCCAAGCAGACTTTTATGGCCTGGAAAAGCAAGCAGATCAATCCCCATCTGATCCATATGAATCGGAAGCACGCCCGCCGTTTGCGAGGCATCGACCAGCAGCGGAACGTCATGCTGTTCGGCAAACTTGGCAATTTCTTCAAGCGGCATCACATCGCCGGTAACATTTGATGCATGCGCCACAACAATTAGCTTCGTATGGCTGCGCCATGCCGCCTGCCACATTTCTTCATGAAAAGCTCCGTCATTTGCAGGCAAATAGGTCACTTCAATCCCTTTTTTTTCAACGCATGCTTCAAGCGGCCTGCGCACTGAATTATGTTCAAATGCAGTAGCAATGACGTGATCCTTCTGTTGAAAAGGAAAGCCTAAAATCGCTTGATTCAAGGCCATTGTTGCATTTTGAAAAAACACGACTCGATTTGGATTTGACAACCCAAAAAAATGAGCGAGTTCTTTTCTCGCTTCAGAAATCACACTCGCTGCCCGCTCCGCAAGCGCATGATTGCCTCGTCCTGGATTTGCACTAAAATTCTCCAGCGCATCCGAAACCGCCTGAATCACTTCTTTTGGCTTTGGAAACGAACTGGCCGCATGATCAAAATAAATCATTCTTTTCCTCCTAACAAACCTTGCCTGCTTTTTCTTTTTTTGAAAAAGAAAAACCACCGCAATGATGGTTTTTCAAAAATGCATTCATTGTTTATTTATTAACGCCAATATGCGTTCCAATTCTTCATCTGAAAAAAATTCAATTTCAATTTTTCCTTTGGTTTTGCCTTTTTTTATTGAAACATTTGCTTTCAATATGCGCTGCAAATGCTTTTCCTGTTTCGCATATGCATGTTCCGTTTTTTGCTCTTTTTTATTTGTTTCACGTGAAACATTGAACGTTTGCACAAGTTTTTCAAGTTCGCGCACAGTCAGCTGTTCACGAATGGTCCGGGCGACCAATGCCGGCAGCTTGTCCTTTTCTTTTAAGCCTAGCAGCGCCCGCCCATGCCCCATCGACAGCTTCCCTTCAGCCAAATAGCCCAAAACGTTTTTTGGCAATTGAAGCAAACGAATATGATTGGCAATATGCGGACGGCTTTTCCCGACTCGTTTTGACAGCTCTTCTTGGGTATAATTCAAATCCTCGATTAGTTTTTTATACGCCATCGCTTCTTCAACAGGATTTAAATCTTCACGCTGGATATTTTCAATAAGCGCGAGTTCCATCATCTCGTCATCGGATAATTTTTTAACAATGACGGGAACTTTTTCCAGCTTTATCGCTTTTGCAGCTCGATACCGCCGTTCTCCCGCAACAATCTCATAGCCTTTCGCTGTTTCCCGCACGATTAATGGTTGCAAAATGCCATGGGTTTTTATCGATTCGCCAAGCTCTTGAATCGATTCTTCCGCAAACACTTTTCGCGGCTGGAACGGATTTGTATGCAGCTCATCCAAATTGACCTCTTCAATTTCATCGCTGTCTTGCACAGGAATTAGCGCTTCAATGCCTCTTCCCAATCTTCTCGCCATTATCAACCACTTCCTTTGCAAGTTCTAAATAAAATTCCGCTCCTTTAGATTTTGAATCATAAATAATAATCGGCTCGCCATGGCTCGGCGCTTCGCTTAGACGCACATTTCGAGGAATGATCGTTTTATATACTTTGTCTTGAAAATATTTTTTGACTTCATCAATCACTTGAATCCCTAAATTTGTCCGCGCATCAAACATCGTTAACAGCACGCCGTCAATCATTAAATTTTTATTTAAATGCTTTTGGACTAATCGAACCGTATTTAATAATTGGCTAAGCCCTTCAAGCGCATAATATTCACATTGCACAGGAATTAAAACAGAATCAGAGGCTGTGAGTGCATTCAGCGTTAGCAGTCCAAGCGAAGGCGGACAATCGATGATCACATAGTCATATTGATCTTTAATTCTTGCTAGCGCGCGCTGCAAGCGGATTTCACGGGAAATGGTTGATACGAGTTCAATTTCTGCTCCGGCTAGCTGAATGGTAGATGGCAAAAGATCAAGGTTTTCCACTTTTGTATTTTTAATCGCCGTTTCGGCTGGCACGTCGTCAACGAGGACATCATAAATGCTCTCATCTACATCGCCTTTGTCGATGCCTACGCCACTCGTCGCATTTCCTTGCGGATCGATGTCGATAAGCAGCACTTTTTTGCCGATATGCGCAAGGCAAGCGCCTAAATTTACAGACGTTGTCGTTTTGCCGACTCCGCCTTTTTGGTTTGTGATTGCTAGCGTCTTTGCCACGTTGTCACCTACCTCTGTAATCCAGCTCTGTATAAAATCAAGCTGCTAATCTTTTTTTCTCGGAATTCGAATGATGAATTGATAGTATTCACCATGATCTTCTTCTTCCATTTCGATGGACAGGCCGCTTTCTTTCACCATATTCATCGATTGGCGAATTGTATTGACAGCAATCCTCATATCTTTGCTTATCGCTTTTTTGCGCGGCTTTGCTTGTTTTTTCTGTTTGCCCGCCGTCATCATTTTCACTCGTTCATCGGTTTGTTTCACATTCAATTGCTTTTCGATGATTTCATTCAGCAGTTGAAGCTGTTTTTCTTCGTCTTTTAAACTCATAAGCGCACGGCCATGCCGTTCCGTAATTTGTTTATTCATCAATGCTTTTTGCACTTGTTCCGGCAGTTTAAGCAAACGCAGTTTATTCGCAATCGTCGATTGGCTTTTTCCTAACCGCTGCGCTAAACTTTCTTGCGTCAAGCCATGGATTTCAATTAATTTCGCATATGCGGCCGCTTCTTCAATAACGGTCAATTCTTCGCGCTGCAAGTTTTCAATCAGCGCAACGGAAGCAGTTTGCGAATCGTTGAAATTGCGGACAATCGCTGGGATCTTCTCCCACCCAAGTTTTTTTACCGCCCGATAGCGCCGTTCGCCGGCAATTATTTCATAGTTATCGCCTTGTTTTCTTACGACGATCGGCTGAATCATCCCATGCGTTTTTAATGTCTGCGCAAGCTCTTCAATTTTATCATCGTCAAACACGGTTCGAGGTTGAAATTGGTTTGGCACAATCGCATCGACTGGCAGCTGCATAATTTCATCTTTGCTGCTCTCTTCTTCAGAAGTTTTTTCTCCCAAACCAAAAAAGCGAGATATGGAAGATTTCAACACTTCCACCCCCTTCGATGCAGAACGTATCACTACTCCATTTATTCTCTCACACTTGCTTTTTTCCTGCCAGCCCTTCTTTCTGTCCGTTTGAAAAAACGAAATGTTCCACGTGGAACATTTCGCTGCCTACAACGGCTGTTTATTCGGAATGCCCGGCTTGCGAGGATATTTTTTTGGCGTTGGCTTGATTTTTTCAACAACAAGAATGTTTCGTTCGCTTTTTTCGATAGGCAGTTCAATTGCAGCCGTTTTCGTTATTTTACCCCCAAGAATGGATAATGCCCGCTGCGCTTCAGCAATTTCTTCACTCACTTTAGGGCCTTTCATGACGAGAAAGATGCCGCGCTTCTTTGCTAACGGCAAACAAAATTCGCTTAATACAGCGAGCCTGGCAACCGCCCGTGCAGTTACAACATCAAAAGATTCGCGCATTTCCGGCTTGCGCCCAAACGATTCCGCCCGATCATGATACAGCTCAACGCGATTCAAATTTAATTCCGAAACCAGGTGCTCTAAAAAAGCAATTCGCTTTTTCAGCGAATCGACAATTGTAATGTGCAGGTGCGGAAAACAAATCGCGAGCGGAATGCTCGGAAATCCCGCCCCCGCTCCGACGTCGCATAATGTATTCACCTTGTGAAAATCAAGCGCAGCCGCCGCGCTGAGCGAATCATAATAATGTTTTTCATATACGTCTTCTTTTTTCGTTATTCCCGTTAAATTCATCTTTTTGTTCCATTCGATTAACGTTTCATAATAAACGGAAAACTGCTCCAGCTGCTCTCGCGCCAAGCGGATGCCAATGGTTTCTGCATATTGCTGAAATTGTTGTTCATTCATTTTTTTTGCTCACTTTGCCACTTTTGCGATTTTTCCCTGCTCAATGTATACGAGCAAAATTGAAATGTCCGACGGATTCACACCCGAAATTCGCGAAGCTTGCCCAACTGAAAGCGGACGCACTTTGTCAAGCTTTTGTTTTGCTTCGGTCGCAATGCCGGGAATCGCATAATAATCAATATCTTCCGGAATTTTTTTGTTTTCCATTTTTTTCATTTTTTCAACTTGTTGAAGCTGCTTGTCGATATACCCTTTATATTTGATTTGTATTTCTACTTGTTCTTCGACTTCTTTTCCGAGCGGTTCATCAGGGGGGGCGATTTTCGCAAGCATTTCATACGTCACTTCCGGCCGCTTTAATAAATCTGCCGCTTTTACGCCATCGGTTATTTTCTTCGCTCCATGTTCTTCAAGAATGGCGTTCGTTTCTTTGTTCGGTTTGACAACAATGGAATGAAGCCGTTTAATCTCCGATTCAATGCGTTCTTTTTTCTTTTTAAAGCGCGCATAGCGTTCTTCTGAAATCAAGCCTAATTCGTAGCCTTTTTCCGTCAAACGCAAATCGCAATTGTCATGGCGGAGAAGCAAACGATATTCTGCGCGCGATGTCAGCAGGCGATAAGGTTCATTCGTCCCTTTTGTCACGAGATCGTCAATCAAAACGCCGATGTAAGCTTCGGAACGATCCAAAATAAACGGTTCTTTTCCTTGGATTTTGCGGACAGCATTGATGCCGGCAATCAGCCCTTGAGCTGCAGCTTCTTCGTATCCGCTCGTTCCATTCAATTGGCCGGCAGTAAACAGCCGTTCCACTTTTTTCGTCTCTAAAGAAGGCCAAAGCTGAGTCGGGACGATCGCATCGTATTCAATGGCATAGCCAGGCCGCATAAATTCAGCTTTTTCCAAGCCGGGGACAGACCAGATCAATTTCCGCTGAATGTCTTCCGGCAAGCTTGTCGATAAGCCCTGAACGTAGACTTCCTCTGTTTCCCTTCCTTCAGGTTCAAGGAAAATTTGATGGCGCGGCTTGTCATTAAATCGAACAATTTTATCTTCAATTGAAGGGCAGTAGCGGGCTCCCGTCCCTTCTATGGCGCCTGAATACATTGGGGAACGATGAAGATTTTCCTGAATGATCTGATGGGTTTCCGGGCTTGTATACGTCAGCCAGCACGGCAGCTGATCCATGTTGTATTCTGTCGTTTCATACGAAAATGCGCGCGGTTCTTCATCGCCTGGCTGAATTTCCGTCACAGAATAATCAATCGTGTTGCGATTGACGCGCGGCGGGGTGCCTGTTTTAAATCGAACCAACTCAAAACCGAGCTCCTGAAGCGCATACGACAAATTAATCGAAGGCTGCATATTGTTCGGCCCGCTTTCATAGGCGAGTTCGCCAATAATAATTTTTCCGCGCAAATACGTTCCCGTAGTAATGACAACGGCATCCGCATAATATTCAGCCTCGGTTTTCGTCACCACTCCCTTGCATACGCCGTTTTCGACGATAAGACGTTCAACCATTGCTTGGCGCAGCGTTAAATTTTTCGTATTTTCAAGCGTCTTTTTCATTTCCAATTGATACCTTGCTTTATCCGTTTGAGCGCGAAGCGCTCGGACAGCAGGGCCTTTTCTCGTGTTCAACAGACGCATTTGAATATATGTCTTATCAACATTTTTTGTCATTTCACCGCCGAGCTCTTCTCTCTTCCCCACGACGACGCCCTTTCCAGG
>CALKAO010000077.1 GCA_937983115.1 uncultured Caryophanales bacterium
CATCATTCGGAAGGAATAAGTTTACTTTTCTCCCACAAACATTTTACTCATACCAATTTCTCTTTACATTATTGCCACACTTTCTACTTATTTAGTACAATATGGATGATTAATAGGAGGGTGTGAACATGTCGCGAAAATTTATGAAAACTGTCGTTTACATCATGATTGCTGCACTGCTATTGTCATCATTGCTCGCCGGCATTTCCTTTTTGTAGCGATTCAATGACATGAAACCGTTTTGCAATCTGCTGAAAGTTTTCCTCGCTGGATGTAATTAAAATTTTTGTCCCGAGCGGAATTTGCTCGTATAATTGTTCGACATCGCGGTTGAGCATTCGAATGCAGCCGCTGCTGAGATGTCTGCCAATGGTTTCGGGACGATTCGTGCCGTGAATGCCATACGTTCTTCCATCGGTTTGCAATGCGTCAAACCCAATCCATCTCGTGCCAAGCGGATTGGCTGGAGAGCCTCCGGGAATGTTTTGTTTTCGATAATAGGGGTTTTCAGCTTTGACGACAATAGTAAACAGCCCTTCAGGAGTTGATGCTGGGCGTTTCCCTGTTGCCACCGGTTTTACGTATTGAATTGCACCGTCGTGGATAAAAGCCAGTTCATTTGTTTTTTTGTTGACAATGATGAAAGGATCCCCTTGCAACGGATTCGGCTGCAGCGGCCAAAATGGCGATGCAATCATTACTGTTGCGATGCATGCAAGCAGAAAAGCCTTCAAATGATTTCACCTCCATTCCTAGCGTGCCCGAATTTAATTGAATTACCAGAACCGGAGCAGCAAGGAAAGGCCATTTTTACTTTCCGCTCACCACCGCTCGCACGCATCCGCCAGTTCAATTGATATTCCAGTGCAAATTTCATTAGCGGCTGGTCGGGATGCCCTTCAAGTGGGCTTTCACCATGGAAATGCTGCCATGTTTGGCGACATCAAAAAAGCTCAAGCTATGCAAAATAGCTTGAGCTTTTCATTAGCAATGTTTGTTGAATAACTCTTGCAATTGCTCGACAACTTCTTCTGTATCTGAAGATTCAATGTCGCTGCGCTCAATCATATCGACAATTTTTCCATCTTTCATTAGCGCAAACGAAGGCGATGACGGCGGATAGCCGGTGAAGTATTCACGAGCCCGTTGCGTTGCTTCGCGATCTTGGCCGGCAAAGACGGTTACGAGATGATCCGGCTTTTTCTCATTTTTCAAGGCATAGTAAGCTGCTGGACGCGCAACGCCGCCTGCACAGCCGCATGTCGAATTAATCATGACAAGCGTTGTGCCAGGTTTTTTCATCGCTTCATCCACTTCTTCAGGCGTCTTTAATTCCGTATAACCCGAATCACGCATTTCTCTGCGCGCTTGCTCGACCATATCCTGCATAAATAAATCGTAATTCATTTTCTCAATCCTTCCTTTCCATTTTAATTGTCTATATTTTAACAATGGAGTCAGATTGAGTTCAACTTTCAAGGCTTAAAGCAAATGCAGGCGCTTTTTCTTTTCATGGCGAATCTTTTTTAAAACATAAAACAGCGTTCAGCTTCAGTAAATGGTTTGCTGCGCTTGAAATGGCAGTGTTCACCTTCCCAGCAATTTTTAAAAATCCGCAAAGGTCGATTGATGAGATGAAATGTGCATTAATAAAGCCGAATCGTGTTTTCATTCATTTTTTCAACATTTTCTTTCACTTCATTTAAAAACAGTCCGCAAATAAGGCCGTCAAGCACGCGATGATCAAGTGAAAGGCAAAGATTGACCATATCTCGGGCGCCCATCATGCCATTTTCAAAAACAACAGGGCGTTTTACAATCGATTCGACTTGCAAAATCGCTGCTTGCGGATAATTGATGATTCCCATCGATTGAATGGACCCGAACACTCCAGTGTTGTTGACTGTAAATGTTCCGCCTTCAACATCTTCCCTCGTTAATGTTCCGGATCGCGCTTTGTGCGCGAGTTCATACACTTCTTTCGCGATGCCTTTTATGCTTTTTTCGTCCGCATTTTTTATGACAGGGGTGAACAGCATATCCTCAACAGCCACTGCGATGGATATGTTAATGTCTTTCTTTTGAAGAATTTTATCGCCGGCCCACATCGCATTCAGCTGCGGATATTTTTTTAATGCTTCGACAACAGCTTTTATAAAAAAAGAAAAGTACGTCAGGTTAAAACCTTCTTTTTGTTTAAAGTCAGATTTGATTTTATCGCGATAAGCAACCAAGTCAGTGACATCAGCTTCTACCATCATCCAGCCATGTGGAATTTCCTGGACGCTTCTTGCGGTATTGGAAGCAATGGCTTTCCGAATGCCGCTAAGCGGTATTTCGATATCATTGGCCTGTTTTTCGATCTTTTTCTCTTCCTGCGGAATGACTGCGGATTCGACTGTTTGAACGTTTTCCTGTTCGCGCTCAGGCTGCAGCTTTTTCTCTTCTATGTAAACCAATACATCTTTCCGAGTAATTCTTCCGCCTTTTCCTGTTCCTTTCACTTCGTCGAGATTTATGTTATGTTCTTGGGCCAACTTTAATACCGCTGGCGAAAACCGCGGCTTGCTTTGTTTAGGCTGGCAATTGGCTTTGATTCGGTTTTTTTCTTTATCGTTCATCTTTTCATCCTCATTTTCAACAGCTTCGATGTAGCATATCAATTCGCCAACGGGAACGGCTTCTCCTTCAGGCGCAATGATTTTTGATATTTTCCCTGTAAACAATGAAGGAATTTCAGCCGTGACTTTATCGCTTAACACTTCAGCGATGGGATCGTATTTTTTTACCATCTCTCCTTCTTTTACATACCAGTTGTTAATTGTCCCCTCGGTCACGCTTTCTCCAAGCTGAGGCATGACAATCTCCTTTAAGCTCATTTTCATAATCCTCCTTCATGAACCGGATCCGCTTTTTTCTTGCATGGCTGAATGGAATTACGGCATAAACGGCTAAAAATAGGCCAAGTCCCGCAAAGCTTGTTCAATTTTATCCGAATTGATCATAAAATGCTTTTCTAAAGGCGCTGCATACGGCATTGCCGGAACATCAGGACCTGCCAGCCGTTGAACCGGTGCATCCAAATCGAATAAGCAATATTCAGCAATGATCGCAGAAACTTCACTGATGATGCTGCCTTCTTTATTCGCTTCGGTAACCAATAAAATTTTTCCGGTTTTAGAAGCTGCTTCAATGATGGCTTCTTTGTCCAAAGGATAAACCGTGCGCAAATCCAGTACATGTACAGAAATTCCTTCTTCCTGGAGCTTGTCCGCTGCTTGAAGCGCGAAGTGGACGGCTAAACCATATGTAATGACCGTAACGTCTTCCCCTTCTCGCTTGACGTCCGCTTTTCCAATGGGAATGGTATATTCTTGTTCCGGAACTTCCTCTTTAATTAGCCGATATGCGCGTTTATGTTCAAAAAAGAGAACGGGATCATCATCTCGGATGGCTGATTTCAACAGTCCTTTTACGTCGTATGGTGTAGAAGGCATCACAATTTTCAAGCCTGGCACATTTGCAAACAGCGCTTCTACCGATTGAGAATGATACAGTCCGCCATTGACGCCTCCGCCATAAGGAGCACGTATCGTAATTGGACAGTGCCAATCATTGTTTGAGCGGTAGCGAATTTTAGCCGCTTCAGAAACAATTTGGTTGACGGCAGGCATAATAAAATCTGCAAATTGAATTTCCGCTATCGGCCTCATGCCGTACATGGCAGCTCCGATGCCAACGCCGACAATTCCCGATTCAGCCAAAGGAGTGTCGATGACTCGCTCTTTTCCATATTTTTCATATAATCCTTCGGTTGCTTTAAAAACGCCGCCTTTCATGCCTACGTCTTCGCCTAATATAAACACTTTGTCGTTGTGCGCCATTTCTTCGTCCAATGCCTGCTTAACTGCTTCGATATAGCTGATTACTGGCATAAAATCCCCCTTTATTCACTGTACACATACTTATGAATGGATTCAGGTTCAGCAAATGGAGCATTTTCGGCGTAATCTGCCGCTTCATCAATTTTTTTTGCAATCTTTTTTTCGATTTGCTGCTCCAGTTCGTCGGTTAAAATGCCTGTTTGTTTTAAATAGTCGGCAAAAAATTGGATTCCATCTTGTTTGCGGATTTCTCTAATTTCTGACTCACTCCGATATAGACGGTCGTCATCATCACTGGAATGCGGCGTGAATCGCTGAGTGATCACTTCAATCAGTGTTGGGCCTTCTCCCCGTTTTGCCCGCCGAACAGCCTCTTTGACAGCAGCAAAAACAGCCAGTGGATCATTTCCATCAATCGTTACTCCTGGCATTCCATAGCCAATCGCCCGATCTGACACTTTTTCACAGGCAAGCTGCATGGAAGTTGGAACGGAGATTGCGTAGCCATTATTTTCACAAAAAAAGATGACTGGAAGTTTATGTACACCTGCAAAATTTAGGCCTTCATGAAAATCTCCTTGATTGGATGACCCTTCGCCAAATGAAACGAAAGTAACAAAAGATTTTTTTTCCATTTTTGCCGCCAAGGCGATTCCTACAGCATGCGGAACTTGCGTTGTAACGGGTGATGAACCTGTGACAATCCGATTTTTTTTCTGTCCAAAATGTCCAGGCATCTGCCTGCCGCCCGAATTTGGGTCTTCGCCTTTTGCAAATGCCTGCAGCATCAGCTCTTTCACAGTCATTCCGAAAGAGAGGACGACGCCAACATCACGATAATATGGCAAGACGTAATCATTTTTGCGATCAAGTGCAAATGCTGCGCCGACTTGCGCTGCTTCCTGTCCTTGGCAGGAAACGACAAACGGTATTTTTCCCGCTCGGTTTAATATCCACAGCCGCTCATCAAACCTGCGCGCTAATCGCATGATTTCATACATTTCCAACAGTTGTTCATTCGTTAATCCGAGTGCTTCATGTCGATTTTCAGCCATTTTTTTCGCCACCTTTGCATTAATAATGCAGCTGTTTGCCATCAACAGCCAACGCTGCTTCTCCGATGATTTCCGAAAGCGAAGGGTGCGGATGAATGACCTGCGAAATTTCCCACGGTGTTGCATCCAGCATCTTCGCAAGAGAAGCCTCGGAGATCATTTCGGTTGCATGTTGTCCAAAAAGATGAATTCCGAGTAAATCATCGGTGTCTGCATCTGCTATGATTTTTACAAATCCTTCGGTTTCTCGGTTGATAAGCGCTTTGCCATTTGAATGGAACGGGATCAAACCGATTTTAACGTTATAATTTTCTTTTGCTTCGCGTTCAGTCAAACCAATGCTCGCAATTTCGGGATTTGAATAGACACATTTGACAATTTGATTTTTTTTCAGCCGATCGGGATTTCGTCCGGCAATGTGCTCAGCAGCGATGATTCCTTCGCGTGCCGCAACATGAGCCAATTGCATTCCTCCAATGCAGTCGCCGACCGCGTAAATATGCGTTTCCGCTGTTTGATACATTTCATTGGTTTCAATGCATTTGTTTTTTAGCTTAATTTCTGTATTTTCAAGGCCAATGTCATCAATAGCAGCTTCGCGGCCAATGGATATAAGAACTTTGCCTGCAGCAGCTTGACAGCGCTCGTTTCCGGTTTCATACTGCACTGCAACGTTTTCATTTTTGATTTCATGCGACAGTACGTTCGCATTCGTTACGATTTGAACTCCGTTCTTTTCCAGATGAGCGGTGATTGCTTTTGAAACATCTTCGTCTTCTTCAGGGAGCAATTGGCTGGCCATTTCCAAAAGCGTGACTTCTACTCCAAAGTCGCTCATCATTGAAGCCCATTCCACTCCGATCGGACCGCCTCCGACAATAATGATTGAATCCGGAAGTTCTTGAAGCTTGAGCGCTTCATCTGAAGAAAGAACATGCTTTCCATCATAAGGAATTGTTGGAAGTGAACGCGGTTTTGAGCCTGTTGCGATGATGACATGTTTCGGAATTAAGGTTTTATGTGCTTTTCCTTCATTCATCTCGACTGAAACTGCACCAGCCAGCGGCGAAAAAATCGAAGGCCCCAATAGACGGCCCTTTCCAATATAAAGATCGACATTATTTTTTTTCATCAAATGGTGCAAGCCCTGGTGCAATTGTTTGACAATGTCGTCTTTTTCTGTTTGGATTTTATTAAAATTTAATTGGACATTAGAAATTTCGATTCCAAAACGGCCGGCATTTTTCGCAAGCCGAAACATTTCAGCGCTTTTCAGCAGCGCTTTGCTTGGAATGCAGCCGCGATGGAGACACGTGCCTCCAATCCTGTCTTTTTCAACAAGCGCGGTTTTTAAACCGAGCTGCGAGGCGCGAAAGGCTGCTGCATAGCCTCCCATTCCTCCGCCTAAAATGACAACATCATAATGATAAGCCATTCATTTCTTCCTTTCATTTCGCTAACTCATCTCATTCTGTTTAAAATGTGCTTTTCTTCGTACAAAAATTGGGAGCGAGATTGGCTTAGCTTTTTAATTCGCTCTTCTGCCATGCGGTCGGCAGCTTTATTCGTCGGGATTTGTTCGCGTTTGGAAATTTCAATAACCTGTCTGATTTTATCATAAATGGCTTCTACTTTTTTCATTGCCCGTTCTTTATTATATCCGTATAATTCATCTGCAACGTTTATGACTCCGCCAGCGTTGATGACATAATCAGGAGCATAGATGATTCCTCGTTCAAACAGCATTTGCCCATGCTTGTCTTCTTTTAATTGATTATTCGCTGAACCTGCGATGACTTTTGCTTTTAATTGTTCAATGGTTTCTTCATTAATGACGGCTCCAAGCGCACAAGGCGAAAATATATCGCAATCAACAGAATAGATGTCATCGGGCTTGACAGCGACCGCCTGAAAGGTTTGCACAGCTTTTTTAACGATGCTTTCATTAATATCCGTCACAATTAAATGTGCGCCTTCGCTATGTAAATATTGGCATAAGTGATAGGCGACATTTCCAACACCCTGAACGGCGACTGTTTTTCCTTGCAGCGATTCGGTTCCAAATGCTTCAAGAGCAGCAGCTTTCATTCCTTTATATACTCCATAGGCGGTGATGGGAGATGGATTTCCAGATGAGCCAAATTCAGGTGAAACCCCTGTAACATAATTGGTCTCTTCGTAGATAATGTCCATGTCTTCAACCGAAGTGCCGACATCAACAGCTGTAATATAGCGTCCATGAAGTGATTGTATGTATCGTCCAAACGCGCGAAACAGCTCTTCGCTTTTGTCTTTTTTTGGATCGCCGATAATAACTGATTTGCCTCCGCCTAAATTTAATCCGGCTGCCGCATTCTTATATGTCATCCCTTTAGCAAGACGCAGCGCGTCTTCCAACGCTTGTTCTTCGCTTGCATAATTCCACATGCGCACTCCTCCAAGCGCCGGACCGAGGGTCGTATCGTGAATGACAATAATGGCTTTTAACTTCGAAGCTTTGTCATGGCAAAAAAGAACTTGCTCAAAATCGCCGCTTTCCATTTTTTCAAATACTTTCATATGCATAGACCCCTTTAGTTTATCAAAAGTTTTCATTATATCCTATGCTTGAACAAATGATTCATTAAATTTTTATAAAATAGACAGTTCATTCTTTTTCCGATATGATGAAGATGATACATGCAAAAAGGATGATTTAATATGCAGCGTTTCATCGCAGTGCTGATTGTCATTTCTCCCGTGGTTCTTTCGATGTACGGCATTAAATTAATGAGAGATGCCTTTTTTGGAATTTTGAATTCGCCATATCCAGCGGTATGGCTGCAGTTTTTAATCGGAATGTCCGCTTTTATCATTGGGTTGTTTTTTATTGGAAGCTTCATCTTTTATCGCGACCAAAAACGGAACAAAATTCAAGCCAATTTTTTTAAAAAAAATCATCATAAATAAAAAGCTCTTGACTGAACTGAAACAGTCAGGAGCATTTTCGTTTCGGTTATTTAAAACCATTAACAATATAGCACAATTTTATTATGAAATCTATGTGATAAGTTAACGATTGTTTGTCAAAACAGCAGGAACGTTATGTTCGATGCGCAGCTTGTCTGCAACCATGGCAATAAACTCGGAATTGGTCGGCTTTGCTTTCGACATCGATATGGTGTAGCCAAACAAGGATGAAATGGAATCAATGTTGCCTCTGCTCCAAGCGACTTCAATGGCATGGCGAATGGCTCGTTCAACGCGGCTCGATGTTGTATTGTATTTTTTGGCGATATCGGGATATAAAACTTTAGTGATTGAACCGAGCAAATCGATGTCATGATAAACCATGGCAATCGCTTCTCGCAAATACATGTATCCTTTGATATGAGCAGGAACTCCAATTTCATGAATGATATTTGTGATGCTTGCATCAAGATTTGGAACTTTGGCTTCATGCTGAGCATGCATGGCGCCTGGTGATTTTTTTATCACTTCTGAAGGTTTTCCGTTAATCTCTCGGATATGATTGATTAAGTTTTCCATATCAAATGGTTTTAAAACAAAATAATCTGCACCGAGTTCAACAGCTTTTTTTGTAACGTCTTCCTGGCCGAAAGCAGTAAGCATAATAACATTCGGAAAATATGTTCCACGATTGCGAATTTCTTCAAGGACGCCTAAGCCATCCATATGCGGCATAATAATATCTAGAAGCAGGACATCAGGTTTTTTTTCGTCAATCATCTGCAGGCATTCCAAGCCATTGTATGCTACGCCCACGACTTCTATATCTTGTTGAGACGATAAATACTCTTCAATGAGATGCACCACTTCCCGATTGTCATCAGCCATTCCTACTTTGATTTTTTCAAACATGAAATTCCTCCTCTTTTTTATCAGATCTTTCAAAATTTTTTATAAAGGGATATTTTTCCTTCACTGTTTTATTATAACACGTAAAAAATTCTATAAAGTCTTAATTTACTTTTTTTTCTCTTTTTTTTTCGACCTTGCCTGTCAGCTTTCCAAAAACATTTTCGCTTTTTGTCGAATATCATCATGGGATGCAGACAAAATGTTCTACCTGTTTTTTAAAAAAAAACGCATAGCAAGCATCGGTCAGCTTGCCATGCGTTTTGCGGTGTTGTTTTGAAGCAAGTCAATTCCAGCTTCTTTTAACATCCATTCAATGTGGACGCCGTACCCGCTTGTTGAATCATTTACAAACACATGGGTGACAGCTCCAATTAACTTTCCGTTTTGAATGATGGGGCTTCCGCTCATGCCTTGAACAATTCCCCCGGTTTTGTTCAGCAGCTTCTCGTCTTTGATTTTAATAACCATCCCTTTTGTAGCTGGAAATTTTTGATTTACAGAGCTGATGATTTCAATATCAAAAGCCTCGACTTTATCTCCTTCCAATACCGTTAAAATTTTAGCCGGCCCTTCTTTGACTTCATGCGGCAAAGCAACGGGCACTAACTCGTCCATTACGCCATTATTCAACGGTTTATTCAACTGGCCAAAAATTCCAAAAGGGCTGTTTTTCGTTATTGTTCCGAGCGGCTGTTCATTTTTAAATTGAGCGACTTTTTCGCCAGGATGGCCGTTGCTGCTTTTTTCGATTGCAGATACTGAAGAGCTTAGGATTTGACCTTTGTTGACAACAATCGGTTTTTTCGTATCCATATCTGAAATCACATGACCCAATGCGCCATATTTTTTTGACTCGGGATGGTAAAACGTCAATGTTCCGATGCCTGCGGCAGAATCACGAATATATAACCCAATTCGATAAGCTTTTTTATTTAATTCTTGTACAGGTTTTACCGTTTTTTCAAATTGCTGATTTTCGCGTAAAATCGTTAAATGCAATTTTTCTCCTGTTTTTCCTGCTTTTTCAATGTACGGAGCAAGATCAGTCATTTGTTTGATCTCTTTTCCGTTTATTTTTAAAATTACATCGCCCACTTCAATTCCAGCTTTTTCACCTGGCGATGTTTCTCCATTTTTTGTGTCGATAAGATGATGACCGACGACTAGAACGCCATACGTATTTAATTTTACGCCGACAGATTGGCCGCCAAGTTTGACGCGCAAACTGGGCAGTACACTTACGTTCATTTTTTTAATTGGAAAATTCCCTGCTTGAACGGTTACACGATCATTGCCGGGTTCGATTCCTTTTACTGTCGTTTTTGATTTATTTGAAACCCTTTTTGAAGTTAGCGCCGCCTTATTTTCACTGCTCATCACTTTTGCAGCTGCAGGCAAATTTGTAAACGTCATTTCTTCATTTTGAAAAAGCCTTATTTCATTCGGCAGCTTCAAAAAGGATTGAAATGGCTCGATAAAAACAATTCCAATTAAGAAACTAAGGAGAATTGTTCCGAATATTTTTCTTAATTTTTCCATTTTCATCCATTCACTCTCCTCGCTTCTTATCCACACCTCCATCATGGCTGCATTCTTATATTTAACTTTGCAGCGATTTATTATAACAACGCAAAGAAGAAAAGCTATCCCTTTATTGGATAGCTTTTCTGGAATGCTGTTTTATATTTGCAGCAAGTTCAATCAATTCTTCAGCATGCTGTTTTGTTAAATCGGTCATTTTCACGCCTGAAATCATTCTGGCAATTTCTTGCACTTTTTCATCGTCCGTCAATTGAACAACTTTTGTAGTGGTGCGGTTGTCTTTTGTCGTGTGTTTTGATATAAACAAATGATGGTCGGCAATAGCGGCAACTTGCGGCAAATGCGTAATGCAAAACACTTGCGATGTTAAGGAGAGTTTTTGGATTTTTTCAGCCATCGCTTGCGCAACTCGTCCTCCAACGCCTGTATCCACTTCATCGAAAATGATTGAAGTCGTTTCTTCATGATTCGAAAAAATCGATTTCAGTGCAAGCATAATGCGCGAAAGTTCTCCTCCAGAGGCAATTTTAACGAGCGGTTTTAATGGTTCTCCTGGATTTGTAGAAATAAAAAATTCAATTTCGTCTAACCCGTTTTTTGAAAATGTGTTTAAAGGAGTAAACTGAATGTTGATTCTTGTTTTATCCATGTATAATGATTTTAATTCTTTTTGAATATACGCTGTCAATGTTTTTGCCACTTGCTTGCGGACCGAGCGCAGTTTTTCGCCGGTTGATTGCAACTGGCGCTTCACTTCCTGCAGCTCTTTATCAATTTTTTCCAGATGCTGCTCCCGATTGGCGAGCGTCTCCAGTTCCTCTTCGATTTTGTCCGCGTAGTTCACAATCTCTTCGATCGTTTCCCCATATTTGCGTTTTAGCTCTGAGATTTGATTTAAACGGTTTTCGATGGCATTTAGACGTTCGGGATCATATTCAAGCGCGTCCCATTTATCTTTAATTTGGAAAGCAGCATCCTCCAGCACGTAATAGCTGTTCAAGATCGCTTCGTAAATCGCATTCAGCTGGGGATCGAATGTGCTGACATTCTCCATTTCTTTCATGGCGTCCGCAATCCAAAACAATCCGCCATTTTCTTGTGACAAAGCTTCATGCGCACTGCCCAAAGCGTCATACAACTTTTCAAAATTAGACAGTTTCAGTTTTTCTTTTTCCAATTGCCGGTCTTCGTCAATCGTTATATTGGCATTGCGAATTTCGTTTAATTGATATTTGATTAAATCCAGACGGTGAGCCATTTGCTGTTCATTTTCCAACAGGCTATTCTGTTTTTGTTTTAATGCGTGATAGCTGTCAAATAATTTTTCATATTCCGTTAAAACGGGTTCAATGGAATCTTTTCCAAAATCATCAAGCAGCGCACGGTGGTTTTCTTTATCCATTAAGCTTTGATGTTCATGCTGGCCGTGGATGTCAATCAACATTCGGCCAACAGAGCGCAAAATTGCCAATGTCACCAGTTTGTGATTGATTCGGCAAATGCTTTTTCCAGTTTTTGAAATGTCACGCTGCAGGATGATGGCGCCGTCTGCTGTTTCAATGCCATGTTCAGATAAAAGCGAAACGGCGCGATGATCGCGATTAACAAAAAACAATCCTTCAATTTCCGCTTTTTTTTCACCGTAGCGCACAAATTCTGCAGAACCTCTGCCGCCGGCCAACAGCTGAATGGCGTCAATAATGATCGATTTTCCAGCGCCGGTTTCACCGGTAAACACGGTTAAACCATCTTCAAATGATAAAGACAGCTGATCAATGATTGCAAAATTTTTGATCGACAGTTCGGCTAGCATCGTTTTCACACCTTATTTCACAGCATTTGCAAAAAACGATTTTTAACGGTTTTGCTATGCTTTTCATTGCGGCATACAATTAAAATCGTGTCATCGCCGCTGATCGTTCCCATGATTTCGTCCCATTCTAAATTATCGATTAACGCAGCAATCGCATTCGCATTTCCAGGCAATGTTTTTAAAACGACAAAATGATTTGCATAATCAATATTAACAAAACAGTCTGGAAGCGATCTTTTAAGCTTCTGCAATGGATTAAAGCGGTTATCTGCAGGCAAGCTGTATTTATAGCGCCCGTCAGGGAGAGGAACTTTCACTAAGTGCAGTTCTTTTATATCTCTTGATACGGTTGCTTGAGTGACATTAAATCCGGCTTGTTTTAATGCATGGACGAGTTCGTCTTGGGTTTCGATTTCATTTTTTGTTATGATTTCTCTAATTTTTATATGACGCTGCCCTTTCGTCATTGTTCTCACCTCATTTGCTTATCCCGCCGCAGCTGTTGATGCGCTTGCTTGACGACGGTTGTTGGCGAAGGAAGAATTGGCGTTTTTTTCGATTTCCAGCTCAGCCAAATTAAAAATTCAATATTTCCGTCTCCGCCGGTGATGGGAGAATAGGTCAGCCCTGAAACGGCAAATCCAATGTCTTTAGAAAATTCAATGATTTCTTCTAAAACCCGGTTGTGTATATTTGCATCGCGAACGATGCCTTTTTTTCCAACGTCAGCTTTCCCTGCTTCAAATTGCGGTTTTATTAATGCAACAACCTCGCTGTTTTTATCAATAATCTTTGTCAAAGGAGGCAGAATAAGCTTTAGCGAAATAAATGAAACGTCAATGACGGCAAAAGTCGGCGATTCAGCTTGGAAATCTTCCGGTTTGGCATGCCGGAAATTATAGCGTTCCTTAACAATGACTCGTTCATCCTGCCTTAATTTCCAGGCCAGCTGGTTGTAGCCAACGTCTACCGCATAAACTTTTCGTGCGCCATGCTGGAGCAGGCAATCGGTAAACCCGCCCGTGGAAGCTCCAATATCAAGAGCAACGGCGCCGCGCACATCTAAATGAAACTCCTGAAGCGCTTTTTCAAGCTTATATCCGCCTCGGCTGACATATTTTTGTCTTTCGCCTTTGATAATGATGTTATCGTCAATGCTCGCTTTATATCCCGGCTTGTCCACACGTTGATGTCCAATGTAAACTAAGCCTGCCATAACGGCTCGCTTCGCTTGTTCACGAGAATCAAAAAGCCCTTTTTTAACAAGAAGGACATCGATTCTTTGTTTTTCAGCCATTTTTTAAAGCCCTCAAATGTTTTTGCACCATCGCTTCCACTCTCTCAACGATCTTTTCTTTCGTTAATCCGACTTCGGCAAGCAATTCAGATACGCTGCCATGTTCAATGTATCGGTCCGGAATTCCAAGCCGTTCAACAGTTGCCGATAATTTTTGGCTGTTTAAAAATTCTAGAACAGCACTGCCGAAACCGCCTGGCAAAGCTGCTTCTTCTACCGTTACAATGGGAATGTTTTCTTTTCCCAACTGTAAAAGCATTTCTTCGTCTAAAGGTTTAATGCTTCGCGCATTGATCACGCGCGCGTAAATCCCTAATTTTTCCATTTCGTCAGCTGCTTTCAGAACTTCTTGGAGCATGGGGCCAAACGAGAGCAATGCAACATCAGCGCCTTCACGCATGATTTCCCATTTGCCGATTGGAATGGTTTTCAATTGTTCATCCATTTTTACGCCCATTCCATTTCCACGCGGAAATCTTACCGCGATTGGCCCTTTATGCTGTACGGCCGTATAAATCATATGCTGCAATTCATTTTCATCTTTTGCCATTAAAATGGTTAAATTCGGGATATGACGCATAAAGTTAATATCAAATACCCCGTGGTGTGTTTCACCGTCTGCTCCAACGAAGCCAGCGCGATCGACAGCAAAAACGACATTTAGATTTTGTCTGCATACGTCGTGAACAAGCTGGTCGTATCCGCGCTGCAAAAATGTTGAATAAATAGCCAAAACAGGTTTCATATTGTCGATCGCCAAACCGCCTGCCATCGTAACGGCGTGCTGTTCTGCAATTCCCACATCAAAAAGCCGGTCGGGAAATTCTTCTTGAAACCCTTCTAATTTTGAACCAACTGTCATTGCGGGTGTGATGACTACAATTTTATCGTCTGTTCTGGCCATCTTTCGCAGCGTTTCACTGACCACCTTGCTGTAGCTTGGTCCTGAACTCGCTTGTTTAATGACTTCGCCGCTTTCAATTTTGTATGGACCCAGCCCATGCCACGTGCCAATTTTGTCATTTTCAGCTGGCGAATAGCCTTTTCCTTTTTTTGTTACTGCATGAAGAAGAACCGGTCCGTCAGTTTTTTTGGCATACGTAAAATTTTCAATTAAATCATCAAAGTTATGCCCATCGACAGGGCCTAAATATTTAAAGCCAAGTTCTTCAAAAAACATGCCCGGAACGAGCAGGTATTTAAAGCTGTCTTTTACGCGTTCCGCAGCTGCAGCAATCTTTCCGCCAAAGGCTGGAATTTTTTTCATCAAATATTCAATGTCATCTTTTGCTTTGTTATATTTTCCAGCTGTTCTCATTCGGCTGAGCAAATTGTGCAGAGCGCCGACATTCGGAGCAATGGACATTTCATTATCGTTAAGCACGACAATGAGCTTTTTCTTTTCATCGCCGATGTGATTTAAAGCTTCCAATGCCATGCCGCCCGTTAATGCGCCGTCTCCGATGACTGCAATAATGTGTTCGTCAGTCCCGCGCAAATCCCTTGCGATAGCCATGCCCATTGCTGCTGACAATGAGGTCGAGCTATGCCCGGTTTCCCAAATGTCGTGTTCGCTTTCATTCCGCTTCGGGAAACCCGACAACCCCTTGTATTGCCGCAATGTATCAAACTGATCGGCGCGACCAGTCAAAATTTTATGAACATAGCTTTGATGGCCAACATCCCAAATAATTTTGTCTTTCGGACTGTCGAACATTTTATGAAGAACAAGCGTCAGTTCGACAACGCCCAAATTGGGGCCTAAATGTCCGCCGGTAACGGAAAGCTTTTCAATTAAAAATGTGCGTATCTTATCGGCTAGCGCCGTTAATTCCTTATTCGAATAATTTTTTAAAAATGATGGATCTTGAATCATTCTTAAATCCATTCGCTTGTCCTCGCTTCCATTACGTTTTCTGCCTTTTCAAATTGTAAGCAGCCGAATCTTATTGACGCTAAGTTTGTTTCTAGTATATAGAAAAATTTTTCGGCATGAAAGCCGCATGATGGGCATGCATATCCCCTAGCGCATTCTTCTGGCTGCTGTGGCTGCAACGACAGTTCATTAACAATAAAAACAAGAGCCGTTCGTTCGCTCACAATTGCAGCGGCGGCATTTCTTCCGCTGATTTCGCTGCAAAAACTTGCCATGCCATTTTCCTGAAAGCTGAATATTGCACGTTTGCAGCAAACTTTTTCAGCCTCATTGCAGCCATTTTGCAATAAATTATTTTGCATCTGCTGCAGCTATACCAATCATATCAAAAAGTGCCCCTATAAGTACAATACAAAAAAGAAGAGGATGAACCACATCGCCATTTCGCCATTCCAATGGAAAAAGAGCCGCTAACACAAATGTGATAACGGCAGGCTTTTTTCATTTATTGATTTTGGCTGGTTTCGGACAATCGCCATCCATTTTCCTCAAACAATCCGTGCGGGAATTCGGTGCGCTTGCAAAGCGCATTTCACCGAGATGGCGATTAATGATAATCTTTTCTTCTTCGAAAAAGCGGATGAAGCGCCAGTCGGCGCTTGCAGAAAATCATGCTGGCAATTGCTGCACCCGCGGGTGGAGGCCGCTCAATTTAAAGTTTTGCTTTCCTTGGATGATTATGCTTTCAACTGTCCGTTCATGCTTTGCTTTGAAGTCAGTTTTCCCGGTTGATGCTGTATAAAGCAAGTTGCTTCAGTTTGTCATGATTGATTTTCGCTTTTTCTAAATAGCGCAAACTATGCTGCAGGTGATCGGTCAATTTTCTTTTTGCGCCTTCCATTGTTAATAATGCGGGGTATGTGCTTTTTTCATTCAATTGATCGCTTCCGACTGGCTTGCCCATTTTTTTGCTGTCGCCTTCAACATCTAAAATGTCATCTTTAATTTGAAAAGCGATTCCCAAATGGTACCCAAATTGTTCGAGCTGCGTCAACTGCTCTTCCGTGGCGCCCGCCAAGATCGCGCCGGCTGCAATTGAATAAATAATCAGTTTTCCTGTTTTGTTGTAATGAATGTTTTCCAATTTTTCAACGGTTAACGAAGGATCGTTTTCAGCGATTAAATCTTCTGTTTGTCCACCAACCATTCCTTCGGCGCCGGCTGCTTTTGCCAGCCGCTGAATCAGTTCGATTTTCATCTCATTTGTAACATGCGGTTCATCGATGGATGAAATCAATTCAAAACTGTATGTTAAAAGGGCGTCTCCAGCCAGGATCGCATTGGCTTCGCCAAAAACTTTATGATTGGTCGGTTTTCCTCTTCTAAAATCATCATCATCCATTGCCGGCAAATCATCATGAATCAATGAATACGTGTGCAGCAATTCGATCGCGCATGCAACATTCAATCCTTTGTCCATCTTTTTTCCAAACGCTTCCAACGTTGTAAGGAGCAAGATTGGCCGAATCCGCTTTCCCCCGGCAGAAAGGGAGTATGCCATGGCTTCGATTAATATTTTTGGCGCTTTCAATCTTAAAATTAATGCTTCAAGCTGTTTATTTATTTTTTCCCTCATGATGGCTAAATCGGTTGTATTCATCTCGTTATGCTGTACGCTCATTCTTCCTCCTGAATTTGCAGGGGAACAATTTCCCCGTCTTCATCGATCATTTGATCCAGCTGCTTTTCAAAAGATTGCAGTTTGTCGTGGCAGCTTTTTGACAACTCCATTCCTCTTTTAAACAGCGACATCGCTTCTTCCAGCGTCACTTCGCCATCCTCCAGGCGCTCTACGATCGCTTCAAGCTCTTCCATCTCTTGTTCAAATGATTTAGGAGAGTTTTGTTTGTCCCTCACGTTTCGATTCCTCCATTCCCCAAACATGGCAATCGAGCTGGCCGTCTTTTAAATGCACTTGAATTATATCGCCTAATTGCACATTTTTAATTGAATTGATAATTTTTTCGTCTTTCGTAACGAAGCTGTAGCCTCTTTCCATAATATTTAATGGGCTTAACGCTGAAAGTTTAGAAATATTTTTTTGAAAAAGCATAACGCTTTCTTTATGGCGCTGTTTCGTTGCGCGAATCAGCCGATGCGCCAGCTGCAAACGATGTTCTTTTGTTTTAATCAGCAATTGTTTTGGATGTTTGCCGCGAAGCTGCTGATCGATGGATTTCCATTTTTCAAATTTCGCTTCCATTTGGGTTTTCATCACGCGTCTCAGCCGATCCAGCAAACGGTCCAAGTCTTGATTTTTTTGTCTGACAAGCTGCGGCGGATATCGAAAAGCATACGAAGACTGCAAGTATGCCAATCGTTTTTTTTCAATCTCCAGTTTATTTTTCATTGCGCGGATGAGCCGAAATTGGCGTTCATAAACTTTTTCAACCAACTCATGAAGCATAGGGACAGCGATTTCTGCAGCTGCTGTCGGCGTCGCTGCGCGCTGGTCTGCAACGAAATCGGCAATCGTCACATCGGTCTCATGCCCCACTGCCGATATAATCGGAATGGTTGAAGCATGAATGCTGCGAGCAACAATTTCTTCGTTAAATGGCCATAAATCTTCAATGGACCCTCCGCCGCGCCCGACAATTAAAACATCATGCTGATTCAATCGGTTGGCCATTTCAATGGCTTTTGCGATCGATGGAGCTGCAAAGTCGCCTTGAACGTCAACTGGGAACAAGGTAATTTTTGCAATCGGAAAACGCCGTTTAATGGTCGTAATAATATCGCGGACAGCAGCGCCATTTTTTGAAGTGATGACGCCTATCTCTTTAGGAAATCGCGGCAATGGCTTTTTTATTTCATTGGCAAACAAGCCTTCTTTTTCAAGTTTTTTCTTCAGCTCTTCAAAAGCTAGAAAAAGCGCGCCAATTCCATCAGGCTGCATTTCTTTGACGTAAAGCTGGTATTGTCCGTACGGTTCATAAACCGAAACATCCCCGCGGGCGAGCACTTTCATTCCATCTTCCGGCCGGAATTGCAAAGCGCGATTGTGCGTTGAAAACATGACTGTTTGAATTCTTGCATGTTCATCCTTTAAGGTAAAATACATATGCCCCCGCGAGTGCTGTTTAAAATTTGAAATTTCACCGCGAACCCATACATTATTTAATAATGAATCGCGTTCAAATTGGCGTTTGATATACCGTGTCAATGCGGTAATCGTGAGATAGCGTTCTTCAGTCAACTGAATCACGTTCCTTAGTTATTTGCGAAATCGCTTTGCAGATAAAATCGTATTATGCAGAAGCATCGTAATAGTCATCGGACCAACTCCTCCAGGAACTGGCGTAATGTAGGCCGCTTTTTCTTTCACTTGTTCAAAGTGAACATCGCCCGTCAATGAACCATCTTCCAAACGATGAATGCCAACATCAATTACCGTCGCACCTTGCTTCACATGCTCTTTTTGAATTAAATGCTGCTTGCCTGCTGCTGCAATTAATATGTCAGCTTGAGAAGTGTATGCTTTTAAATCTTTTGTTCTTGAATGGCAATACGTTACCGTTGCATGTTCATTTAAAAACAGCTGGCCGACCGGTTTGCCGACGATGTTGCTTCGGCCGACAACAACGACATGTTTTCCCTGGATATCGATTTCATTTGATTTAACCATTTCGATGATTCCATGCGGCGTGCAAGGAAGAAAGCAATCTTGGCCCGTCATCATTTTTCCGATATTGATTGGATGAAAACCATCAACATCTTTGTTTGGCGAGATTCTTTCGATGACGGCTTGCTCATTAATTTGTTCCGGCAATGGCAATTGCACTAGAATGCCATCGATGGAATCATCGTTGTTCAATTCATCAATTTTAGCTAGCAATTGCTCTTCTGAAGCATGTTCATCCATTTCGATCAAAAGGGAGCGGATGCCAATTTCTTCGCAAGCGCGCTGTTTTCCTCTGACATAGGTTTGCGAAGCAGGATCATTTCCTACGATAATTACCGCTAGTCCGGGTGTGATGCCTTGCTGCTTCAGCATTTCCACTTCTCTCTTCATTTCTTCTCGTTTTTTCTTTGATAGCTCTTTGCCATTAATGATTTGTGCTGTCATTTTCTATATCCTCCATAATTTTTGACAATACTCCATTGATAAAACGGCTCGACTCTTCGCTGCCAAATGTTTTTGCAAGTTCAATGGCTTCGTTGATCGTTACACTTTTCGGAATTTCATCTTCGTATTTCAATTCATAAACAGCTAAACGCAAAATGGCTCGTTCAACATTTGCGATTCGATCAAAACTCCAGTTTTCAAGATTGTTTTTGATCAAGCGATCGATTTCATCTAAGCGGGCCATTGTTCCATTGACCAATCGCTCAAAAAAAGGATTCGTTTGCTGATTTTGCAAAACAAATGTTTTTGCCTCATCAACATCAATCTTGCTAACATCATTTTGAAACAAAACCTGTATGGTTTTTTCGCGTGCAGTTCTTCTGTTCACCTGGGTTTTCTCCTTTGCTTGGTTTAACAATGAGGAGCAATCGCTATGCGAAAAGTTGAGTCAATGTCTGGCTGAATGATAAAAAATCAAAGGAACGGCGGGGCGCCCTTTGATTTTTAATAATCTTCACTGAGGCTGCGATCTTTATGTTCAAATTGAATGCCAACAACGTGAATGTTGATCTCATTGGCGTCGAGTGCGGTCATGTTATGCAGTTCTTGCCGGATGTTTGATTGAATTTCTTGGCCGACGGCTGGAATGGAATAGCCGTATTCAACTACAACGTATACGTCTAAAACGATGCCGTGATCTGTAAGATCCACTTTTACTCCTTTGCGGTGGGATTTTCTCCCGAGCTTTTCCGCAACTCCAGTCGCAAAATTTCCGCGCATTGCTGCTACTCCTTCAACCTCTGATGCAGCAATTGCAGCAATGACTTCAATGACTTCTGGAGAGATTTCAACTTTTCCGAGTGTGTCTGATTCATAATTTCCGCTGCTCATTTTGTTTTGCCACCTCTTTATCCGCTTTATCAGTTAAATCATACAGCTCCAGGAACTTTGTATTAAAATCGCCTTCAATGAATTTTTCATGGCTTAACAATTTTATATGAAATGGGATGGTTGTTTTAACGCCTTCGATAATGAATTCTTCGAGCGCGCGTTTCATTTTTGCAATCGCTTCTTCGCGCGTTGAACCGTGTGTGATTAATTTAGCAACCATCGAATCATAAAATGGTGAGATTTCATACCCGGGATAAACCGCAGAGTCAACGCGCACGCCAAAACCTCCAGGCGGCAAATACATCTCGACTTTTCCGGGAGAAGGCATAAATTTTTTATCTGGATCCTCTGCGTTGATCCTGCATTCGATCGACCAGCCATTCCAGGTGATGTCTTCCTGTTTTAGCGAAAGCTTTGCTCCAGCCGCGATTAAGATTTGCTGTTTAATCAGATCAACGCCAGTCACCATTTCAGTAACAGGATGTTCAACTTGAATTCGCGTATTCATTTCCATGAAATAAAAATTTCCATCTCGATCGTAAATAAATTCAATGGTTCCCGCTCCTGAATAGTTCACAGCTTTTGCAGCGCGAACAGCGGCTTCACCCATTTCTTTCCTTTTTTCTTCATCGAGCGCTGGAGATGGCGTTTCTTCGACTAGTTTTTGCAGCCGGCGCTGTATTGAACAATCTCGTTCACCAAGATGAATGGCATTTCCATAGTTGTCGGCAAGCACTTGAAATTCTACATGGCGAAAATCTTCTATGTACTTTTCGATATACACCCCTGGATTGCCAAAAGCGGTTTCAGCTTCCTGCTGCGTAATTGCAATTCCTTTCACCAGCTCTTCATCATTGTATGCAACACGTATGCCTTTGCCGCCCCCCCCGGCTGTCGCTTTAATGATGACGGGGTAGCCGATTTTTTTCGCAATCGCAATCGCTTCATCCGCGTTTTGAATAATTCCGTCTGAGCCAGGCACAATTGGGACGCCTGCTTTTTTCATCGTTGCCCGCGCAACATCTTTCGTTCCCATTTTCGAAATGGCTTCAGGACTGGGGCCGATAAACGCAATGTTGCATTCTCTGCAGATTTCTGCAAAATCAGCATTTTCAGCTAAAAAGCCGTAGCCTGGATGTATGGCATCAACGCCGGTTAAAGTTGCAATGCTCATGACATTTGTATAATTTAAATAGCTGTCTTTTGATGCCGTTGGACCAATGCAATACGCTTCATCAGCCAAACGGACATGCAATGCATCTTTATCAGCTTGTGAATAGACTGCAACCGTTTCAATGCCAAGCTCTTTGCACGCCCGAATAATTCGAACGGCAATTTCGCCGCGATTTGCAATTAACACTTTTTTTATTTTCATGCTTCTGTATCCCCTTACTCTGGTTTCACGAGAAATAACGGTTGACCGTATTCAACAAGTTGTCCATTTTCAACGAGAATTTCAACAATTTCACCTTTCACTTCCGCTTCGATTTCATTAAAAAGCTTCATCGCTTCAACAATGCAAACGATTGAATCTTCTTCCACTTTATCGCCCACTTGTACGTATGGCGGATCGTCGGGAGAAGGTGCGGCATAAAAAGTGCCGACCATTGGCGATTCAATTTTTACTAAGTTTGCATCATGGTTTGCTTGAGGAGCCACTTCTTTTTGAGGCGCTTCTTGTTTTTCTGCCGCCGCAGGCGATTCAACAGTTTTCTTTTGCATTTGCACTGCTGGGTTTTGATTGATTTGTTCATTCTCTGTTTTTTGAATCGGTTCCGATGAAATGGCTCCATGATTCTTTTTTAGCTTGATGATCGTGCCTTCATTTTCAAATGTAAATTCATTAATCGATGATTGATCAATTAAACGGATAATTTCCCGAATTTCCTGTATTTTAAACATCATATTCACCCCTTCAATGCTATCAATCGTGTGTGTGCGTGCGCGTGAATTCAACTTTTTGTGTTTTGAATGTTTGTTGAAATTCTTGGATCATTATAGCATAAGCATTTTACATTTTATAGTTCACTTTCATAAATAAAAGCCAAGGTGAGTCCCTGGCTCAATTCGTGTATTCAACTGTTATAACGCCTTCGCCTAGATGTTCAACGGTTTTTCGCATGATTTCATTCGCTTCTTTATTCGATAAAGATTCCGCTTTGACGATAACATTGAAGTTTCTTTCATCGATCGGATTGACAATGACATCTTCAAATCCAAATTGGTTTGAGAGCAAACTTTCCAAAACGCTGATTTGTTTCGACTGGTCATTGAGCCTCTCCATTTTTGCATACGCTTCACTTTTCATTTCTGCGGATATTTCTCCAGACGCAACCACTTCCTGATATTGTTGAAGCTGTTTGTCGCGCGCTTCGTTGATTTTTATCCGCAAAGCGGCGAAAGTTTCATCACTTGAAGTCGCTGTGCTTTCGACATCTTCTTGTTCATCGATTTCCTCTGCACGGTCTTCTGCTGTTTCCGCTTCATCAGCATCATCAGCAGATTGCGCCACTTCTTCTTCGTCATCATCCATATATGCGACATTTGCCGGTGACTCTCCTGATGAAAAAATATAATAAACAGATAAAACAATAATTAAACTTAACATCGTCAAGAGCCAAGCTGTTTGTTTTTTTAAAACCATCTTTACTCCTCCTTTATTTTTTTAGGCAACACAGAAACTTGATGGCTGGGGACATGAAGAAATCGCGTAACGGCTTCAATAATCTGTTGTTTTACAGCCATCTGTTCAGCTCCTTGTGCAACGACAATCACTCCTGTCACTTTTGGCTTTTCGCTGCCAATGACAATCGGCTTGTCATTATCTCCATCTCTTGTAATGACGACTTGTTCATCAATGGTGTGGCTTTCAATCGTTCGTGTTCCACCTTCTTGATCTCTTTCTTCTGTTACTTGTTTTTCGTTGCTTCTATTTTTTTCGTGAATTTTCTTTTCAGTCGATGCGATGTTCACTTTGACGGAAACGTTCGATACGCCAATGACTTCTGCTAAAATTTCTTTCAGCTGCGATTCATAATATTTTTCATATTCAACAATAGAGGAAGGACCCGAAGAAGGGTTGGCAGCAGCTTCTTCATCTACAGCTTCTGATCCCGAGTCAATGGCAGCAAGATGGTTGCCGTCTGATTGAAAAGGTGAACCGATATTGCTCAAGATCATTATTAAAATGCCTGCGCCAATAAGCAGATAAAAATAATGGTTTAATTTTTTATGCTGTTGTTTGTTTCCTTTCGGCTGCAGCAACTGCTTGAAATGGTTTTTTACATCTTCCTTTTTCACGAACGTTCCCTTCCATCTATGTCAATAATGAGTTTTTTCTGTTCTATTTCCCATTTCTCTGCTAAAAAAGCTTTCACGTCTTGTTCCCGTTGATTTTCAGTGTTTTCTTGTAAACGCTGATTGCGTTCACTGCGAACCTTTACTTTTTTTACTCGTTCCACTTTTTTCACATGATTGTCATTGCTGTTATTCAAGACAACGTGAATCGATCGAATATTGACATCATTCTGGTGCAGATCCGAATCAAATTGAATGGCCAGTTGCTCAATTGTTAACTCATAGCGTTTCATCAACTCCTCTTCTACTTGTCGTTTCAATTGGACAGCCATTTGTTCTTCAATATATGCAGACTGGGCGGCTTGTATTTCATTTTTCTGTTTATTCATGTTTTTTTCTAAAATATCTTTTGAAACCGTTTGTTCAGTTTTCATCGATTCAAAAATCTGCTCGGGTTCAATCGAAAAAATCTTTAGCAAAGGCGAGAGCAGCAAAAGAATAAGCAATAAACCGACAACCATCTTTACATATTTTTGCAGCTGGGTATTCGGAACAAGCAATTCCAAAATAACGGCCACCAATATAAAAATAACGATATTTCCAACCCACTCATTCAATGCTTGCATTCTTTCGCCCCCACTATCGCATCATATACGCGGCATTCCCGATTCCAATCATGATTGTAATGGTGAGAAAAAACATAAATGATACGACTGCTAAAGCAACAAAAATATACAAAATGCTTTTTCCGATGACGTCCAAGCTTTCAACAATCGGACCGGCGCCCAATGGCTGCAAGATTGCACCGGCAATGTGAAAAATTAATGAAATTGCAAGCACTTTTACTGCTGGAAAAAATGCCAGCAGAAGCAAAATGACGACACCTGCCAGTCCAATCATATTTTTTAACAGAAGCGATGCGCTCATGATCGCATCTGTAGCATCTGTAAACATTCTGCCGACAACCGGGATGAAGTTTCCGGCAAAAAATTTTGCGGTTCGAATGGTTACGCCGTCTGCAACGGCGCTCGAAGCCCCTTGAATGGAAATGACGCCTAAAAAGATTGCAAAAAAAACGCCTAAAATGCCCAATCCAACGTTTCTCAATAAATTTGCAAGTTTTGTGACTTTGTAATGCTCCGTCAAAGAGCTGACGACAAGCAAAATGGCAGATAAAAAGAGCAATGGAAGCACGAGTTTTACAATTAACAAACTGCTCGTATTGATCAGAAAAACAATCATTGGATGAAAAAAACCAACCGATGCGAGATTTCCAAGCGAAGCAAGGAGCGCTAACAGCAGCGGAATCAGCGCAATCATAAAATTCATCATGTTTTGAATCGCTTCTTCGGCATAGGTCACAGCGATATGAAAACTATTTAAAGCGATAATTATCAGCACCATGAATGTAATGGAATATGCAACTTTGCTTACCGTATGGAATTCGAAGGCATTTTGTATCGTTTGCAGCACTGCAGCAAACACAGCGAGTAAAATCAATGTTCCGAGCAGCTTACCGTTTGCGATCAATTCGTAAAATAGAAATTTTAATCCTCCGATTAGCCATTGCTGGAAAGAGAAAGACTTGTCCCCTTTCACAAAATCAAGAAATGAGACTTTTTGGCTTTCAGGCAAAAATCCTCCGTATTCCGTTGCGATGCTGTCCCAAAACTTTTTAATATTTTCTAATTCGAGCGAATCCATTTGTTCATGAACGAGCGAATCAAAGGCTTCATCATGCGTATTTTCAATGGCTTCAACTGAATTCCCGTCCGGTTCATTTGCACTGGCTTGAACAGCAAAAAGAAAAGCGAGCATAGCAATCATGATGGAAATGATTAGCTTCTTGCATTGATTTTTTTCTTTTTGATGGTTTGACCGTACAAATTCCATCGTGGAACCTCCGGTATGTCAAGCAGGCAATAAGTTTAGCACGGTTTCGATAATCACTTTTAATATTGGAATAGCTAAACCAAGAATAATGATTTTTCCTGCCAGTTCGATTTTTGAAGCAATTGCTCCTTGCCCTGCATCTTTTGTAATTTGCGCGCCAAATTCCGCAATGTAGGCAATTCCGATAATTTTTAATATGGTTTCAACATAGACAACGTTAATGTTTGCATCCGAAGCCAGTTTGTTAAGCAGCTGAAAAATTTCTTGAATCGGATCAATGAGGAAAATAAAAATGACTGAACCAACAATTACCGTAACTGCAAGAGCAAAAGCCGGCTTTTGCTCCTGTAAAATCAAGATTAGGAAAGTTGCGATTAAGCCGAGTCCAGTGATTTGCATGACTTCAATCGCCAACACCTCCTAACTTCTAAATAGAAAAACTCCCCTGATTTTATGAAATAAATCATCCAAAATCGAAATTACAATAAATAAAACGACGATAAATCCAATCAGTGTCACCCAATGGGCATATTCTTCTTTCCCCATTTGCTTTAAAACGGTATGTAGCATCGCAACGACAATTCCAATGCCGGCAATTTGAAAAATCATATTGATGTCATTTGCCATTGTTTCCCCTCCATCGCACACCATCTCGTCATATTAACAAAATGACAATGAGCAAACCTCCCAATAATCCTAAACTTTTCGTCATTTTTTCATATTTCAGCTGTTCATCTTTTGCTTCTGCTTCTTCTTTTTCCAAGTGAAGAAGGGCTAAGCGAATTTGCTTTTGCTGATGCTCGCGATCATGTTGTCCAAGTGTCGCGCCAAATTGCTTTAAAATTTCCAATTCATTTTTTTCTAAACACATGAGAGGTTTTATTTCATTTAATGATGCATTCCAAGCTTCAGGGACGCTCGCGTTTCCCTCAGACAGTTTATTTGAAAAAGTGAAGAAAAATTCCGAAACCGGGAATGTAATCATCGCTGCAATTTTTTCTGCCGCTTCATTTAGCGGCGTCAGGCTGTATACAATTTCTGCTTCCAACGTTTGGAGTGCGACTTTTAATTGGCGAACTTGCCTTGTTCTTTCGCGATATTTTAGTGCCGCAGCATACCCCGCCCACGATGCAGCAACAATGATTAATAATGCGCCAAGCCACTTCATGGCACTCGTTCCTTTTGCAATGCGATATTTTTTCCATATTGATCGCGAATTTTTCTTATAATTCCCGGCGTTTCATTTCGTGTTAGTTCAATAAACCGTTCAAATATCAAACTGTCCATAATCGGTTTCAGCATGGGGCGCAAATGCAAATCTTCCAAACCGTTCGCATGGATGGTCATCATCATTTTCACACCTGCATTCAACGCTTCAATAATTGCGTCGCAATCTTCTTTTCTTCCAATTTCATCAACAATGATGACATCAGGGCTCATTGATCGAATCATCATCATGATCCCTTCTGCTTTTGGGCAGCCGTCTAATACATCTACCCGGAAGCCAAGGTCATGCTGGGGAATTCCTTTTACAGATCCGGCGATTTCACTGCGTTCATCAACGATGCCCACCTTTTGCGGCGGCACATCAAATCTTTGACTCCCATAGCTGACCGTTCTTGCGAGATCTCTCAGCAATGTCGTTTTACCTGTTTGCGGGGCACCGATGATCAATGTGTTAAGCCACATTTTTTCAAACAAATAAGGGATATACGGCTCGGCGATGCCGATTTTTTCTCTTGCAATGCGAATATTGTATGAACTGATGTCTTTAATCGTTTTCACTTTTCCGTGTTCAATCGCAACTTTTCCGGCTAGTCCGACGCGATGCCCTCCTTTTATGGTGATGTAGCCTCGTTTTAATTCTTCTTCAAACGCGTATAATGAATAATTGCTCAGTTTGTTGATGATGTGGACGCTGTCTTCGATCGTGGCAACATATCGTTTCTGATTGATTGTTGGATAGATTGGTTTTCCTTCCGCAATAATTTCCAATGGACGATGAACGCGAACACGGATTTCTTCAATTTTTTGCAAAAATGAATCAGACGTCTGTTTTAACAGCGATTGAATCGAATTAGGCAAAATATGAAAGATTTCTTCCATTACTATCCCTCAATCTGCTGGATTGAGCCAGCTTTTCTGTATAGTAAACTTTATGATCGATTGGACAAATTATACCTTCCCGCATTACGTTAAAATCCCAATTAGAATAAAAGCAACGCCGATCAAAATGAGAAACAGCTTTCCAAATGAAACACTGTTTGCCACACTAATCAGCCCAATGGATGTCGCTGCAATAAATACGATTGGGCCTATTGCTGCTAACAGCGAATTGATGACTAAAGCTTTTCTGACATCATTCAAATAGAACATTGCAATCGCTGCAGAAAGTTCAATCATGGAGGAAATGAATCGAAGCAGCACCATACCGAACAAGCCGGGATCAAGAGAGGTTTGAAAGCTGCGAAACATCTTCATCGCCCGTCTTCCTTTCTTCTTCTTTGGAGAGCTTGTATTAAAGACTATGAAAAAGCAATAAAAAAAAGACTTCCCGCATTTGCAGAAAGTCTTTTGAGCCATATTTCTTGTTTTGTTATGCCCTTGAAACGTACTCCCCTTTTGCTGTATCAATGACGACAGTATCGCCTTCATTAACAAACAGCGGCACTTGCACCGTGTAGCCTGTCTCCAGCTCTGCCGGCTTTGAACCTCCGCTCGCTGTATCCCCTTTGATGCCAGGCTCTGTTTTAACAACTTTCAGCTGCACGGTGTTCGGAAGTTCAATGCCAAGCGTTTCGCCATTATACGAACGGATATGCACTTCCATATTTTCTTTCAGAAATTTCAATTCATGTTCAATTTGTGCAGCAGGCAATTCGGTTTGCTCGTAAGTTTCCGTGTCCATAAAAGTATGCGTATCTCCGCTTGCATACAAATATTGCATTTTGCGAGTTTCTATGTGCGCTCTTTCCACTTTTTCTCCAGCCCGGAATGTTTTTTCCTGAATGGAACCATTTCGCAAATTTCGAAGTTTTGAGCGAACGAATGCCGCGCCTTTGCCTGGTTTTACATGCTGGAATTCCATCACTTGCCAAATGTCGCCATCAACTTTAATCGTTACTCCTGTTTTAAAATCATTTACTGAAATCATCGTGTTCCTCCTCTATTGCACTTACAAAATGATTAGATCTTTTGGAGCATGAGTCAATCGTTCATTTCCTTGTTCCGTCAGAACAATGTCATCTTCAATTCTCACGCCGCCGATTCCTGATATATAAATGCCGGGTTCAACCGTTACAACCATGCCTTTTTCAAGCAATTGCGTGCTTCTTGTGGAAAGGGTCGGACCTTCATGGATATCCAATCCGATTCCATGTCCTGTCGAATGGCCAAAATAATTGCCATACCCATGATCGCGGATATAATTTCTCGGTATCGCATCGGCTTCTTTGCCAGACATTCCAGGCTTGATTTTTTCTAAGGCCAATTTTTGCGCTTCAAGAACGATGGAATAAATCTCTTTCAGCTTTTCGTTTGGCTCGCCAACAGCTATTGTTCTCGTAAGGTCCGAACAGTATCCTTTGTAGTATGCGCCGAAATCAAGTGTAACCATATCGCCTTTTTCGATGATTTTATCGCTTGCCACCCCGTGAGGAAGCGCAGATCTCGTTCCTGAAGCGACAATCATATCAAAAGAAGAAGAATCTGCCCCTTGATTTCGCATAAAAAATTCAAGCTCATTTGCAACAGCGCGTTCTGAGACCCCAGGCTTAATATGCGCAAGAATATGCTGGAATGCATCATCGGCAATTTTAGCCGCTTCTTTAAGCACTTGAATTTCGGATTCATCTTTTACAAGTCTTAACTTTTCAATCAAATTCGCTGTCGGGACAAAATCAATCGCTAATTTCTTTTTATAAAGAGCATATGCAGCATACGTGACATGTTCCTGTTCAAAGCCCAACCGCTGTACACCCAGCCGTTTGATTTGTTTTGCCAGCTCGTCGGCAAGATTTCCTTTGTGTTCAATGATTTCATAGTTTTTTGCTTGTTCGCGCGCTTGTTCCGTATAGCGAAAATCTGTAATAAAAATCGCGTTTCCCGGCGTAACAAGCGCTATTCCAGCAGTTCCCGTAAATTGCGCCATATAGCGCAGATTGCTTGGGCTTGTGATTAACATGCCGTCAATGTTTTCAGATTGCATATTTTTCCTTAAATTTTTTAGCCGTTTTGAAATCATTTTTTCACCTGCCTTTCCAATTGTTCAAGAAATGCCAGCGCTGCCATTTTATAGCCATAAAATCCAAAGCCGACGATTTGTCCTTTAGAAACAGCAGAAATGACAGAAGTGTGGCGAAACGATTCTCTTGAATGAACATTTGAGATGTGAACTTCAATGACAGGTGTGTTCACTGCAGCGATTGCATCACGAATTGCATAGCTGTAGTGGGTAAAGGCGCCTGGATTTAATATGATGCCGCTCGCTTGCTCATCTTCGGCTTCGTGAATCCAATCAATGATGTCCCCTTCATGATTGGATTGTTTAAAAATAAACTTGCAATGAAATTCATCGCTTAGCGGAGCGAGCAGCTTTTCCAAGTCCGCCAGCGTTTGAACGCCATATATGTCTGGTTCTCTTTTTCCCAGCCGATTTAAATTCGGGCCGTTGATTACATAAATTTTTTTCAATGCATCCGCCTTCTTCACAATTGTTATAAAATGGGTCGCCATTCATCGTGAATTTCACAACCATTTTATCACAGCATTATTTTTTTGAATAGGCGGTTTGTCTTTCATCATAATGAAACGAAATCGAGTATCCGATAAACAATCCATATAATAAAAAAATACAAACGGTCGTAACTATTGTATTCCATCCGATTTCGGCAAGCGGCTTTAAATCGGGAAAGGCGGGCTTTAATAGATAAAAAACGAACCACCATAAACCGATGCCAAACAAAATGCTCAATGCAATGCTTTTAAATTTGGCAAATAGCGCACGATATAAAAAAGCGATGCCGATTGACAGCAGGCTGATGGCGGCAATCCCGATAATTTGGCCGGACCATTTGTTTTTCCATTCGCCTAAAGCCCAGGGGTTCAAAATGATTGCCGGTCCAACTTCAGTTAAATTTAAATAATATGCAATAAAAAAAACAATGCCCCAAATGAGGCCTCCGAAAAAGCCGATTAATGCAACGAGTGCAGCAAAACTGGATGTATGGCCTTGTTCGTTTGCCTTCATGCGTCATCACCTCTTTTTTAATATAGTCACAAAGTGGAATAATTATATTGAATGTAGAGGTTTTTCACATTTTCCTGTAATATAGAAGTTGCAGATAAAGATTGTTTCATTAGGTTGGTGAATGGAATTTGGCGAATCGTAAAAAACCTGCATATGGCGGGCAAGCTGTCATCGAAGGCGTCATGTTCGCTGGAAAGCACACGTATGTAACTGCCATTCGGCGGATCGATGACTCGATTGAATTTTTTGAAGTTCCGAAAAAAGAACGCCCGATTTTAAATAAATTAAAAAAAATTCCTTTCGTGCGCGGATGTGTTGCAATTATTGAAGCGAGCGCGAACGGCACAAAGCATTTAAACTTTTCCTCTGAACGATATGAAGTTGATCCGAAAGATGATGATGTTGAACTTGCAAATCAAGAAAAAGAGTCCTCGAAATTGGCTTTAATTTTAGGCGCAGCAGTGATTGGGATTTTATCGTTTGTGTTTGGCAAATTTATTTTTACGCTTATCCCTGCGATAACCGCAAATTTTTTTCTTCCAATTCTGCCTGGCCGAATTGAACAAAATTTAATTGAAGGTTTATTCAAATTGATTTTGCTGCTTGCCTACATTTACTTTATTTCGATGACCCCTTTGATTAAAAAAGTGTTTCAGTACCACGGCGCCGAACATAAAGTGATTAATGCGTATGAAAATGGCTTGCCGCTTACGGTTGAAAATGTTCAAAAGCAATCGCGATTGCATTACAGATGCGGAAGCAGTTTCATTTTATTTACCGTAATCGTCGGCGTTTTTGTTTATATGTTTGTCCCTTATGAACCTTTATGGCAGCGGCTTGTCTATCGCATTTTATTCATTCCTGTCGTGCTTGGGATTTCATTTGAAGTGCTGCAATTTACAAATAAACTGCGAAACATCCCCATTTTAAAAACACTTGGATATCCCGGTCTGTGGTTACAGCTTTTAACGACGAAAGAACCGACAAATAAACAAGTTGAGGTTTCAATTTCATCTTTTCAGGAAATGCTAAAAAGAGATGAACAGTATGAATTGCGCAAGCAAAAGTCTATCGTTTAATTGCTTTAACCGCTAAGGAGGTGGTATCGTTGCCTTTCCGTTTATCGAAAATCATCATCCCAAGTTTGATTATTTTTGCAGCTGTCGGCTTCGCTGCCTATTTGTTTAAGGAGCCGGCGAGACTGCTGCAGATGCTGTTGTTCACAGCATTGATCGTTGGCATATTTTTGCTTGTCTACCGATTTTTTTTCAGAAGCCATTCGGAACGGCGATATGAACGAGCTGCGAAACAATCACTCAAACGCCGTAAACAAAAACACAGAGCTCGTGTAAAAGCGCCACACTTGCGGGTCGTGGGTTCAAATCCGTATAAATTGAAAAAAGACAAACTGCATCTAGCGAAAAAGAAGGAAAAACATAATTTTACTGTCATTGAAGGACGGAAAAGCAAAAAAAAGAATCGCGCGTTATTTTAACGGCGATTTTTTTATTCTTTGTTAATCAGATTGCCTGCGCTCTTCAATGGATTGCTGCTGAATGCGAATCAGTTGGGTAACATCTTTTAATAGCTGTTCTTTTTCTTCTTCAGATTCAAGATGGTAATGCTGGCGGATCTTTCCTTTTGCGTCAACGAGTGTAAGCTCTCGCTCATCCTCTTTTGAATTTTGGATGTCTTCGATGAATGCTTCGCGGTCTTCTTGATTCAATATCACAATCTTCCATCCGTTTTCATCCACGCTGTATTCTTTTAAATAGGATTCAAACCGTGATTTATCCTCTTCATCCTCAACAATCGTAATTATGACCGCTCTAGCGACAAAAGCTTTTTTGTCAATCAAATCCTGCTGCAATGGCTCAAGCCGTGCAAACATGTTTTGGCAAGATTCGGGACAGCCTTTTTCAGCAATCGTGATAAGCTTTATTTTTCCATCTTCAATGGTGTAAGGTTCGCCTGAGACTGTCTCGGCTTCGTAATCTTCAATTTCGCCCAAAATCGGCAAGGCAATGGATTTCACCCAAAGCCAATAAATGAAACCGCCTAACGAAGATAAAATCAAAAGCGCGATTAAAATCATGATATTTTGCTTTCTTTTATTCATTGATGATGTCCCTGCCTTTTTGCATGCTTGTTTTTCGTTCGATCATAACAGTTAAACTTAAAATGGTCACGATAAGGGTTGCGCCCATATCTGATAATATAGCCATCCAAAGAGTAAGCAAACCCGGAATCGCCAATAACAAAGCCATTGCTTTAAATCCAAGCGCAATGGAAATATTGATTTTAATTAAACGGTTGACGCGCTTGGCGGTTCGAATCGCATCCGGCAGTTTGCCTAAATGGTTTTGCATGAGAACGACATCTGCCGTTTCAATGGCGCTGTCCGCGCCTTTTCCCATCGCTATCCCAATATGTGCGGCCGCAAGCGCTGGCGTATCATTAATCCCATCGCCAATCATTCCTACGATTTTTCCTTTTCCTATCAATGCTTTTATCTGTTCTAATTTCTCTTCAGGCAGCAATCGGCTGTAAACCGTTTTTATGCCGGTCTGTTTTGCAATATTTTTTGCTGCTCGCTCGTGGTCCCCTGTCAGCATCACCGTTTCGTGAATGCCAAGTTTGTTCAACTTTTGAATGAGCGGTTTGCTTTCGGGACGAATTTCATCTGCAATGCCGAATATTCCCAACACTTGCGTTTCACTCGCAATGATGACTAATGTTAATCCTTTTTCTTTTAATTTATGAATATCATTTTGAATGTTTTTTACGATCGCTAAATGCTCCAAATTTTTTTCATTTCCGACCCAATAGGTTTTCCCATTCACAGTTGCTTTTATTCCTTTGCCAGGAATGGTTGTTACGTTTTTTGCCGCTTCAACTTCAGATGCATGCGGTCCCGCTTCTTTCACAATGGCTTTCGCCAATGGATGCGTTGAGTTTTTCTCAATCGCGGCGGAAATCGGATAAAACCATTTGGAATCGTATACGATCACTTGCTCGACGGTCGGTTCGCCTTTTGTTAATGTGCCTGTTTTGTCAAAAACGATCGTTGTCAGTTTGCCTAGCAATTCTAAAAAAATCGAGCCTTTTATAAGAATACCATTTCTTGCATTCCGTGTTATGCCTGAAATGTTAGCAATTGGTGACGAAAGAATCAACGCGCATGGACATCCGACGATTAAAACGGCCAAGCCTTGGTAAAGCGACTCTCCCCATGAAAAGTGAAAAAATAAGGGCGGAACGACAGTGATAAATGCTGCAAAAATTAAAATAAACGGTGTATAGTATTTCGCGAATCGATTGATAAATAATTCCGTCGGCGTTTTCGTCTCCTGGGCATTTTCAACCAAATGCAAAATTTTTGCCAGCGACGAGTCTTTGTATGCTTTTGTAATTTTTGCGGTGAGCATTCCATCAAGATTAATGCTTCCGCCGTATAGCTTTTCCCCGGGTTTTTTTTCAACTGGCAAAGATTCGCCTGTAATGGCAGCTTCATTAACTGAGCTGCTTCCCTCCAAAACAATTCCATCTGACGGTATCGTTTCGCCTGCTTTAATGCGCACGGTATCATCGGCACTGAGCGATTCAACTGGAACAGCTTTCTCCGATCCGCCATGGATTAACGTCGCAGTTTTTGGAGCAAGATCGAGAAGTTTTTCCATCGATTTTCGCGCTTTTTCCATGCCGAGCTTTTCTAAATATTCATTTATGCCAAATAAAATGGCAACAAGCGCTCCTTCTTTCCACTCGCCGATTGCTGCCGCTCCAATTAAAGCCACTGTCATGAGCGTCTCAATTGTAAATTTTAGTTTTACAAGATTTTTGAGCCCTTTTATAAAGGCGTGATAGCCGCTGGCAGCCATTGCAATAAAATAAATCGGAATGCTCATCCATGAATGGGGCATGGCCAAATCCGCCGAAAGCGCCAGGCCATACATCACGGAAGCAGCGATCAAAAGCCATTTTCCGCGTATGGCGGCTGCACCTGGATGTTCAAATTTGCTGCTCTCTCCAACGATAAAAGCCTTTTCGCTTGACAAAATTTCTTTAACTTTTGACAGGTTTGCCTTTTCATTCAGATAAAGTTTGCCTTTTGCATAACTCAGGCGCGCATCATCAGCATTGTCCAGTTTTCTTATTTTGGATTCAAGTTCTTGCGTGCAGTTTGGACAGGACAATCCTTTGACTTTATATTCCATCATGCCATCCATTCTTCCTTCCCATTCTAATCATGCAAAACATGGTGGATCGTCTGCTTTAAAATGGACATGACATGTTGATCATCCGGCGAATAATAAATCGATGTTCCCGATCTTCTAAATTTGACAAGCCGCAAGTTTTTCAATAAGCGGAGCTGATGCGAGACGGACGATTGTGAAAGTGAAAGCCGATGTGCAATCTCATTGACGGAGCATTCTTTTTGTGACAGCAGCACAAGAATCCGTATTCTTGTTGGATCGGATAAAGCTTTAAAGGTCTGTGATACGAAATATAAAGTTTCTTCATCAAGGCTTTGCAGTTGTTTGTCCATTTCATTCATCATGGCTTTTCATCCCTTCTATATATGATTATATGTTCATATAGCCCAACTAGCAACAAAAACTTATACAAAACATTATAAAGTTCGTACAATTTTAACAATTATGTGATTAAAAATACAAATTTTAGGGTAAAATAGAAATGAAAAAAGAAGATAAGCTATGAAAAATTGCATAGGAGTGTGAGATTCCATGAGAAGAGTCAGAATGTTTTCATTCAAAGAGCTCGTAAATGAAAATAAAAAAGAACTGTTAAGAAACGATAAAGAAATGGAAGAAATCGAAAAAAGGCTTGAAGAAAAATATGCTAGACGCGCGAAATATACACAAACCGGCTCATAGCATGCCAGACGGAGAATTTAAATTGCCTTCCTTGTTATGCCGTTTAACATGAGGGCATTTTATTTTGGTTTCAGCAAAGTCTTTGCCTTTTTGGACAGGGGGAGGCAAAGCTGAATGGTTTTACAAGCAATATGGCGTTTTGTTCGCCTTTCCCTCCCCATTTTGCGCAAAACCACGCAGCTTATTTTTTGCTTTTGCGCATCACAATCCCGATGGCCGCAAATCCGATGGCAGCAATAATAAAAATAACAATTAAAAGGATGTTCACCCATTTTTCAGAATGTTCATGCGCTTCTTTTGCAGGAACTTTTCTGTCTGTTTCTGCTTCAATTGCAGATGCCGCAATTGCATTTCCAACGTCTGCCGCGATATGGATGCCAGCTGCATACGAATGATTCGCTTCTTTCGCATCTGCTGGAATCTGCTGCATTGGACATGCGAAAAAGAAGATGAGTGCTAAAATAAATCGTTTTGCCATATTTCCTCCTCGCTTGATGGATGATTGGTTTCTTTATATGGCATTTTACTATATTTTTCCGCATTTTCCGCACAAAAAGGTCTACATTCTTGTGAATTCCAATCAATCTCCATTTTTTCCGTCCAAGTATTCTCTGCGCGTTCCATCATTAAAAACGATTTCAAGATCGAATTCGGTATAATCATCATTCAGTTCAAACAGCTGAAGCACACTAGCAATGACATCCTCATTTGCTGAATTTTGATCAATTTCAAGCTCTTTTAATTTCGAAAAAAGCAGCTCAAACGCTTTTTCGCCTTTTTCATCAATGCCTTTGCTTTCATCGCGGTACTCCACATCAATATTTCCGCTCGGATTTCGTTCAAGTTCCACTTCAAAATCGAATCGATCTTCATATTCAATGTCAAAGTCAAATTTGTTAAATGGAAGTTCATCCATTCTTTCCGTCATCCAATTGTTTTCTTCATCTGATTCTCTTACGTTTTCACTCATGGGCGCTTCGTTGATTGTCGGATTGTCAGGAGCTGTATTATCTTGAGCGCATGCAATGAGGGCAAATGCGAGCAATAAAACGCTGATGACCGGTTTGTTCATTTTGATATCCTCCTCGTGGCGTATTATGAATTAGTATTTTTAATCCGATGATTGTTATACGTTAAATCATGGGTTCGCTTGAATGAGAATCGTCCTGACATTTGCTATTTTGATAAACGATAAATGAAATTTTTGTTTCGCTGCAGCATCTTTCAAAAAGCTGATGCTGTAAAATCGTTTGATTTTTGTCTGTTTTATTGATTTTAATTTCTTGCAAGAGCTTTTGTAAAAATAATCCATTGACAAGTCCTGATTCATTTACTATATTTATATTTGTCAGCACAGCGACCCGTTAGCTCAGCTGGGAGAGCGCTACCTTGACAGGGTAGAGGTCACTGGTTCGAGCCCAGTACGGGTCATTGCGAAAACAGCGGTTTCTAGATCTTGTCTAGAAATCGCTGTTTTCATTTTCTTTCTTGTTTTTGCCGACGGACAACGAAATTTCGCCTTTGCCGATTCGATTTAAACGAGCGTTTCAATTTCTAAACATAAAAAAAGAGCCTAAGCGGGCTCTTGTTTAAACTTTAATTCACTGCATACGGTGATTGGCTAAAGTCCATACGCCGCACATCACGCATGATTGTTGTCTGTTTCAAATCATTGGATGCGGAATAAAATACTGTAAATGAATTTAAAGAAGGTTATTTCGTTGGAGCAAAACCTTAAAGCATTATTTGGCGTATGGGAACAAGCGATAGGAACATTGCTTTCAGCTATAAGCAGCACCCCTTCAGATAAAATCAATCAAACGATGGCGGCGAATTTAGATGTATTGGGGAATGTAATGCAAGCAACGGGCAATGCTTTAATGGCTGACAGCGAAAAAAACCTTTCGTTAAATAAAATTGGCAATCAAATCCAAGCGATTGGAAATTCTACAGTAATCGTTGGATATCTGATTCAATTTGATGATGCGGCGAAGAGTGAATTGAACATCAAAGGAAATTTGCTTCAGGCTGTTGGAAGCGGGATGTCGCTTCCTGATTTATTGCATGCCAGCAACCGAACGCTCGAAGATTTGTTCATGATTTACGGTTCTCTTCTTCAAGCCATCGGAAACGCTTTACAAGCTTTAGCAGGAATCGTTGAACTGAAAGGCAATAAAGGGCAAAACATAAATGTTGTTGGCAGTTGGATTCAAGCGATAGGCGCTTTTTTTCAAGCGTTGGCTCAAAACTGATGGCAGCTTTGCATCTTCCATTCATCCGAAAAATAAACTGTGAAATCTGATAATGCAGCAAATTTGAATTGCATTTTTCCTTCTCTATCGCATCCAGCAGTTAGGTTCGATTCCAAAAACGATGCTGCCCCACAGCGTCCACAAATTCTTTGCCAAAATTTCGTGATTTTGCAGCAAAAACAACACCTGGGGAGTGATCGATGCCTAATGCGTGCAGATGATTCGTTGCTGTCGCTGCGACGCCAATCGGCTTGTAATGTTCATAGGCAACTCTTATAAACTTATGAATATCTGTGCGAAATTTCGCTTCGTTTCGCGAACTTCCGCCGACAACATATATTGAATCCACCAAATATGGGCTCGTCGTAAGGAATGTTTCGTCAACTTTCAATTTCGTTCCATCTGATCCTGTTACCGCCCCAAGTGTTTCACTTATAATCACGACAAATACGCCATGCTGTTTTAAAGCATTCAATGCATCGGTTACTTCTTTTCCGTTAAAGCCGTTGCCAATGAGCACACCTACTTTTTGTGTCGCGGCATAGCGGGGCGTATTCGCCTGGCTTAGTGATGGATAGCGCGTAGAAACGTTAACATGGGTTCCTTTTGGACGGGAAACTCCGATATTGTCCGCAATAATTGAAGCTAATTCTCGATCGACATTCACGAGCAGATTCACATTTTGCTGGCGGACAGATTCGCTTTTTACTTTTCCCAGCTGATAGCTGAATCCTTCGATCGTATGCCGCTTTTCAACGGGGGTGAGGCTGTTCCAGAAAATTCTTGTTTGGGTAAAGAAATCGTTAAAAGATTTGCTTCTGCCTCGAATCACGTGCCCTTCCACCCGCTTCGGATAATGAACATATCCTCCTTCTTCCGGAGGTGATGTATAAGGAGTGTTATTCGCCAGCGAATTTTTATGATAGTTTACTTGATCCACATCAATTCGCTGCCTCATCACCCCTCTTCGCGTGTTGTTATGGAAAGGACAAAGCGGCCGATTGATCGGCAATTCATCGAAATTCGCGCTGCCTAAGCGATGATGCTGCGTATCGCGATAAGTCAATAATCTGCCTTGCAGCACCGGATCATTGGAAAAACCGATGCCGGGAACAACATTTGCAGGACTAAAAGCGATGAGTTCCATTTCTGTAAACTCGTTGTCTACATTTCGATTTAACGTGAGTTTGCCGACGATTTGTACTGGAATAAGCTCCTCTGGCCAAAATTTTGCAGGATCAAGAATATCAAAGTCATATTTAAACTCATCTTCCATCGGAATAAGCTGGACGCCGAGTTCATATTCAGGATAAATGCCTTTATCGATTGCTTCTCGAAGATCTTTTCGGTGAAAATCTGGATCGAGGCCGCCGATTTTAATTGCTTCATCTTGAAGTAAAGAATGCACGCCGAGAACGGGCTTCCAAACAAATCTGACAAAAGTTGCCGTCCCTTGTTCATTAATAAACAAGTAGGTGTTTATCGACCACGATTCCATCATTCGATAGCTTCTTAATACGCCGCGCGGAGACATGATCCATGTCACCATATGAAGCGATTCCGGATTGTTCGCCACAAAATCCCAAAACCTGTCGTGGGCGCCTGTAGCCGTTGGTATTCCTTCATCTTGCTTGTTTTGATAAGCGTGAATCACGTCTGGAAATTTCATCGGATCTTGAATAATAAGCACAGGCATCGCAATCGTCGTCAAATCATAGTTTCCTTCTTCAGTGTAAAATTTTGCGCCTTTACACCGCAAGTCCCGCGCCGTATCATAAGATCCTCTCGGTCCTTGCACGGTTGAAAAACGAACGGTTACCGGCGTCTTTTTGCCGGCTTCTTGCAGGAAACAAGCTTTTGTCACATGCTTCATAGACTGGTAGCATTCAAATTCGCCGTGAGCCCCGTAACCTCTTGCATGGACGATTCTTTCCGGAATTTCTTCACGGTTAAAGTGCCCCATTTTTTCTAAAAAATAAAAATCTTCATGCAGCGAAGGGCCGCGCACGCCTGCTTTTAATATTTGTTCATCATTTGATACTTTCAGGCCTTGCTTCGTTGTCATCGGTTTTCCTTTATTGCTTATGCGAAACTGATCCAGCTGCCTCTGTTTTGCATTTTCTCTATCCGGGCGTCTTTCATCATCCGATGTTTTTTTATCCATGTAATCCCACCTTTGCGTTATAATCGATGGCTTCCATTTATATACATATTAACTGTTTTAAAACCTAGAACTTTCTTTTGCATTTGCGCCTTCGATTTTTCCGCTCTTTTCGCGCTTGTTTGATGGGCCGGAACGGGATGTGATGATTCGTCGCAAGAACTTGAGGGAATGAAATTGACATGTTACTCTTTTTTGTGCAAATAAATTAGTTCAGCTTCAGAATCAGTCTGCTTTTTCATTATAATTTGAGGGGTCAAACGATGTTTGTGAATTTGGAAAAGATGATTTTCATATTCAGATGTACTACAATAAAATTATTGTTTTAACGATGGAGGATCAGCCATGGACAAAAATCAAAAAAAGAATCGATCAAATCAGTCGCCTAACCCTCGCGGCATGATGGCAATCGGCATTGGGATCATCTTTTTATTAATCATCGGTTTGATTTTGATGATTATGCTGCTGATTGATTGATAAAACAAGAAAGCGAAAAAGCCGGGGCTTCCACTTGCAAAAAATTTTTGCGTCGCCAACGAAAATCAATCATCGGAAAAAATGACGGGAAGAATTGCTGGAGTTCGGCTGGAAAAGCACAAAGCGGCTAACAACATGGCATGGTTTGCTTTAAAAAAGAGAGGCTCAGTGCAGAAAAGCAGCTTTTCCATTTTACAATGCTGGGCGATCATAAACCAGCCTGGCTGGTTCGCCGTTCATGCGCCCGCTTCAGCAGCATGCATGGACCAAACGTGTATTTTTGATGGTTCCATTTTTCTTTACATTTCTTCAACTTCAATGATTTCGCCAAATTTGATCCAAATGTCTTCCTCATCTCCAACCAGTTTTATTTTTCGCTGAAACGGATCAATGTTCATAATTCGAACGTTTGAATATACACGATTGCCAAATTCTCCAAATACAGTGATAATTGCTTTTTTGTCCTGCGCAAATATGCTTCGGATTTTGCATTCCAGCTCTTCAACGGTTTGGATGTCTAAAATGGGCTTTCTTTTTCTCCTGTGAAGTTTTCTTTGCTGCTGCAGCATTGCCACATGCTCTGGAAGCATCATCCGGCTCCCTTCCCATGTTAAATTAAATCCCGGTGTAATCTTTGATGGTTTAAATGTCATGAAACATTCACCTTTCTCATTCCTAAAATATTATTTAGCAAAAAAGAGCGAATCCCTTGCTTTGTGTAGCAATAAGCAATGAGCCTGTCATTTCGTTTTGATAAAATCAACGCTTTTCGCTGGCTTAAATTTTCTTGCTGATCGATGTAAATCAGTTCAACAATTGTTCCGTATTCATAACGGATGCTCATCATCATGCTCCTCCTTGCGTGTTCGCTTCGTCTTTATATTATAACCGAACATATGTTTCGTTTCTACTGGCATGTTTTGTCAAATCGCCGCTCGGGCGCTCGCTGAAAACTAAAAGTCATTTCAGATCCTTAAATTCAATTGATAATAATTTCCATTGATAATCGAACTTATGTTTGCATATAATAAAAGGAGAGCGAACGCATGTTCTTTTTGGGGTGTTTCTGCATGGAAAGACAAATTCTTCTCATTGATATGCAATCCTTTTATGCCTCGATTGAAAAAGCGGATCATCCACATTTGCGGGGAAAGCCAATCATCGTATCAGGAGATCCGAAAAGGCGGACAGGCGTCGTTTTGGCTGCTTGTCCGCTTGCCAAACAATACGGCGTTAAAAATGCGGAAAGATTGTGGGAAGCTCAGCAAAAATGCCCTGAAGCAGCGGTTGTGCGTCCAAGAATGCAGCGCTATCTTGAAGTTTCTTGCCAAATTACGGAAATTCTCGAACGTTTCACTGATTTAGTTGAGCCTTACTCGGTGGATGAACAATTTTTGGACATTACGGCAAGCCAAACATTATTTGGCGACGCTTTTGCCATTTCGCAAAGCATTCAATCTGAAATTTTGCGTAAAACCGGCGTTCATGCACGCATCGGGATCGGACCAAATAAAATGCTTGCAAAAATGGCGTGCGATCATTTTGCAAAAAAAAGCCCGAATGGCATTTTTCGTTTAACCCATGCGAATTTAAAAAAAGAATTATGGCCGCTTCCAATTGGAAAAATGTTTGGAGTCGGCCACCGAATGGAAAAACATTTAGTAAAAATGGGCATTCGCCAAATCGGGCATTTGGCTGCTTTTCCTTTAGAAAAATTAAAAAAACGGTGGGGCATCAATGGACACTTGCTTTGGCTGACTGCAAACGGCATTGACCATTCTCCAGTGTCGCCGCATACACATAATCGGCAAAAAGCGATCGGACATCATATGACATTGCCGCGCGATTACGAACAATTAAACGAGATTAAAGTCATTTTATTGGAATTGAGCGAAGAAGTTGCCCGGCGGGCGCGCGCCAAACATTACAGAGGTTCTACCGTTTCCGTCGGCGTCCGGGGTGCAAGTTTTGACGTTCCGACCGGCTTCCATCGGCAAATGAAGCTCAGCGCTCCAACAAACGATGGATTAACCATTTTTAAAACGGCATTTAAATTGTTTCAAATGCATTGGGACAGCCTCCCGATCCGAAGCGTCGGCGTTGCTCTTTCCCAGCTGCAGTCCGACTCTGCTATGCAGCTAAGCTTATTCGATTTTGAAACCGCCTTAAAACAGGAGCGATTGAATCAAGCCGTAGACCGCTTGCTTCTAAAATACGGAGCTGCGTCAATCGTACGCGCTTCTTCCTTGACAAATGCGGGGCAAGCGTTTGAACGAGCGAAAAAAATTGGCGGCCACTATAAATAACTGTCATTTGTCATTTGTCATTGTTTTTTATAAAACTTTGAATTTCTTTTAAAATCGGATCCAACGACTGCTCCTGCCTTTCGGTCGTAATGAGCGAAAACAAGTCGCCTTTTTCTTTGACCCGGCTGACGATGTTTTGCATCGTAAAATCATGCGGATGAAATCCTGCCTGCACTTCTTCCCACGAAACAGGAGCAGACACTGTCCCCTTTTTTCTCGCGCGCGGAAAATAAGGAGCTGCCAACGTCTTTCCTTTTCCATGCTGAAGATAATCAAAGTAAAGCTTGTTCCCGCGATTTTTTACCAGCCGCTCCAATGTCACAAGCTTTGGATGCTTTTCAGCCATATAAAAAGCAACAAATCGATTGAAGAGATGCGTTTGTTCATACGTGTAGCGTCGGGTTATCGGAATGTAAATTTGCAAACCTGTCGCCCCAGACGTTTTCGGCTGGCTGGCAAGGCCGAGTGAATCCAGCACATCTTTAACTAACAGCGCGACTTCCAAAACCAAGCTGAAATGATTCGGATCGGAAGGATCCAAATCAAATGCAATTTCGGAAGGAACGTTGTGTTCATCGCAGCAATTGAAAGGAACGTGATATTCCAAGCAGGCTTGATTCCCGAGCCAAATCAGCGTAGGCAAATCATTCAGCAAGATATACGTTGTCCCGTTCCACTCGGATGTAGCCATCCAATCCGGAGCATATGAAGGCGCATTTTTTTGATAGAACGAGGATGCTTCGATTCCATTTGGAAACCGAATGGTCGTCAATAAACGGTTTTTGACATATGGAAGCAAATATGGCGACATTTCGATTAAATACTGAATAAAATTCAGCTTTGTCATTTTCAAATCCGGCCAAAGGATTTTTTCAGGATTTGAAATGCGAATCACGCGATCATTGACTTTGAAATCAATCGTTTGAGACATGCGCGCACCTCTTTCGCAATTCGTATACGGCTAGTTTTCGTTGCATGCATAGAATATATGCGACAGGCCACATTAACGATAACGAGAGCGATGATAAAAAGAGGTGAATACCGTGCCATCAGACTTTGCTCCAGGAGAAATCGTGTATGTGATGATTCGCAATCCGCACGCTCAAAATGTTGCAAATGTACAAGAAGCGGCAGTGGTGCGCCATCCCGAATCCCCGCATGAACTCGCACTCTTTTTATATGAAACCTATTATCCGTTGACAGATGAAATCGCAGTGTACAAAACAAAAGAGGAAGCTGAACAAGCGTATCAAGAAGCATTTGGAGTGCCAGAAATGAGCGATCGATATTATGGTTAAGCCGTTTGTTCCGCAACTCGTCTATGTCGAGCCAAAAGCGCTTGACTATACGCTTGGAAAAGAGCTCATCGCAAAATTTGAAAACATGGGAATAGAAATTAGACAAACGACGTCACATAACCAAATTCGCAACTTGCCAGGTGAAAATGATTTTCAGAAGTATCGAATCGCCAAATCCACATTAGTCGTTGGACTCCGCAAAACATTGAAATTTGATCCATCAAAGCCTTCGGCTGAATACGCGATTCCGTTTGCAACCGGATGCATGGGGCATTGCCACTATTGTTATTTGCAGACAACAATGGGGAGCAAGCCATACATTCGGACATATGTTAATCTCGATGACATTTTTGAAGCGGCGGATCGCTATATGGTAGAACGCGCACCTGAACAGACGAGGTTTGAAGCTTCCTGCACCTCAGATATTGTCGGAATTGATCATTTAACACATACGTTAAAAAAAGCCATTGAATTTTTTGGAAAATCAAAGCATGGGCAATTGCGGTTTGTAACAAAATTTGCACATGTCGATCATTTGCTCGATGCCAAGCATAACCAAAAAACGCGATTTCGGTTCAGCTTAAACGACGACTATGTCATAAAATACTTTGAACCTGGAACATCCAATCTTGAAGAGCGAATTGAAGCGGCGGTAAAAGTCGCAAATGCAGGATATCCGCTCGGGTTTGTTATTGCCCCCATTTATTTGCATGAAGGCTGGAAAGATGGATATAAGAAAATGCTGGAGCAATTAGCGGAGCGATTGCCAAAAAAAGCGCTTGCCGATCTCACATTTGAATTGATCCAGCACCGATTTACAAAACCGGCAAAACGGGTGATTCAAAAAAATTATCCAATGACCAAGCTTGAATTGGATGAATCCAAGCGAAAGCGAAAATGGGGGCGCTACGGCATTTACAAGTACGTCTACACCGATCCTGAACAAGAAGAAATAAAAAAGACCTTTGGCCGCTACATCCAAACGTTTTTCCCGCAGGCAGCGATTGAATATTTTACGTAAATGCAGCCGCTGTACATTTGCTGAAAAAAGAGCATAGGGGTGCAAGGACAGCGATTGGCTTGCGCCGCCATTTTCATTTTAAAGAACTGTTTTGAAATTGCGGCCAGCCATACGATTATAAAAAACTGTAAAATACTTTCACCGAATTTTTTATGGTTTCATTCTTGAAATCTTCTTCGCTTCTGAAAGGATGAAGCAATTTGCATAGCCATGCCCATGAGCTGGAAAAAAGCTGAACGAATAGAAGAACAAAACGAATGGTTTGAGGGATCGCGATGAAACTGCAGCCGATTATTCCATTTGAGCCGATAAAAACGGACACCATACCAGTAGGCGCCGATTGGATTTCTCAAGTGAAATGGGATGGAATCAGACTGTTAACGTATTATGATGGAAAAACGGTCAAGCTTTTGAATCGAAAATTAAAAGAGCGCACTTGCCACTATCCAGAACTGCTCGACATTGCCGCCTACTGCAAAGCGGATTCTGTCATTCTTGACGGCGAAGTCATCGCGCTTGGAAGCGACGGCAAACCGTCTTTTTCAATGGTTATGAAGCGCGACGGGATACGGCGTTTGCAAAAGGTGAATTCCGTTAGAAAATCCATCCCGATCGCCTATATGATTTTCGATATTGTTTACTGCGATGGCAGATGGATCAACAGCAAAACGCTTTCCGAGCGATTGAAACAGCTTGACGAGATTATCATTCCTTCTTCATCGGTTCAAGTCGTTCCCAGCTTTTCAGACAGCAAAAAATTATTCGATGTGATAAAAGCGCAGCGTATGGAAGGAATCGTGATCAAAGATTTAAATAGCCCCTACTATATCAATGGCAAAAACGATCGCTGGCAAAAGAAAAAAAATTACCAGGATCTTCACGCGATTGTCGCAGGTGCAACGCTGAGATCGGGAATCGTTAACTCTTTCCTGCTTGGCTTGTACGATCACGATGACAGCCTGATCTACATTGGCCATGCAGGAACTGGAAAGCTGACCCAAATCGAGCGCAGGCATCTCACCGAGCAGATCAGACGCATCGCCATTCCAGAAAGCCCGTTTAAAAACAAACCTGAACGAACGGATGGCAGCATTTGGCTTCAGCCCCTGTTAACCGTAAAAGTCACATTTCTAGAATGGCTGCCTTCCGGACGTTTAAGGCAGCCGATAGTGCAGGCTTTTGTTCAAGTTCCTCCATCTGAATGCCGAATCGATGGAAAAGAAAAACGGATGTAATTAAAACATCCGCTACTTGTTTGCGATTTGCCTTTTCCTTGTTCGTGATTTTTTGGCTGCAGACTTTGTTTTTGATTTTTTTGCCGCTTCAACACTTGCTTGAAGCGCTTCCATCAAATCCACAACGTTCGCTGCAGCAGGCAGTTCAGGCGCTGTGACAACTTCCTCGCCCTTTATTTTTTTCTGAATCAGCTCTTGCAAGCGAATGCGGTATTCGTCCGTATATTTCTCTGGTTCAAAATCAGTCGCTAAATTTTCAATCAATTGCACAGCCATGTTGATTTCAGAATCACTCACTTTTGCTTCATTTTGAATGCCGGGCACAAGCTCGACAGACCGCACTTCGTCCGGGCTAAAAATCGTTTCCATGACGATGCAATTTTCGTAAATACGAACCGCTGCAAGACTTTCTTTTGAGCGTATCATCACTTTTGCAATGGCGATTTTCCCGGTCTTTTTCATCGCCGTATGCAGCAGCTGATACGGCTTATCCCCCGTTTCATAAGGCGCTAAAAAATACGTTTTATCAAAATAAATTGGATCGATCTGTTCTAAGTTGACAAAATCAAGAATTTCGATCGTTTTCCGAGTTTCCGGAGCGGCAGCTGCCAATTCTTCTTTGCTGACAATGACATATTTCCCCGTTTCATATTCATATCCTTTGACGATTTCTTCTTCGATCACTTCGCTGTCGCACTTCGGACAAACTTTTTTGTAGCGAATCGGCGTTCCGCACGCTTCATGAATTTGCCGAAAACGAATGTCTTTGCTTTCGGTTGCCGTAAACATTTTTACAGGGATATTGACAAGACCAAAGCTGATTGAGCCTTTCCAAATCGTATGCATGCAAACAATTCCTTTCATTAAAAATTCACAAGCAAAGCTCTTCAGCTTTAGTTTGTCAAAAATACAAAAATATACACAACTTAAAACAAAAGCGAATGAAACGTCATTTCAGGCCGGCTTCCCACCCTGATATTCACGCCGGTTTGGCCTAAGCCTTCACTGATGTAAAACGGTCTCCCTTCAAATTTGTGCAATCCTTTTATCATATTCATTTTCGCCAATTTCCCCATTTTCACAAGATGATACGGCTTTGGCCAATGGATTTGGCCGCCATGAAAATGGCCGGAAAGCAAATAGGCATACTCAACACCATGCATGTCAAGGACAACGTTCGGATCGTGGGTGAGAACAATATTTGCGCTGTGGTTTTCAATGCCTGAAAAAGCTGCAGCGATGTCGCTTCGATTGGTGCTGTAGTCATCAATCCCAACGATGTTTACCACTTGCCCATTGACGCGAATCGAAACATGCTCATTTTTTAAAACATGGCAGCCGTAATTTCGCAATGTTTCTTCCAATCTTTGAAAATGCCGTCCTTTCAAAACATAATCATGGTTGCCAAAAACGCAAAAAATCCCATAAGCCGGCTCCAGCGAACGCAGCACGTTCAAATACGGAACAAGTTTTGGAATCGAACGTTTTCGATCCAAATAATCGCCGGTCAGCGCAATAAGATCAAACGATTGATCCTTTAAATATTCATGCATCATGTCTGGGGTTACAGACAAATTTTCGACATGCAAATCCGAAATGTGCAAAATTTGCAGAGCAGTAGGCCGATCCAGGATTTCTTTTGTTTTTACAGAAATTGCAACTTTATTAATCACAACATCTTTCGTATTTTCATATGCTTTCATGATTAGAATAAGAAAAGCAGCGATGCCTGCAAAAATTAAAAAAACCATGCTAATCCTATCCTCTCCCTACACACAAGTATAGGAAGAAAGCATTAGCATGGATAGCGGTAATTTCTACCTAACCAATTTATCGTATTTATCAAATAATTTTTCTTTTGACATGAAAAGGTAATTCGGCTGAAGTCTGAAAATCGTTCGCAGCGAACGGTTAGAAGTTGACATCAGCAAGATCGGGAATTGCAGCAGCCATTTAAACCAGCGGTAATATTTATTTGAAATTTCTTTCGCATCAAACCCGAGGCGCTGCGAAACGCGATCAAGCATCGTAATGCCAATGATCCCTTTGATTTCCTCGCATTTTTTATGCTCGCGTATAAACAGAACAACTTCTGGCAATGAGCGTTCAACCGCTTGATAAATCCACTTTCCTTTTTTAAGTTCGCTTTTAAATTTTTTTGTTTCTTTTAAAACGCGAACATTGTGCAAATGAATTTTAATTAATTTATCGTTGCGCTTGATTTTTGTGCCATCCGAAAGCTCTACATCATAGCCTTTATACGTTGTCAATCGAACGCGAAGAATATTTTGTTTGTTGGCATAATGTTTTTCCAATGCAATCAGCCGTGTAAAATTATAATAAAAAATATCAATAATGCCCCAAAAATAATAAAGCAAACCCTTAAGAATCATTCGTATTTCTCCCTAACCGATTTGATCAATAAATGCTGCTAAGTGTTTTGTTGAAACTCGTTGATGAAAAATTTCAACTTTTTTTCGATATTGCTGCATTTTATTTTTCGATAACAAGTGTGCCTGAATCACTTCACTCGCTTTTCCTGTTCGAACAACCCCCCGTAAATCATATGCTAATTCATTCGACAGCAAATACTGCAAATTCATTTCCTCTTGCCCCGGCAATGTGTGATAAATGAAAATCGGCAAGCGTTTCGACAAAGATTCAGTTACCGTAACGCCTCCCGGCTTTGTAACGATGCCATGCATGCGATTGTACAGCTGATTGATTTCATCCGGAGACTCGATATACGGTAGAGGCGTTACGTAAGGCATTTTTTCTTTAAGTGTATCATACAATCGCTTATTTTTGCCACATAATACATAATAGCGAAGCGCTGAAGATGGACGCAGATTTTTTATCATCGAGTCCATTTTCCCAATGCCTAGATTTCCTCCTGTAATCAATATATTCAACTTTGTTTCGGATGGTTTCAAATCGTCATCTGTACGCTTGATGGAAGGATGAATCGGGATGCCTGTTGCGAATATTTTGTCGTGTTCAACTCCGTTTTTAACGAGCTGTTCTTTAAAAAAAAGATCGGGAACCAAATGATAGTCAATTCCCTCTTTTCCCCAAAGATTATGAATAACATAATCTGTATACACGTTTACAACCCGAGCATGAACTTTTTGTTTTTGCTTTAAACGGTTTAAAATATAAGAAGGCAAAGCGTGCGTGCATATAAGCC
>CALKAO010000078.1 GCA_937983115.1 uncultured Caryophanales bacterium
TTACCTAGGTAAAATCTACACTTTTTTAAAAAGAGCCATTATGAAATCAATTCGATTATTAAAAATAAAAATTATAGAGCTAAATTCAAAAAAGTTTTCTATCAAAATACTTTTGTCGGCATCATTTCCATTTTAGAAGAGCAGCAATTATTGAGTAAGAAAAATACACTTGCGCACAATCACCACGCGAAATATTCATTCAACCATTTAATTGGAAAATCCCCAGAGTTTAAAAAAATGCTGCACATCGCACATACCGCAGCTTTTTCCGATGCTAATGTTTTAATTACCGGCGATAGCGGAACTGGAAAAGAAATCGTGGCTCATGCGATACACCAGGCCAGCAGTCGAAGAGATGAACCGTTTATTGCGATCAACTGTTCTGCAATTCCGAAAGAACTGTTGCCAAGCGAGCTTTTCGGCTACGTTCCAGGCGCCTTTACAGGTGCGAATCCTAAAGGAAAAAAGGGAAAATTTGAAGAAGCTCATAAAGGAACGCTTTTTCTTGATGAAATCGCAGATCTGCCTTTAGAATCTCAAGTTCAATTGCTGCGTGTGATTCAAGAACAAGAGATTACGCGAATAGGATCAAACAACCCCATTCCAATCGATGTAAGAATTATCGCAGCAACCAATAAAAACTTTCAAAATGAAATCAGCCGCGGAAAGTTTCGTGAAGACTTATATTATCGACTGAATGTCATTCCGATCAAACTGCCTTCACTAAACGAACGCAGAGAAGACATCCCATTGCTTGCAGAATATTTTATCAAAAGGTTCTCCAAAAAACATTTTAAAGGGCCTTTCCACATTACAAAAGAAGCAATGGAAATCCTGCAAAATTACAACTGGCCAGGAAATATCCGTGAACTGCAAAATGCCATTGAATTTGCAGTTCATTTTACAAAAGACAGCATGATCGATGCGAATGATTTGCCTGAAAATATACTTGCAAAAAAACCAGCCCTTCCAATAAAAAAAGATGTTAATCCTGCGAAACAAGCCGAGCTGGAATGGATGCTGTCAACGATAAAAAGCGCTGACTATAATATATCAAAAGCAGCAAACATGCTGAACATGAGCCGGAGTACGGTTTACAGAAAATTAAAGGAATCAGGCTATCATATAAAAAAATTGAAAAATGATGGATAAAAATAAAAGCCATCTGTCGTTCGAATCGCAAAAGCAGTTTTATATTGTGCAAAATTTCTCCCGTTTTAAAGGTCTTTTTTGGAATACCATCAAAATTTCAATTTCGCAAAGAGCCAGTTTGGCGCTTAGTATTAAAAAAGAAAAACACCGTTGCGCTGAGCAGCCGTATTCATTCGTTTTGCTCAACGCAAGGTGTTTTTTAATTTTTATTTTCTTAAACGAGTTCAATCATCGTTGCCATGCCTTGGCCGCCGCCAACGCACAATGTGGCAATGCCATACTTCTCGCTGCGGCGCATCATTTCATGAAGCAATGTGACGATGATTCTCGATCCTGTCGAACCGAGCGGATGGCCAAGCGCAATGCCGCCGCCGTTGACGTTCACTTTTTCCGGGTCTAGGTTCAGTTCGCGGATGCACGCCAAAGCTTGCGAAGCGAAGGCTTCATTTAATTCAATCAATCCGATGTCATCCAAGCTTTTTCCTGTGCGTTCAAGCAGTTTTTGCACTGCTGGAACCGGGCCGATGCCCATCACTTCAGGAGATACGCCGGCAGCCGTCCAATCGACGATTTTGGCGAGCGGCTTTAAGCCAAGCTCTTCCGCTTTTGCTTTCGTCGTGATGACAAGTGCAGAAGCGCCGTCGTTGCGTCCGCATGCATTTCCTGCGGTTACGGTGCCTCCTTCTTTAAACGCCGGTTTGAGTTTGGCGAGCACTTCTACGGTAGTGCCGGGGCGCGGGAATTCGTCTTGATCAAAAACAATCGTTTTTTTGCGCTCTTTCACTTCAACAGGAACGATTTCGTCTTTAAATTTCCCGTTTTCAATCGCAACTTGAGCGCGGCGCTGGCTTTCCGCTGCAAACGCATCTTGATCTTCGCGTGAAATGTTAAAGCGTTCGGCAACATTTTCAGCGGTCATGCCCATGCCAAGCTGCGTGCCGAAAATTTCTTGCGGCTGCTGGCCATTTTCGGTATTGGAGTCAACGAGATGCGCCTGGCCACCGCCGAAACGGGCGCCGCGCAAGTAATACGGAGCCAAGCTCATGTTTTCGGTTCCGCCGGCAACGACGATATCCGCGAGGCCGAATGCGATTTGCTGAACGGCAGATCCGACAGCTTGCATCCCCGATGCACAGAGACGATTAATCGTAAACGCCGGCGAGGTTTCCGGAACGCCCGCGCGAAGCGCAGCGACGCGCGCCACGTTTGATTCGTCAGTTTGTTGGCGGACTTCGCCTAAAATGACTTCGTCCACTTGTTCAGGCGCAATTCCAGCGCGCTTGATCGCTTCTTTGATGACGGTTGCAGCGAGATGGCCTGAACTCACATTTTTTAACGTGCCGCCATAGCGGCCGATCGCTGTTCTTACAGCACTCACGATGACATATTCTTGGTTCATTTGGATTTCCCCCTCATTTGATTGTGTTTGGCTGTTCACTTCACAGCGATGGATTGTGAACAGCCTTTTTGACCGTTTGCGATTGTTTATTCGCTGTATTCTTTGCGCAGTTGGCTGGCAATGATGTTCTTTTGAATTTCCGATGTGCCTTCATATATGCGCGTAATGCGGGCATCGCGATAGAAGCGTTCAATCGGATAATCGGAGATGTAGCCGATTCCGCCGTGGACTTGAACGGCTTTGTCTGCAACGCGATTGTACACTTCGGAGCCGTACAGTTTCAACATCGCAGCTTCTTTAATCACATTCATGCCTTCATCGACCATCCAGGCGACTCGATACGTAAACGAACGGAGCGCTTCGATTTCAACCGCCATTTCGGCGACCATATGCGCCACGGCCTGATGCTCGATAATCGGCACGCCGAACTGGATCCGCTCCTGGACGTGCTGCATGCTCATGTCAAGCAGTTTTTGGGCGGAGCCAAGGTTTCTTGCCGCAAGCCCGGCGCGCCCGTTCGCTAAAATTTTCAATGCGTTGATGTAGCCTCTTCCGATTTCGCCGAGGACGTTTTCTTCAGGCACTTCACAGTCTTCAAATACGAGTTCTGCGGAATGGGAGCCTCTCAAGCCCATCTTCGGTTCGACATAGCCGATTTTAAAGCCCGGAAAATCTTTTTCGACGATGAAAGATGTAATGCCTTTCGCCCCTTTGGATGGATCGGTGACCGCCATGACGGTAAAGACATCGGCATCGAGGGCGTTTGTAATGTAATGCTTCGTGCCGTTTAAAATGTATTTGTCGCCTTTTTTAACAGCGGTTGTTTTCAAGTTGGCGGCATTGGAGCCTGCTTCCGGCTCGGTTAATGCAAAAGCGCCGATGCGGTTGCCCGCCGCCATGTCAGGCAAGTATTTTTTCTTCTGTTCTTCGCTTCCCATTTCGACAATGCCGACGGTGCCGATGCCGGTGTGGGCGCCGATGAGTGTCGTGTAGCCGTTATGGGTTTGTCCGATCTCTTCGTAAATCGCGCATTTTCCGACCATGCCGATGCCGAGCCCCCCGTATTCTTCGGGGATGCTCAAACCGAAAAGCCCCATTTCTTTTGACATTTCCACAATTTTTTCGGGAATTTTGTTTTCTTTTTCAATCTGCATGGCGACCGGTTCGACTTCATTTTGAATGAAGTCGCGCACGTTGTTTTTTAAGAAC
>CALKAO010000079.1 GCA_937983115.1 uncultured Caryophanales bacterium
TTCATCGTAATCGGTCCAAACATCGTTTCAAACGTAGTCTTTCGCTTATCTTTAAAGTAAAATCCCATATATGCCGCTTTCTAAAAAACCGCTTATGGAGCTTTGGCAAATTTAAAATTGAAAAACTTGACCCGTTTTAAATCATCTGCAAACTGGTAGAAATAGAATAGGATAATTTCCGTAATTTTCTAATAAATTGACTGTTTTGGAAACTACTGGTACCATTGGAAAAGACAGAAATATGTCGAAGAATCACGACAAACGGGGGGGTTAGCTTGAAATCAACAGGAATTGTACGAAAAGTGGACGAGCTGGGGCGCGTCGTCATTCCAATTGAATTGCGCCGCACGTTGGGCATCGAAGAAAAAGATGCATTGGAAATTTACGTCGAAGAAGACAGCATCATTTTGAGAAAATACAAATCTTCGATGACCTGCCATGTAACCGGCGAGGTTTCAGATGACAACCTTGTCTTGGCAGACGGAAAACTCGTCTTGAGCAAAAAAGTTGCAGAGCAGATCATTAATGAAATCAAAGCCGCATTCCAAAACGTATAAAAGAAAAACCCGGTTTTCATCCTCGATGAAAGCCAGGGTTTTTTATACTCCCATCAAAAACGCTCGAATCACCGCCGAACATGATATTGTTGATATACGTCGCGTTTCGGCATTCCCCTCTCCTGCGCGACGCGCTTAATCGCATCTTTCACGGAAAGCTTCTCTTTTTCAACGCAATGATCAACGTGTTCAACCAACGATAGTCCACGCCACCAGGCTGCGGGCTCTTCGGCCGTCTTTTCATCATTTCCTGAAACAACGATGCAAAATTCCCCTAAGATGTCCCGTTCCGACACCCAGCCAATCAATTCCTCAATCGTGCCGCGCACAAACTGTTCATGCCGTTTCGTCAATTCTTTCGCAAGTACAGCGTTCCGATTGCCAAACGCTTTCAAAATGGCATGCAGCGTTTCATTCAGCCGATGGGGCGCTTCGTAAAAAACGATGGGCGCCTGGATGCTCATCAGCCGCTCCAACTGCTTGCGCCTGTCTTTTTTTCTCCGCGGCAAAAAACCGTAAAAATAAAATTGTTTTTCATACAATCCGGAAGCGATTAACGCCGTTATCGCAGCGTTGGCTCCTGGAAGAGGAATGACGCCAATCTCTTCTTGAATGCACAAGGAAACGAGTTCGCTTCCCGGATCCGATATCGCCGGCGTTCCAGCATCCGAGACAAGCGCAATCGTTTTCCCATCCTGCATCAGCGCAATCAGGCGCTTGCCTTGTTTCTCTTTATTATGCTCATGATAGCTGATCAATGGCGTCGAAATCTCAAAGTGGCGGCAAAGCTTCATCGTCACCCGTGTATCTTCAGCTGCAATATAATCCACCTGCTTTAACGTCTTCACAGCCCGAAACGTCATGTCATCCAAATTTCCAATCGGCGTCGGCACAAGATAAAGACAGCCGGAAGAATGCTTATTGGCTTCCTTTTTCATACACTTCTCCTTTTTGAATCAACTGTAATTTTCCGCTGCGATCCAAAGATTTGATGCGATGCTCCGCTTTTAACGCTTCACTTTTGGATGAAAACGCTTGTGTAAATACAACCTTAAACGGACCCCTGCCGCGAGTATATTTTGCTCCTTTTCCAACGGAGTGCGCAAGCAGCCGTTTGTTTAAATCATTCGTAATTCCTGTATATAAACTGCCATCCCCGCACTGCAGCATGTAGACGACATAATTATTGGCCATAGACAATCTCCTTTATTTCACTTGTGTATTCATGATGCTCATCATAAACAACCAATGGCGGCAGAATACGGACGCCTGGCTTTCCGCCTTTTGTCCCCTCGATCAAAACGATGTTTGCTTCCGATTCTTTTTTAGGATGGACAAATTGAATGCGCTTCGGTTCAAGCCGATAGGCTTTCATTAATTCAATCAATTCAACCATCCGCTTCGGTCGATGAACAATAGCTCCTTTTCCGCCATTTTTCAGCAATTTGCTCATCGTGCGGACAACATCTTCCAGCGTGCAATAAAGCTCGTGCGTTGCACCTGCCAACCATTCATTCGTTTTGATATCCTTTTCTTCGCTTAATTTATAATAAGGGGGATTGCATGTGGCAACATCATACGATTCATCTAAAAATTCCGGGGAAAGCTGGTTAATGTCTTGGCAGATCATATCAATTCGATTTTCCAGCTGATTCATGCGCACGCTTCGCTTCGCCATATCGCTCAGTTTTTCTTGAATTTCCACACCTGTAATATGGCCTTTCGTCCGTTCGCTTAACAGAAGCGGAATCGCGCCATTTCCTGAGCATAAATCAATCAGTTTCCCTTTTTGAAACGGAACGTATACAAACTTTGCCAGCAAAATCGAATCAAGCGAAAACGAAAACAGCCCGCTGGCTTGAATAATTTTCAATTCTTTTTTTCCGATATAGTCAATTCGTTCATTTGCAAAAAGCTTCATTTATTTCTCTCCCCAACCAAATGCGGCCCAAAACGCGCCGTTTGCACAGCCAAACGCATGCAGACGCTGCTTGTGCTTTTAACGCGAATATGGCAAAACCAGCCACTCATCGTACAAAAACGATCTTTCCATTGTTTTATCATTGGAAAGATCGTTTCATTTAATGTTTAAAAATGAGAGACAAAACAAACAATCTCCTTCCGAGCGAATGCTTCCGTAATGAACGTTGCAGATATGAAATCCTTCTTGATAGAGCCTCGCTAAATTGTCATAGCCCTCCCCAATTTCAAAACCTGCTTTTTCTTTATCTTCCCGTTCTGTCTCCCCGCGATTCGAGTCCAACTCATGAAGACGTTCTCTTAAATGGTGGTTTTCAATTTCTAGACGATGATTTTCTTCAAGCAGCAATGTGAGCTGCTCTTTCAATTCGCCCAGCTGTTCATATAGATCGCCAATGTGTTCTTCTATCGAATGAACATGCGTGAAGATTTCTTTTTTCCCCATTGGTATCCCACCTCTTCTGCTCCCATTCAAAAAGAACGCTGACGTGTCAAAAAGACACGCCATCATAAAACTTCTCTATATATGCCTACAGCATTCCCATGTTTCAATCGTTCGCTATCAGTTCATCCAGCGTATACTCTGTAATCCGTTCGGGTTCAATAAGCTCAACTTGAACGAGCCGTTCCAGCATGTTTAAACCGATCACTTTCCCTTCGCCGTTCGGCGTTTGAATGACATGGCCGATATCCGGCAATTCGCGTTTCGCTTCTTCATACAAATCATTTTCATATTTTAAACAACACATCAGCCGGCCGCATAAACCGGATATTTTCGTTGGATTTAACGACAGATTTTGATCTTTCGCCATTTTAATCGAAACCGGCTCAAAATCGCCTAAAAACGTCGAACAGCAAAGCATGCGTCCGCAAGGCCCGATTCCACCGAGCATCTTCGCTTCATCGCGGACGCCAATTTGGCGAAGCTCAATTCTTGTGCGAAAAATCGCGGCCAAATCTTTGACAAGTTCGCGAAAGTCCACTCTGCCATCGGCAGTAAAATAAAAAATAATTTTATTCCGATCAAATGTGTATTCGGCATCGATAAGCTTCATCGGCAAATCATGCTCGGCAATTTTTTCTTCACAAAGCACTAACGCTTCTGCCGCTTCTTTCTCATTTTTCTCAACAATGTCAAGATCTTCAGGTGTCGCCACTCGTATGACGCGTTTTAATGGCAAAACGACATCAAATTCACTCACTTCCCGCTTTTCAATCACGACTTTGCCAATTTCTATGCCACGTGCTGTTTCCACGATTACGTAATCGTGTTTTTTTATATCTAAGCCGGCTGGATCAAAATAGTAGACTTTGCCAGCCGTTTTAAAGCGAACACCGACGATTTCATAACGCACCATTTTATCCCTCCTGCATCTTAAGAACCGCTTGTTCGATCACAAGTTGAGGGGTTACGTTGGCATCTAAATATTTCCTTGCTTCCAACACGATCTCCATCTGTTTCGCGATTTGCTGCATCGAAAAGCGAGATTGATAACGCCCTAATTGTTCTCGTTCTTGTGAAAAGACAATCTGTTCCTCTTTCTGCAAATGCAAATGCATCACATCTCGCAGCCATAACAAAAGCAGATCAAGCCCTAATTCCATTTGCTCCCGATTGTTAAAAAGCGGCATCCATTTGTCATGAATGGTCAATAAAACTTGCGATTGTCTTTCCGAAACCTCTTCCGTCAATTGTATCACTAAGTTTCGGGCTTGTGCAAACAACTCATCTTTTGCCAATTGGCTGGCTTTTTCATAGTCATCCGTTAAAGAAGCTGCCAGCCGGGCAAGCGTCGGTGAAACGTGATTTTCTTTTTCAAGCTTATGCCTTAATTCGCTAAATAGAAGCGGTTTAAAGGAAACCGTTTGGCAGCGGGACACGATAGTCGGCAGCATTTGCTGCAATTGCTCGGTAATAAATATCGCCATTTCCTGCCCAGACGGCTCCTCAATGAACTTCAGCAATTGATTCGCCGCCACATTCGTCATTCGGTTGGCATGCTCAATAATAAACAAACGCCGTTTGGATTCAGAGCCGCGAAAAGCAAACTCTTTTTGCAGCAAGCCAATTTGTTCTGCTGCCAATGATTTTCCGCTTTCAGGCGCAAAAATCCGCACATCCGGATGGTTGTGTGATGCAATTCTCCGACAATCCCGGCAATGATGGCAAGGCTCAATCCCGTCCAGCTGCGAGCAAAACAACGTTTTCGCCAGCGTTAGCGCAACTTCCATCTTGCCGGTTCCTTTGCTTCCATGAAATAAATAAGCATGCGACAGCCTGTCCTTTTTTAGACTATTCACAAGCAATGTAACAACATACGATTGTTTTTTTTCCAATTCTGACCAGCTTACCATCGTTTTCACCACAGGCTTTCCATCATCCAGCATTAGGTATACAGGTTGATTAGCAACCCTTCAATCTCGCCGATTTTTTCAAGGATATCCAACGGCCCTTTTCCTTCTTCAAGGACCCATTCAGTCAACGCGAGGAGCTCTTCATCAACTTTTTTGACTAGCGTGTGCGATTCCATGCTGCCAGCATAGCTCCACCCGCCCGACTTTTTCAGCTCCAGCCCAAATTCCACCGCTTCTTGAATAAAGCGTTCAATCAATCGTTTATATTGGTGCAATGCTTCAACCGTCCGGGAACGAACGAGTCGTTCCCCTTGATTCCGAATATCTGTAAACAATGCATGGAGCCGATCTTTTTGCAGCTGATGGCTTTCCTTTGCCAATAGAGACTGAAAACGCGGTTTCGCTGCCGATACGCGCCGTTGTTCAACTTTTCTTTTATCAACAATGGGCCGCATATCTTGACTAATCCTCATCGCTCTAACCCCTTTAATGTTCGGTTTAAAATTGATGAAAAGCTTCAACTGGCAAGACAAAAACCGTCGCACCGCCCACTTCGATTTCAACCGGATACGGCGAATATGCATCAGCGCTCCCGCCAAGCGGCGACATGGGCGCAACGAGCTGTTCGCGCGACTTGCAATTTTCTTTAATAATCTCCAGCAGTTCATCGATTTGATCATCATCAACGCCAATTAAAAACGTCGTGTTTCCTTCTTTTAAAAATCCACCCGTCGAAGCGAGTTTCGTCGCGCGAAAATCCGCTTTAATCAATGCCTGCGACAGGCGATTGCTGTCCTTATCCTGAATTACAGCTAAAACAAGTTTCACACGGAACTCCCTCCTTTGCTTATTTCAAACGGCATATCGTCTGAAAATCAGCAATAATAATATTAAAAATTTGATCAATGGATTGATGGCCGTCAATCAGCAGCACGCGCTCTCGATTTTGTTCATAAATCCACAAAAAGCCTTCGCGCACTTTTTCATGATACTGTATGTCTTTTAACTCAATTCGGTCCAATGCATCATGCCCATTTCTGCTGATCAGGCGTTTTCGTGCGGCTTGCGGTGAAATATCGATGAAATAGCTGCGATCCGGCTGCAGCCCCCCTGTTGCAAATGCATTGATTTCCGCAATTTTATCTATATCGATTCCGAGACCGTGCCCTTGATAGGCGAGCGAAGCGTCTACAAATCGATCACATAAAACGATGAGGCCTTCATTTAATGCAGGAATGATTTTTTCTTTCACATGCTGGGCGCGGGAAGCCGCATAAAGAAGCACTTCCGTTTCATTCATCATTTCCTTATGATCAGGGTGCAAAATGAGCGAGCGAATCTTATCGCTTATTCGCGTTCCCCCCGGTTCCCTCGTTAACAAATAAGGGCGGTTTATCGCTTCTAAATAATCAGCCAACTTTTCAATTTGCGTTGTTTTGCCCGCGCCATCCGGCCCTTCAAACGTAATAAATCGGCCTTTCAGTTCTGGCAATTTCAATTCTCCTCTATCATTGAAAAATGAGTATTTGGTTTTCATGCAATTTCGATCCGCCTTGAAAACGCGCTTTATTTTCGGCGAACCGCTTCAGCGCATCAACATGCTGGAGCGAAAGCATTTCACCTTTCATCACCAGCGGTATGCCCGGCGGATACGGAACAACCGCTTCCGCAGCAATTTTCCCTATGGCTTCATCCAAAGCCGCATATCTTTTTGAAGCATTTGCCATTTCTTTATAGGATAATGCTAGCGTACTAAACGGCGATTCGTACGCAAACGGTTCAATACGGCCCGTTCGAGGCGGTTCATTCCCATTTTCGGCAAAGGCCTTTTCCATCCTTTCAACAGTTTCGTCAATCGCGGCAAATGGCGCAAGCGGCATAACAAACAGCACGTTATTTTCATCGGCTAGTTCTGTGAAAACCGCTTGGCGTTCAAGCTGTTTTTGCAGTTCAAATCCGCTTATGCCAACTTTGCTTTGCACGATGACTTTCAACGGATCTTGTTCGTAATTCGGCAATTCGCTGTGAACCGCCCGTATGTGTTCAATCGCCTGCAGCGATTGGAGAAATTGCCCGATGGATTCTAAAATCGCCTGAATATCCTTTTTCTCCAACTGTGAAACATAATGCCGAGCGGCATCGAGAGAAGCCATAATCGGATATGAAGGGCTGCTCGACTGCAGCATGGCTAAAAACGTTTTTAATTTATCAAGATGCGGATAACGTTCGTTCACATGCAAAAACGAACCCATTGTCATCGCAGGCAATGTTTTATGTGCGGATTGAACGACCACATCAGCGCCTTTTGAAACCGCCGAATCCGGAAACGGTTTGCCTATGCCAAAATGCGCGCCATGCGCTTCATCTATCAGCACCGTCATTCCATGTTCCTGAGCAAATGCAATAATCGGCTTTAAATCAGCTGTCATCCCGTAATAATTTGGATTCGTTAAAATGATCGCTTTCACATCGGGATAAGCCGCGTATGCAGCTTTTACCGTTTCAATGGAAACACAAGCAGCAGCATTCGTACTATCGTCAACGATTGGCGTCAAAAAAACCGGTTTCGCGTTCGCCAATTCCAATCCATGCATAATCGATTTATGACTATTTCGCTGTACGAAAACGATTTCCTGCTCTTTGCAAGTCGCTAAAATCATGGCTAAATTTCCCGCCGTGGATCCGCCGACAAGAAAGAAGCTTTCTTTGCTTCCATACCATTGGGCGGCCAGCCGCTGTGCTTGCAAAATCGCACCTTCAGGTTCATGCAAATCATCAAGATCAGTAATTTCTGTTGCATCGATCGCCAGAATCTTTTCATACAGCTGAATGGCTTGATTCGAAAAAAATTTTCCATTTTTATGCCCTGGAACGTGAAAAGATAATGGATTCATCTGTTTCCACTTCAACAGCGCATCTAAAAGAGGCGTTTCGCTTTGACCCATTCCGATCCCTTTCATTCATCATTATTTTTCATTCTAACACATTTTTTGACGTTTTTTTGCATTCTTTCTTCTTCACAGCCATACACGAAAGGGACCTTGCGATAGCAAAAAAACAGGCCTGTGTCAGACCTGTTTTAAACGTTGTGAAGGCGCGGTTTCATCATGAACGGAAATGGCGTGGCAATGCAGTCTTTAACCGTTCGAGCCGATTGACATAAAACTTATATTTTGCATCATTCGCATCTGTCGAAACGACGCTTTTTTCACACGCCTCACACATAAACTGGCTGCCTATCGTAATTCCAGTGTTCTGTTTTGTTTCACAAATAAAGCAAATTTTCTCCTGCTTTTCTTGCAAAGCCAATCGCGCCATACGTCACCTCCGATATATAAACGTTTGCCCATTGATTTTGGTTCCATTGTTTCCCAAAATGAGTCGCGATATACTATAAATTTATGTAGACGATTGGCTGATTGTGTCTGTCTATGAACAGATTTATAAAATGATTTGATCAATGGCAATGAGCGCAGCAATTCCGGGTATGCCAAGAAATCCAGATACCGCTGCCGTTGCAAGATTAATTGGAACATGCACCGAAAAATTCTCGCCGATAACATTTAAAAAAAATAGCAGCAAAGCGCCGAACATCAGTTTAATCAATCCTTGGCCAACCAGTCTCAATGGCTTCAATGGCGCGCCAAACAGAAGCAGCAAAACAATCAGACAAGCAAGCAATGAAATAATAACAGCCGAATCCATGAGAGAAATTCCCCCTTTGCATATAAGCTTGTACATTCATGTATATGAATGAATGAAAAAAAAAGAAGCCGAATTATGGCTTCAACGAAAGTTTTCGCGCTTTTGCTTCTTTTAACAAAAACAAATATTTGGCTTCCGCCAATTTTAATTCATAAACGAGTTCATAAGAAGGATCGATGCTTTTTTCTATCAGTGCTTTTCTCATCAGCCACTCTTGCTTGACACGTTCTAACGCTGTTAACAATTCATCATGAACCGCTTGATGAATCCGTCTTTTTCTAAAACGAATCAATTGAATCCGCCTTCTCCTTATTCTGGTCAAAAATTTTTACAGCTCGCGGCGCCCTTCCAGCGCTTTTGAAAGCGTGACTTCATCCGCATACTCCAAGTCGCCGCCAACCGGAAGTCCGTGAGCAATTCGCGTTGTTTTTATGCCAACGGGTTTGACAAGCCGCGCAATATACATTGCGGTCGCTTCGCCTTCAATATTCGGATCGGTAGCTAAGATCAATTCTTTAATCTTTTCATCTTTAAGACGATTCAACAGTTCAGCAATTTTAATGTCTTCAGGCCCAATCCCCTCAACGGGCGAAATCGCACCGTGCAAAACGTGATAAAGCCCGCGATATTCCCGCATTTTTTCCATTGCGTTGACATCTTTTGCATCTTGAACGACACAAATGACCGAGCGATCGCGGCTCGAATCGTCACAAATGTAGCACGGATCGCGATCTGTAATATTTTGGCATACCGAACAGTTCATCAATTCCCGCTTTGCATTCACAAGTGCTTTCCCGAACTCAAACACGTCATCATCTTTCATTTTTAATACGTGGAATGCCAGCCGCACCGCCGTCTTTGGTCCGATTCCTGGCAATTTCATAAAGCTGTCTATCAATTTTGCTATCGGTTCAGGATATCGCACGTTCAACTCTCCTAATCATCATTTGCCATCACTCAAACAGCTGAAGATTTTGCTGCCATGCCGGCTGATCAATAAACTGCTGCAATTGGCCATTCCGCTGCATGGCATGCTGCAGCAGCAAAAAATGCATGGTTGTTGTTCAGCTCAGCGCAAATAAACAAATCTGCTTCTTTTACTGTTAAAACAAACCTGGAATATTCAAGCCTTGTGTAAATTTCCCCATATTTTTATTAACGAGTTCGTCAACTTGCTTCAATGCTTCGTTCATTGCGGCAAGCACTAAATCTTGAAGCATTTCAACATCGTCCGGATCGACAACTTCTTCTTTTATTTGCACATCGAGCACTTCTTTATGGCCGTTCATCACAACGGTGACCATTCCGCCGCCTGCTGTTCCTTCGACGGTTTTCTCTTTTAATTCTTCCTGGGCTTTTAACATTTCCTTTTGCATTTTTTGCATTTGTTTCATCATGCCGCCCATATTGCCCATATGTCCCATTCGTCTCATGATAAAGCCTCCCATTATGATTTAAATTCAATCGCTTCTTCGCCAAACAAACGTTTCGCTTCCGCGATTAGCGGATCCTCTTCTTTCTTTTCATTCTGCACTCTGCTTGCTTCTTCCTTCTGATTTTTAATAAACGATTGTTTCACTTTCTTCCAATCGCTGTCAACAATCGTCAGCATCTGCAGCGATCGTTTGAAAACACGCTGCACAGCCTGCTCAACCGTTGTGCGAATGTGTTCTTTGCTTGCCATTTGGCTATGCATTTCATACGGAAACGCTAATAAAAATGCATTATCTGAACATGCAACGGGACGGCTGTCTTTCAGCCAGGCATGCGCTGAAATTTTCTCTTGTCGAATCGTTTCCATCACGGTTCCCCACATTTTTTGAAGTTTGCTCAATTGCTGTTTCGAAGCAGCATGAAGCATCGTTTCAATCTCGGCAAACTGCCGCTGTTTCACATGGATCGGCTGCCGCGCATCGCGCTCCCGCGCTTCCGTTTGTGGCTGTCTTTCCACATGTGCCGTTCCGGCTTTTTTCAAGCGCAAAACTTCCGATTCCAATTCATTCACTTTCTTTTGAAGCTGTTCCAGCAATTGATGATCCGCTTCATGATGATGGCAAATTTTCACAAAAGCAACTTCTAAAAAAATGCGTTTGTTCGCCGTCCATTTCATATTCTGCTGGCTTTCGTTCAACATTTCAATCATTGAATAAAGCCAGCGTTTCGATGCTTTTTCAGCAAGCGGCTGAAAATGTTCATCTCGAATGGCCCGTTCTTGAACATTTTCTAAAGCAGGTGCCGTTTGATATAAAAGAAGATCGCGCAAATAAGCCATTAAATCCTCTAAAAACCGCGTCGGATCTTTGCCTTGATCCATCACTTCATTCACAATTTGCAGCGCTTCTTCAACTCGCTTGTCTAAAAACGCTTCCACCGTTCGGGACAGCAATGCATCGGAAACCGCATCAGTTACAGCTAAAACATGTTCAGCCGTAATGCGGTTTTCACTGCTGTATGAAATCACTTGATCGAGAATGCTTAGCGCATCGCGCATGCCGCCTTCAGCTGCACGGGCCACAAGCGACAATGCCTGTGGATCCGCAGCAATCCCTTCTCGATCAATAATCCATTTCATCCGTTCAACCATCGCTTGATTGGAAAGCTGCTTAAAATCAAAACGCTGGCAGCGTGAAATGATCGTAGCCGGCAATTTATGCGGCTCGGTCGTTGCCAAAATAAACATGGCGTGGCGCGGCGGTTCTTCAAGCGTTTTTAGCAGCGCATTAAACGCTTCTGTCGACAGCATATGCACTTCATCGATAATATACACTTTCGTTTCAGCTTGAGAAGGCGCATACTTCACTTTATCGCGCAAGTCACGAATATGATCAATGCCGCGATGCGAGGCAGCATCAATTTCAATCACATCTGGATTTGAACCATCCATGATGCTCAAACAATTTGAACATTCATTGCATGGTTCGGATGTTGGCGCTTTTTCGCAATTTACCGTTTTTGCAATCAGTCTTGCAACCGTCGTTTTCCCTGTTCCACGCGGTCCTGTAAAAAGGTAAGCATGAGAAAGCTTCCGGTGAATGATCGCGTTTTGCAAGGTTTTTGTCACGTGCTGCTGGCCCATTAAATCATCGAAACGATTCGGCCGCCACACTCGATAAAGCGCCTGATACCCCATTGCTATCCTCCTCGCGAATTCCATTATATTATACTGGTTTCTCCCGCCATTTTCAAAATAGAATTCAAGCAAAAAGCCATTCTGTCCATTCATGGCCAACCCTAAAAATGCCCACTGAAAAGCCTTTCATCCACACTGTTTTCGAGCAGACCCGATGAAGCCGCGCTGATTCTTATTCTGCATAAAAAACGTTCAAAAAAACGTTTTTTCAAGGGCATGCTCTTCTTCAATCCAATGCCGGCAAGCAGGCGCTTTTAATCATCTGGCTGCCAAATCACGCACGCTTCGATTCAGCTTTTGCAGTTTATCGCTAAAAACACTTCAAAAGCTTTTCTTCGCATTGTGCAAGCTTTTCTTTTCCAAAATAAAAACTCACTCTATGAACAATCATAGAGTGAGCGGATATGATTTATATTTAAGCTGCCGTGCACCTTCCATCGATAAAACCAAACTGAGCGCTACTCAAGCAGTTAGCTCGATTCAGGCAACCCTGCGGCACACGGAAGTGCCCACTTACTGCTGCTTCCTTCCGGACCTGACAGGGTTCGTGAGTTTCCGTTGCGCAGGACCCAAATGTCAACACCACTTGCTTAAGTCAGACCTCAACCTGGCTAAACCTCTGGAAGGAGTTCAGCCTCGCTGCAGCGGATTGCGAGTACAGGGCACCGCTACCTCCCCGCCTAGCACGACAAATTTGTTAACCTCATTTATTCTGGTGGAGGCGAGAGGATTTGAACCCCCGCGACGCAAAACGCGTCCTAACTGATTTCGAGTCAGTCCCCTTCAGCCGGACTTGGGTACGCCTCCATAGAGGGACAACTACAAGTATAGCAAACCTTTCACTAAATTTCAATTTCCTTATTTTCCCTTATTTGCGAAGCTTGCGAAAAAAATCACGCAGCATCTCGCTGCATTCTTGCTCCAAAACGCCGCTCACCACTTCAGCGCGATGATTAAACCGTTTTTCTGAAAGCAAATTCATCAAGCTCCCAGCGCAGCCGCCTTTCGGATCAGCAGCTGCATATACAACTCGGCTAACACGTGACATCACTATTGCCCCTGCACACATAACGCACGGCTCAAGCGTCACATAAAGCGTACAATCCGTAAGCCGCCACGTATTCAATTTTTGACAGGCTTCATCGATCGCCAGCAGCTCCGCATGAGCAACTGCACGCTGTGCAGTCTCGCGAAGGTTATGAGCAGCGCTTATTATCGCATCGTTTTTTACAATCACCGCTCCGATTGGCACTTCTTCCAGCTTTTTTGCTTTTTTCGCCTGTTCAATCGCCAATCTCATCCAATACCGGTCATTTTTGCCGACAGCCATCTCGCTTTTGCCACCCCGCATTCCATAGACTGTTTCTTGATTATACCGTTTTCCATACATTCAAAGAAAGATTTTCTAAATCCATGCAGCCATTTTAATAAAAATAAAACTTTTTTAGACATCAAAATAGGGATACAAATCCTTTGGACTTATATCCCCCAAGTTTCTATTGCATCCATTCCTCAACCAAATCGCGATTGTCTTCAATCCATTGTTTGGCTGCTTCAATTGGATCCCCTAACTCTTCGCCAAGCGCCATTAAAGAACCTAAAGAATCATCATCCATCTTCCAGTTGTTCATCCATTGCACGACTTCAGGATAATCTTCTTCAAATCCTGTGCGTGTCATATAATAAATATCGTCGGCTTCACCGAAGACCGTTCTCGGATCTTCTAAATACTTTAAATCATACTCAGCAAATACCCAATGAGGGCTCCAAAGCGTCACGAGAATCGGTTCTTCATTATTATACGCTTTTTCGAGTTCACTTAACATTGCTGTTTCCGAACTCTCAATCAGTTCGTACTCTAATCCATATTCTTCAATCGCATCTTTCGTTAAACCCATTAAGCTTGCTCCTGCATCAATTCCGACAATCCGGCCATCAAACATATCCTTATGATCATTCAATTCTTCAAGACTATCGATATCGACATAGCTTGGAACAGCTAGACCTAATTTTGTTCCTTCATACCACGCTTCATGCACTACAATATTTTCTTTATATTCCTCGTAAAAAGGGGCATCAGTAATTGGCAGCCAAATTTCAGGCGAGAGATCAAGATCTCCCTGCGCAATGCCTGTCCACACTGGCGCCTTTTCAAGTGTTCTCAATTCGACTTCATAACCTTCTTTCTCTAGCAGCACTTTCCACATATTTGAAACCGCAACATTTTCTGCCCAGTTGTTAATTCCAAATTTAAGTTTCCCTTTTTCTTCTGCAGCTTGATCCGCGCCTTTTTGACTGTCTGATTCTCCCGAATCCGCTCCGCCGCTGCAGCTCACGAGCAAAACAGCAGCAAACAACATCGAAAATAAAACGAACAATGGTTTTTTCACAACAATTAACCTCCAAAAATTTACTAGTAACAAAGTATACACAATCTCCTGCTTTTTAACAAAAGCGCTGAACCATAGCTGAACTAAATCCAGCGCAATCTCACTTGATGTAGCCAAGCCACATGCCTATTTCAAAAAAATTCTAACAATTATTCTGATTCGCTTGGTTTTTCAAAAACTTTTTGCAGCTAAAAAATAAAAAAATTCGCTACGTTATTGCGTAACGAATGGCATTTTTCATGATATGGCGGAGGAGGAGGGATTTGAACCCCCGCGGGCCGTGAAGCCCCTGTCGGTTTTCAAGACCGATCCCTTCAGCCAGACTTGGGTACTCCTCCATACTGATTACCGTGGCACGGAAAATATAATACTAAAATATTTTTACATTGTCAACCTTTTAAAAAAGCAGCTCTCAATCGGAGAACTGCTTTACATTTAATCATTGGGCTGCTTCA
>CALKAO010000080.1 GCA_937983115.1 uncultured Caryophanales bacterium
GAATTGCATGTGTTTCTGTTAATGCACCTTCAGCAGTTTGGATGAGAGAGATACCATCCAATGCGTTTTTCTGAGCCATTTCAAGACCACGGATTTGTGCACGCATTTTCTCAGAAATCGCAAGACCTGCTGCGTCGTCTCCTGCACGGTTGATGCGAAGACCTGATGAAAGTTTCTCCAATGATTTTTGTACTGCATTTGTGTTAGCACCTAATTGACGATGTGCGTTTAATGCAGAAATGTTGTGATTGATAATCATAACTATTATTTCCTCCTTGAAATTTTATTTTTCCACATCCTTGTGGTCGTGCAAGACTCGAAGAAAGATGCCGGCCGGAACATCCCCCTTCTTGTCCTCACTAACCTATATCGACACGTTTAGAAAAATGTTTAATGGTTTTCGCTATTTTTTTAAAAATATTCTCAGTCTTTTGTCTCACAACTTTAATCCCAGTTATAAAATATAGTTATCCTTAGCGCAGCGAATAAAGCTCTTAGAAAATATTGAACGAATGGCTTGCTGTTTTTTAGTTTATGAAGACGATGTTAATTTAAAAAATCTCAAAGATTAAGACTTGCCTTCAGCCGTCTTCACAATAATCATTCGTAAACAATTTATACTGCTAAAACATTGGATAGAATGTTGCTAAATAACAATAAGACGAAACGGGCCATTAAGGACAAGATAAACAAATATGTTTTAAAAAATCCACCGATTCGTTTTCAACAGAAATTTTATTATCAAAAGAGGGAGCTTCTATCAGTAATGAAAGCCGCCAAATCACCCTGCGTTTTTCATTCATTAACGTTAAGATTGCCACCGTGAATTCAAAGCCCAATTTGAAAGCTGCTTGTCCATTATTTCATACTTTAGTAATAAGACTAAAGAATTAGCTTCATTTGCCGATAAATCAGATAGGCATGCAAAAACTAACAGAATCCAGAAGGGAGTTATACGATTGAAAAAAGCGGGAAACTGGTCTTTAGTAAAGTTGCCGCTGCTTATGATCTTCTCTTTATTACTTATCATAAGCGCTTGCTCGAAAACGGAATCGAGCGGAGATGATGCGAATCGGAATCACGAAGGTCAAGACACGGAAACGATTGAAGAAGACAGTGAGGCGATTACGTATGAGGCGGACGTAAAGGAAATCATTGCAAACAACTGCTTGACGTGCCATGGCGACGCATCGCCTCTTCCATTGCACGACTATGAAAGTTTGATGGTGTTTGTAAACGGGGATAGTGCCGGGGCTTTCATGAGAAGTCTTGACAATGGGGAAAACCGGGAAGATGGCGAACCGGGAAATATGTATGAATACTTGGGCGAGTCTGACGAAGAGCGCGAAGCCAATCTGGCTGTGCTAAAAGAATGGGTCGGCAACTGGACTGTGGAAGACAAACCTTCTGAAGAAGAACTCAAATCAATCAAAGCGCCTGAAAATTAAAATTAACGTTGCAAAAAGCCTTTGAGGATGTGTATCAACATCATCTCAAAGGCTTTTTTACATCCAAAATTCATTTTGCTTCATCAGCTCTGAAAACTATGAAACGCGAAACTGGCTGAGCAGCTCATGCAATTGCAGCACAAGATCTTTTAGCGATTGCGAGGTTTGTTTCATCTCTTCCATCGTGGCCAACTGCTGTTCGGCTGATGCCGCGACTTGCTGCGTATTTCCTGCGGCGAGTTCGGCATTGCTTGAAATTTCTTCCGAAGCGGCCGCCACCTCCTCTGACATCGATGACATTTCTTCAGCGACTGCTGCCAAATCTTCAATTTCTGACACAACTTCCTGAACAGAATGAATGATTTGCTCAAACATTTCTCCAACCGCAGCGATGCGCGCCATTCCTTCTTTTACTTCGCGATCATTCGCATCCATCGATGCAGTGGCTTGCTCCGAATGACTCTGAATTGTCTCAACGATTTGCTGAATATGATGGGCTGACTCCTTCGTTTCATCTGCAAGTTTGCGAACTTCATCGGCAACGACAGCAAATCCTTGTCCAGCTTCTCCAGCTCGGGCAGCTTCAATGGCCGCATTGAGCGCGAGCAGGTTTGTCTGTTCGGAAATATCCGTAATCATCGATACGATCGATTCAATTTGCTCAGCGTCTGTCTGCAATTGCTCGATAACCTCTTTTGTCGCATTCGTTTCTTTTTGAATCTGCTCCATTTGCATAACTGCATTGCGCACCGTTTCCTGGCCTTCATTTGCCTGTTCTGTCACATCGTTTGCTGTCTCTGAAACGGCAGATGCCGAATGTGCAACCCGCTGCACACCTTCAGACATGTCTTCCATGGCTTTTGCACTTTCTTCCGCACTTTGCATCTGCTCTTCAGCAGCCTGAGAAATTTCTTCAATCGCTGTCGCCACTTCATTGGCCGCGGAAGCCGACTGATTTGCGCCTTCATCCATAGCATTTGCCGACTGCAGCACCATTTTTGAACTGTCCTGAACTCGTCCAATTAATTCACGCATACTTTCGCTTATCGTTGTGAAGATGCGTGCAAGATCACCAATTTCATCTTTTCTTTTAAGCATTTTTGAGTTCATTTCGATCATAAAGTTTCCTTTCGCCATTTCGTGTCCTTCGGATACAGCTGAGCGAATCGGAAAGACGATGCTTCGCGTAACAAATAAAATCAACCCTGCCAAAATAACGGTAACGGCCGCGCTTGAAATAATAATCGTTGTCGTTAATTGTTTTGCTTCTTTCGCCACTTCATCAACAGGCGCTGATAAAAAAGCACTCCAAGGTGTCGCAATACCATCTATTTCAATCGGAATAAACAAGCGATAAACCTCGGTTTTAAGCAGATTCGAGGCGCCTTCAATCATCATTTTCTCACCAGCATGAACCGCCTCTTTTACTTTATCATTTCTCTCATGCACCTTCATCGCGTCGCTTTCAAAATAATTTGTATCAATCAATTCCTCATTTCGATGGGAAATAACATTGCCTTCATTCGATAACAAACCAGCAAAGCCAGTATTATAAAAGGAATACTCGCTGACGACGGCATGAATGTTGTCTAATGAAATATCAACCCCTGACATTCCCAACGTTTTGCCATTGATAACAACCGGTGCAACAATTGAAGTGATTAGCTTTTTCTCTCCTTGCAATTCATAAATATAAGGTTCCCAAATCGCAAGTTCTCCTGATTGCAGAACTGAATTTAAATTATCTGCGGTATCGCTTTCTGTATCATATTCAACGATAGGTTCTACCATAAAATCTCCTGATTCTGTTTGCGTCCAAACCGGAATAAAGCGGCCTGTATGATCGTGCCCTTCCGTATTTGCATATTCTTCATCTTTTCCATCAAAAGCATTTACATCCCAAAACATCCATGCGGATTCAATGCCGGGAATCTGCTCAAATAGCTGTTGCAGCATCACATGGGCATTTTCACGACTTGGCAGTAAATCCCTTTCGATCATGCCTGCAAAATAATTTGACAATGTTTGCACCGATCTCAACGGTTTTTCCAACTCAACCTGCAATTCCCGTGCAAGTGAATCGCCGGTCGCCTGCAGTATGTTTTCCGCATCCTGCTGCACCATGTTATGCGTTGTAAATGACACATACGCCGTCATGCCTATGAAAAATAAAATTGTCGGAACAAAAATAAGCAGCAGCATCCTTGTCTGTAATCTTTTCACAGTCATCACCCTATTACATTTTTTTCGGCTTCATCTAACAAAAATACACCTGCAAGTACAGGTATTTTCAAAAATAAAAAAACTTTTTTAAACTTCAGAGCCATGAATAATGATCTAGGTTTTATATCGCTTTATGGCTGAATCTATCAAATCGCCCGCATCCCTCAGTTAATATTCGTTTTATCTTGGCATCGAACGCCTTTTTCCCGAAGGGGCTTTCTAAAAAAAGGGACCGGCGAAGATCACAAAAGAAATGATCGTCAGAAGTTTATTTTGTTTAATCACTCTGGAAAATTGGACGGAATCTTCCCCCATAAAAGTGACATCCCCTTGAAGTTTTTCCCTTGTTTTGCGTTAAAGATGAGATCCTTAATAATTAAAACTTTCCAAAATGATCGGTACCTGAAAATCTTGTAATTCGCTTGCCGCGATGCTTGAAGCGTTTGTTTCCTCAAAATCACAAAATAGATTCTTGAACCGAACAAGCTGTCGAAGATTCCATGCAAATAAATTTAACGCGTTTGATGCCGGTAAGGCTTATCAGCATTTTCTTCAGTGGCACACTAAACTTTCGAACTGACCTGAGAACTTGAAGCAGGTGTAATCGAATCGATTTGCGTCATTTTGAAATCCAATACTTTTTTCTGATCGACATCGTATAAAAGAACCGATTGATTTTCTTCATCAATACGAAGAATCCGGCCGAAAATCCCTTTTCTTCCTTTCTTTTTAATTAAAAGCTCAACATAAACCAACGTATTTTCCTGATGCCATTTCTTAAACAAAGACAATTGCTCATCCATGATGAGAAAACCCCTTCCTAAACCAGCGTATACGGATTCAATCATTGAATCAGTCATTTTTACTGATGGCTTTCATCGTTTCTTCATAGCGCTTTTGAATGTCATACGAAAAATCGCGCCTTACAATAAAATCAATGGCCTCATCTGTATTGATGAGCGCAAACGTTTTAAATTCATCGTTTCTTTCGGTTTCTTGCAAAACAGCATTCACGATTTTTTGGATGTCTTGCAACGTTAGCATGTCTCTCACTCCTACCAATGTCGCGTTCGATCGCTTTCTCTTTCAATGTTCATATAATCAATGGGGCTATTAAAGCTGGAATTTTATAGTAAAATAGTCTCATTCAAACGGAATAATAATGCCATTCAACGAACATTCCTTCAATACTATTTGGAACATCCAGTTCTTTTCAACAGTTTGAACCTGCATCTTTCATTGTTCAAGAAAGTCAACCAAACCATCCATTCCGCGTTCTTGCAATTTCCATTCTTTGCCCGGCTGTTTGCGCTGCTGCAGGGATTTTCATCGATGCTTGCAGCCTGTTCTCCGTCCGCAGCCTCTAGCAGGCAATGAAGATCGTTCAAATTTTTAAAAAGATTTCTTTTATATGCCAGGCCGCGTTAAACTGATTTCCTGCCATTGAACCGCTTCACCTGCCTCGATGAAGATGAACCGTTATTTTCACTTGATCTGTTTATTGAAAAACTTATTCGCTTGTGAATTTCCAACGACGGCGAAATAGCTTTTTTCATCTTCATCTATGCGTGCGGTTTGTTTGGCTGCTTGATATTTCTTTAGTCGTCGTCCTTTTTTCCTAATCTATGCATAAAAAAAGACCTGCACTTTCTATCCCACCAAAATGTATCGACAGAAAACAATAAATGTTAATGCGCAAATTTTGAAAAATTGATGAACAATTTCCTAAAAATGCTCTTGCCGTTCACGAAACAAATTTAAAAACCAGTTTGTTTACCGATATAGAAAGTAGAGTTCGATTTACCCATCCTGGAAAGAAGGTGCAGCATGTTTAGAAAAGATATTTTTACACCCATTGGCATTGTTCTTGGAATTGGAATCATCTTTTTAGCCATCTATTTCGCAGGCGGGATCAATGGAATGCTCGCATTTATCAGTATGTCTTCTTTTATGATAGTCGCAGGAGGTCTGTTCGCTTCGCTGTTGATTGGCTTCGGCGCCAAAGAAGTGCTCAATATGTTTAAAGTTTTGCATACAACCTTCCGCCGCAAAGAGATTCCTATTCAAACCTTTATCAATACACTAGTCCATTTATCGAGAACATCGCGAACAGAAGGCATCGTCGTCGGACTTGAAAAAGAAATGCAAAAAACAGACGATCCTTTTATTAAAAGAGGTCTTCGTCTCGTCATTGACGGCTATGATGAAAAAATGATTAGAAAAATTATGACGATGGATATTGATGCCATGCGAAAGCGGCATGCGAACGGACAGCAGCTCATTGCTAGAGCTGGAGAGCTTTCTCCTGCATGGGGAATGGTTGGAACGATTATCGGGCTTGTCCTAATGTTCCAACAAATCAACAGCCCGCACGAAATTGGTCCGGCGATTGCAGTCGCACTCATCACAACTTTCTATGGTGTCATCTTTGCAAATCTAGTTTTTAACCCGATTGCAACACAGCTGCAAATCCTGACGGAAGAAGAAGTTTTTCTAAAAGAAGTGATCATTGATGCGCTTATCAGCATTCGAAATGAAGAAGGCCCCGCGATGCTGCGAGACAAACTGCATCTCTATTTAACTGAAAGCGTCTTTGATGAGATTGCCGAACACGCGCCATTGGGAGTCGATTCGCATGAAGAAAAACAAGTATGAGTTGAAACAAACCCGCCAGCCCTGGCTTGTTACCTTTGCTGATATGACACTCATCATGCTCGTGCTGTTTGTTTTTTTATATTCGTTTTCTGAAACCAATTTGGAAAAATTCCAATCCGTAACCGGATCCTTTCAGGAACATTCCTTGGGAAGCGGCGAAGACTCGGATGGTGAAGGCGGCGCAGCCATCTCTGAAGAACTTGAAGAACAATTTGCAGAGATGATTAAACGCGAAGAAAAGATTAAAGAAATTTTGAATTACGTCCATTCATATGCAGCCGAACACAACTTGGAGAAACAAATGACAGTTACGCCGACAGAAAAAGGAATTGAAGTCGTTTTGCCTGAAGTCATGCTATTTCCATCAGGACAGGCAGAATTGCTTGATGAAGCGATTGCGTTTTTAGATGATATGGCTCCATTGCTTGCCAGCATTTCCAATCCGATTGAAGTTGAAGGCCATACAGACAACCGGCCGATTTCAACCGTTCGTTTTCCATCAAACTGGGATTTGTCATCAGCGCGCGCCAATGAAGTCATACGCTATTTAATTGAAGAGCACAATTTAAAACCCGATCGGTTTAAAGCTGTCGGATACGGAGAATA
>CALKAO010000081.1 GCA_937983115.1 uncultured Caryophanales bacterium
TTAGATAAAGATTCGCTTTTTTTACACAGGAAATATCTCAAATGGCAGATGAATGCCGTGAAATGACGATTTTCCTATTATTTGAATTTGAGCGGACCGACTTAATCCCATAGTTAAAGAATGGTAAAATTGCTGTCTATTAAATGCAAAATTTCCACATTATCTTGTGATTTTTAAATCTATTTTCACAAAGTTTATTATATCATTAACACTCATAATGTTCTATGCCAAAAGTAATAGAAATATTTTTTTGACAAAGTTGTGTCTTAAATGGCTATTTAGAATTGCATATAAAGGTCTGAACAATGATAAAAATTTTCATTGAATCTTGTAAATCAAAAACAATGTGCAGTTCAAATATAACTTGTGGGAATCCAATGATTGGCGCATTCATTCTATTTGAAAGAAATATTCAATCTTAAAATGTTTCTACACATGCACTCTTTTATTATGAGTAGCGCAGAAAGGCATGATCTTACTTGAGACAGATTTTTCATATCGCATTTCCAACACGCTTATATTAACGTCGTCGTAATTCACTTTTTATATCAATACACAACTGAAGCGCGAAACCGATGCTTCGCCGAGCTTCCCGCAGCAGGAGTTCTTATAGGAAATGAATTGTGCGATAATAGATTAGATATAGGTGTTCATAAAAAGATAAGAGCCTGAGGAGTTGCATGAACTCATTTGATAGATTTTATGCCTTCCTTCATTAAAAACACGTAAGATGCTGTTATTAAACATTCATCGATGACGTAAAATACGCATATTATAAAATACCTTTGAATTAAAGGTGGAATATACAATGGAAATGGAAATTTTGTATTAAACATATCAACCCTTTCTTTATTCCATTGCATATCGGATGCTTGGCTCTGTTGCGGACGCCGAAGATATCGTTCATGATCTTCTTCTGCATCTCAAAATTGACCCCGGGGCCAATTTCAAAACCTGCAGGCATATCTTGCGAAAATGATGACAAATCGCTGTCTGAACCATTTAAACTCAGCTCGAAAAAAACGAGAAATTTACACGGGGCCTTGGCTGCCGGAACCGCACGTAAACTTCATCAATGAGCCGTTAAACAAAATGATAGCAGATGAAACCGTTTCTTATGCTTTTCTCGTTTTGCTGGAGCGTCTGTTGCCTATCGAGAACCGTATTTGTCCTTCGGGAAGCATTCGCTTACAGCCAAAGAGACATTGCTGAAATTCTGGAAAAAACGGAAGCGAATTGCAGAAAAATCAACAGCCGCGCGAAAAAAAAGCTGCAAAACGAAAGGCCGATTTATGCTGGAAATGCAGAACATGTTGATCAGTTGGCGCAAAAATTAAAAAGCTGCAGAGAGCGGAGATTTTGATGAATTGATTGAATTTCTAACAGAAGATGTTGTTCTTATAACCGATGGCGGCGGAAAAGTGCTTGCTGCATTTAAACCGATTGCAACGAGAAAGAATGCCTCTGCTTTTATCAGCGGAATTTACAAAAAAGGTGCGTTTGCGGAAGAATTTTTGCCGATCTTCGTCAATGGGCAGAAAGGAATTTTACAAGTTCAAGAAAATCGCTCCAATCGAATCATCTGCTTTGAATTTGACTTAACACAAAAAAATATCCGGAAAATCTTCGTCCTTTCAAATCCGGATAAATTAAGGCATATTCCCTTTTGACAAATCAGCTCGGTTGTGAACCCTTGACAGGGTTCTATTTTATGTCACAAATAAACCTTATAATGACTGATTCATTCGTAATTTTAAAAAAAGTGGGTATAAATTGATTCGTCTAATCACGCTGGATTGCTTATTTCCCCGCAAAGAACTACACGTTCATCTTGCTCAAACACACTAGCAGCTTTTGCAAATCAACTCATCCATTTCTTCCGTTGAATAATTGCCAGCTTTGCAAAAAACATCGGATTTAATTAAATTGTTAATATACTTCCTTCTCAAAAAAATAATTTAAAACTGGTGCTGTTAATTCCAAGTTTACTTGGATACCCACTTCATTGAGTTGACTATTAATCGCCGCCGCAAGTCTTAGTTAAAAAACAATAGAATAATGTTTATCGTTATACTCATTTTTCCGGCCCCGCTTCATTACAGGCTGCTTGTCAAGGAACATCATTGAATGTTGCAGGGTAGATTAAATTGATCAAGGCTAAAACTCAACCACGGCAGAACTTGTTAACTTTCATTGCTTACAACCCTTTTTTTTTTTAAAATGATTGATTTCCTCAGTTGAAAATCCTAATTTCCTTAAAATTTCCTCGTTATGTTCACCTAACTTTGGAGGTGGGTTTAATTCAAAAGTCGAGGATTCAATTGTTTTTATAGGAACACCATTTAAAAAAACATGTCCACCGCAATCGTCTATCTTTACTTTCCGAAGCATGTTTCGGTATTTCACTTGTGAATCTTGAACAACATCCATTAATGTGTTATATGGTCCACAAGCAACCCCAGCTTGTTGAAGAAGATGAAAAGCCTCTTTTTTTGTATACTGCATCGTCCATTTTGATATCATTTTTTCCAATTCGTCACGATTTTTCATTCGTCCTTCTCGAGATGAATAGGGTGAATCATCATGAAGCCATTCATCTTTTTTCATTAATTTGCAAAGAGCTTCCCACATTTTTGGTGTAATTGGTGCGATGAAAATAAAGCCGTCTTTGGTCGGATAAGCATTTGTAAAGGACCTGGGGTCACGGTTGCCATAACGCTCCTCGATATCTGCACCCTTTGCAATTACATTTGTTAACGCGTAGCCTAACATAGAAACCATGCTATCTAGCATGCTTATATCAACATTTATACCTTTTCCAGTTTTCTCTCTGTGAAACAAAGCCATGACTGCTCCCATCGCTGCCTGTAACCCTGTGATTTGATCAGCGATGTATGTACTGGCATTTGTCGGAGGATCACCCGGGTGTCCATTTAAAGATGCAAATCCACTCATAGCCTGAATAATTCCGTCATAAGCTGTATAATCCTTATACGGTCCATTCAGTCCAAATCCAGTAATGTGAATCATACTAATTTTAGGATTAATTTTTGAAATAGTATCGAAGTCAATTCCTAAACGCTTAGGCACATCAACCGAATAGTTTGTAATTACTAAATCAGATTTTTTTATAAGTCTTCTGATGATCTCTTGACCATTTCGTGACTTTAAATCAATTGATAGTCCAAGCTTATTTCGATTCTGTGCCGCAAAATATAAGCTGTAATCATTATGATGAGGTTCAGCCTTACGCCCGGATTCTCCTTCAATTCGTTCCACTTTAATAACTTCGGCTCCGTGGTCACCAAGAATTTGACTTGCGAAAGGCCCTGCAATGTAATGAGTAAAATCAATAACGCGTATTCCTGCAAGAATCGACACATTATCAGCCCCTGTCGCATATTTTTCCAATTGAGTTGATTAAGTAACTACAACAAAACAATAAATTACATCGCACACCATGCTGCATCTAATATTTGTAGTAATTGTTGAAGCGATATCAGGCATTGTCAATAAAACGCAGAACGAATTTTACCTTCTAACAGCAGTTTCAACCATGCTTCTGTTCTTCTGTTCCAACGCGTTCAAGCACTTCCATGTTTCCTTTATCAGGTGCGTTTCAGTTAAATACTTCTGAAGCAATTCGCGAGCGACCCAATATTTCTGCAAGCGCTAAATTCGTCAATCCGTATCCATATTCACGATTTGGTAAAAACAAGTTACACAAACCAGCATTTTTTGCTTTCAGTTCTTTCAGTAATTGGCGGATTGAACCACCGGCTTTTACCTGCATTTAATTGATCTTCATTTATCTTTTCATTTGAGAAGCCTTTAAAAACACCCGTTTTTTGTCATACAACTCTTGACCAAAAATATTTGCTTTTAAGGCTTAATAACCCCATCATTCTAATTTAGAGGAGCAAAATGATCCCAAAATCTTGGAGACCTTTTTTTGGAAAATTCAACAAATTTTATACAACACGAATCCCTTATTTCATAATTCAAATTATTCCTCTATCCAAATATTCGAAAAAATTGGTTTTCCTAACCTATTCGGTTCAAATCCTTTTACCTTCTGGTTCATCGCAGATGTCACTGGTTCGAAAATAACGGGAATTGCAATGGCCTCTTCCAAAACAGCCTTCCTACTAATTTTTTTGTACAATTCAGCGCGTTCATCCAGCTCATACGTTGAAGCCGCTTCAGAAATAAGCGATTCAATTTCTGGAGTAGAGTATCCCCCAGTATTAAAGAAACTATCTTTTGAGAATAAATAATTAATTGTCATTTGAGGATCAGGTCTTCCTGTCCAAGCCGAATAATGTGCATGGGCTCTCTTCTCTGTAAAAAAACTATCCGTCGCAGCAGTGAGTTCCAATGGCTGAAGATCCACATCTATACCGACTTCTTTCAATTGACCTACAATGGCTTCCGCTGCTTTAATATATTGATTAGTTGCATTGGTAAACATTGTAAATGAAACGCTTTCAAATCCTGCTTCCTTTAATAGCTGCTTTGATTTTTCTGGATCATATTCAATTTTCATGTTCTTATCAGATGCCCAGTATTCACTTGGAAACATTTGCATGGCTGGTTCTCCTCTGCCAAAATTAATTCCTTCATTGAGCGTTTCACGGTTAATACCGTGTAAAATTGCTAATCTTACCGCTTTATTATCTAATGGCGGCATTGAAGCGTTTATATAAATAATTGGAATTCGAACCGGCAATACATCTTTTAAAACGATATTAGAATCATTTTCAAGGCTTTGGATATTTCCAGCTGAAATAGCGTCAGCATAATCGATTTCTCCAGATTTAAGAGCATTAATTCTAGCATTTTCATCAGACATAATTTTAACAATCAATTTATCGAGGTAAGGTTTTCCTTCCTGCCAATAGCCTTCATAGGCTTCATACTCAACTTCACCGTTAGGAATTCGTTTCACCATTTTATATGGTCCTGCCCCAACAGGATTTTGAGAAAAATCCTCTCCATATTTTTTGACTGCAGTTGGAGAAACCATCATTCCGCCACGATCAGAAAGCGCCAACAAAAGTGAAGAGTCTGGTTGTTTCAAATGTAATTTCACAGTCAATGAATCAACAACTTCCACTCTTTCAACATTTTTTAAATCCGATACTGTTGAGTCTTCCGAATTAACACGTTCAATATTAAATTTTACGGCTTCAGCATCAAATGGTGTATTATCCTGAAATGTCACACCTTCTCTTAGATGAAGAACCATTGTTTTATCATCTGGAAAATCCCATGATTCTGCCAATCCAGGCTGTGGCTCAAGTTCTGGGTTAAAAGAAATTAACGTGTCATAAATCGGCCACAACAGCGCATGATCAGCTCCACTTCCTCCAAGGATGGGATCATAACTTGACGCATCTGTAT
>CALKAO010000082.1 GCA_937983115.1 uncultured Caryophanales bacterium
TCGGTCACTTTAGCAACGCGATAATTTGATTCAGAAAAGACATCAATTGCTGCTCTTAAAATCATTTTTTTTCTTTTTTCTGCAGGCAGTCTTTTACTTTTTAGCAATTTCAATCCCCAATCTAGCAATTTATTAATTTAGTAAGCGTTAACTTACTTTACCACCAATTATATTATTAAAACTTTTTGTGTCAATAGAATTTTTTAACAATAATTTTTTCTTAAATGAATAACGCTCGATATGTAATTTTAGCAAATGTTTGTTTTCTTGGTTAAAGGGATTTGCCGCCAGATTAAACTTTTTGTTTATAAAGAAAAATTTTCTGTAATGATATTTTTATTTAAAACTATTACATTGATAGGATCCCCGCAACTTATATCAGAAAAGGGGATCCTATCTAAGAAGCGCACATCAGCCAAACAATGCTGGCTTTCGTAAAAATCCAGGCATTTCATTGATAAATGGCGCTCATTTTTTACTAATTTTCCAGCCACAAAAACTGAAACCGAGGTTTTCCATACTGATGCGGTTCATAGCCATTGACTTTTTCATGAAAAGCGACAATCATTGGCTCAAAAAATAATGGAATGCCCATCGCATCTTCTTCGATTGCTATGCGGCTCGATTCAGCGATAATTTTCATGCGTTTGTCAGAATCCGTCTCTTTAGAAGCGTCCTTAATTAATTTTTTCAGTTCACTGTTTGCATGGCGCCCTGGATTGTAGAAACTGGATTCTTCATAGTATAAAGAGATGAGCGCATTTGGATCCGGTCTGCCGGATGCTCTGGCCAATGTAGCTGGATATTCCGCTTTGCTAAAAGCAAGTTCCACTAATTTCGTTACTTCTGTAGGCTCAATGTTGACTTGTATGCCGACTTCAGCTAATTGCGCTTGAACAGCCTCAGCAATTCGGATGTCAAATGCATCTGGCTTCGCCAGCATGTTAAATGAAAGCTCGGTGACTCCCGATTCCTCCAAGAGCTGCTTTGCTTTTTCTTGATCAAAGCGAATGGAACTGTCTTTAACATGTGCGGGATGCGCCTTTGGAAAAATACCGAAAGCCGCTTCACCTTCACCAAATTGAATCGCATTGACCAGCTGCTCGCGATCAATTGCATATTGAATCGCTTGACGCACTTTTTGATTGTCTAATGGCGGCAAAGACGTATTGATATAAATGTATTGAAAATTTAGCGAAGAACTTGCATCAATCTTCAGATTTGGCAATGATTCCAAATCTTTTTTGTTCGCTGCAGAAATCGGAGCAACAACATCCACTTCACCTGATTTTAGCGCATTGACCATTGTACTTTCTTTCATCACTTTAACATTCACTTTATCTAAATAAGGCTTGCCTTCTTGCCAATAATCAGCAAACTTTTCAAAGGTGACCTCATTCCCCGGATTGCGATCCGCCAATTTAAAAGGACCGGTTCCTGTTGGATGCAGCGGATATTCATCTCCATATTTTTCAACCGCTGCAGGACTTACCATCATTCCCGCTGCCGTCATTAATGCTTGCAGCAGTCCAGAATTCGGCTCATGCAAATGAAATTTCACAGTATGTGAATCAACGACTTCCACAGATTCAATAAATTTTAAATCTGATTTGTTGGAATGTTCGGAATTTGCGCGTTCAATATTAAATTTTACAGCCTCAGCGTCAAAAGGAGTTCCATCATGAAATGTCACATCTTTGCGAAGATGAAAAACCCAAGTTTTGTCATCGATATTTTCCCATGATTCCGCCAAGCTTGGCTCAGGCTCAAAGTTCGGGCCGTAATCAACCAGCCGGTCGTAAATGAAATATAACAATGATTCATCTCCGCCGGATGAAGCTAATAATGGATCGTAGCTGCTTGCATCCGAATAATAGCCAATTGTTAATTCGCCGCCTTGCGCAGGCTCACTGCTGCTCTGGTTTTTCTCCTGCTCTTCTGAATCATCACCCGTGCTGCATCCAGCAATTAATAAAACGATAGCAGAGAAAATCGCGAAACAAGTTTTTTTTAGCATCTTTACATCCCCCTGTCTGTTATAAAATGTGCGCAATAGACCGATACGAACGTGTCCGATAAATGTTATATAATTATATATATAGCAATCAAAGGAATCAACGAATGGAAATTTTTCATCCTTAAAATAATAAGAATGGAAAGCATGTCCATTTATTTTAAAATCTGTCTTTGAATGCGCTTACACTCTCTTTATTTCTAAAAATATCAGATTCATTCCAAATCGTCTAATATATAATTATTACAAATTTATATTTTAAAAATATTATTAATTTAAAATAACTAATTTTCTGATGATTGGAAAGGGGATGTCTATGGAGCTCAGGCACTTGCGCTACTTTGTTGCTGTGGCTGAAGAACTTCACTTTAGCAAAGCAGCGAAGCGTTTGAACATCAGCCAGCCGCCGTTAAGCTATCAAATTGCTCAATTAGAAGAAATCGTAGGGGCTAAACTTTTGAATCGCACCAACCGCGCGGTTGAATTAACCGAAGCCGGAAAATATTTTTTAGAAAATACATATCATCTTTTTAACATGCTGGAAAGAACCTGCGAGGAAACCCGCCGGATTGCACAAGGTGAAGCGGGGCAATTAATCATTGGATTTTCAGGCTCGTGGAGCAGCAAACTCCTAAAATTCTTGCGCTATTATCGTTCCAAATTTCCAAATATCAAAGTTTTGCTGCAGCAATCATCAACGAGCTCCCAAGTAAAAAGCCTGCTTAAAAAACAAATTGATGTCGGCATTCTTGCGCCGCCAATTGACAGCGCATCATTAAACTTGCGCACCATCCATCTCGTGCCATTTTATGCGGCTTTGCCGTCATCCCATCCTCTGGCGCAAAAAAAGACGCCATTAGATCTTGGTGAATTAAAAGATGAACCTTTCATTATGTCGCCTAGAAAAATTGGACCGGGATATTATGACACGATTATTTCAATGTGCCATCAAGCGGGATTCAGCCCAAATATCATTCAAGAAGCGGAAGGCGTGTTTACCATTCTCACGCTTGTTTCAACGGAGATCGGAGTTTCGCTCGTATCCAAATTAGCTTTGGAGCATCCAAAAGAAGGCGTTGTTTTTCGTGCTTTAAAAAACAATTCGATCAAGATGAATCTTTCCTTAGCATGGCGAAAAAACGAAGAATCGCCCATTATTAAAGCATTTGTCGCTACTTTCGATGAATTTATTAACTCTCAGCAAAACCACATCAACACGTGATTACAACATAAAAGCCCTTGAATGGTTCAGCAGCCTCTGCACCTCGCTGCAGAGCATCCGCCATTCAAGGGCGCCGCGCTTATTTCCTTGTGCCGCAATCCGCTGAAATCAAACATTTTTCAACTAGCTCCATTGAATCAGAAAATATCTTTTCTTTCCGCGCCGAATCACGATAAATTGCTTTGCAATTGCATCTTCGCGCGTGATCGTTCTCTGGATGTCTTGCGTTCGATCCCCATTCACGTAAATCGCGCCGTTTTTTATATCTTCGCGCGCCTGGCGTTTGGATGGACTGATTTTGCTTTCGACAAGCAAATCGACGAGCCCGATTGGTTCATCCGATTGCAATTCATGGGACGGCACATCTTTAAAAGCTTGCTTCAATTCGTCAACTGTCAGTTCTTTTATATTTCCTGTAAACAAAGCTTTTGAAATGTTGATCGCCTGCTGCAATGCTTCTTCTCCGTGAACGAATTTCGTCATTTCTTCTGCTAATTTTTTCTGGGCCTCACGTTTTTCCGGCTGCGTTTCAATCGCCTTTTCAAATTCATCGATTTCATCTAATGATAAAAACGTAAAATATTTTAAAAATTTGATCACATCGCGATCATCCGTGTTGTACCAGAACTGATAAAATTCATAAGGCGAAGTTTTTTCAGCATCCAGCCAAACCGCGCCGTCGGCGGTTTTTCCAAATTTTGTGCCATCTGCTTTTGTAATGAGCGGCACGGTTAAGCCAAACGCTTTCACATCTTCCTCTTCATGCTCGCGGGTGCGGCGGATATACTCCAAACCGGCTGTGATGTTCCCCCACTGATCGCTGCCGCCAATTTGCAGCGTGCAATTTTCTTCTTTGTATAATTGGGCAAAATCATAAGATTGAAGCAGCATGTAGCTAAATTCCGTATATGAGATTCCCTGCTCAATCCGTGATGAAACGGATTCTTTTGCCAGCATGTAATTGACAGTAAAATGCTTGCCTGCTTCTCTTAAAAAGTCAATGATCGTCAACTTTGACAGCCAGTCATAGTTGTTGCGCGCAACAGCGGCATTCCCTCCTTCTTCAAAATTGAGCAGACGCGCCAGCTGCTTTTTGAGGCTCTTGGCATAATCATGAACGACATGTTCTTCGTTTAACGTCCGCTCCGTCGTTCGTCCGCTCGGGTCGCCAATCATTCCCGTACCTCCGCCAATCAGCGCGATGGGCCGATGTCCGGCCTGCTGAAATCGTTTTAACATCGTAATCGGCAATAAATGGCCAATGTGCAAGCTGTCTGCCGTTGGATCAAACCCACAATATAACGTCACTTGATTTTCCGCCAAATGTTTTCTTAATCCTTCCAAATCAGTGACTTGATTGAGCAAGCCCCGCTGTTCCAAATCTTGAAGAATATCCATCGTTTTGTGCACCACCTTATTTTTTTTCAATCGATTTCTACATAATTACCCAAATGCAAATGAATTCAAATTGCACATGCAAAACAGCAAAAATCTCACTTTTTTTCACAAAACCTTATTGCTTTGTGAAGCTTTCTCTTTTTCCATTTGAAGCGAAAATAAAAACTCCTCCCTCATAAAGCAAGGGACGAGTTTGCCATTCGCGGTACCACCCTCATTGGAAATGCGTATTTCCCACTCTTTCGCTGTAACGAAGCTTATCCGTTCTTTGCTACTGATTTCAAATTTTCACAAAGACAGCTCCAGGACCGTATTTCGCGCTTTTCTATTTACTAGTTCGCAGCAGCCACTAGCTTTCTGAAAAAGGGAGAAAAACACTACTTTATTCCTTTCATTGCTTTCAGATGTTCAATTTTATATAAGTTTGCTTGCCGCATCATATATTAAAGCTGTATGCTATAATAATACAAATTTATCCTCATGTCAAAAACAGGCTGCTCTTGTTTTAAATGGAGGGGATGCCATGAAAACCCGTTTGCAAAAAACGCTCAAAACTTTGCAAAATTTCATAAAAAAAATAGACGAATGGGGAGTTTTTCATAATCTGAACATCGCATACCAGGTGGCATGGAATTTATTTCTAATTTTTATTTTATTTGGATTGATGGCGGTGTGTTTCTCGCTTGGAGCCGGAGCCGGCTATTTTGCTTCATTAGTGAAAGATGAACAAGTCCTCAATAAAGAAGACATGCATGCGAACATCTATGACTATGACATTTCAAGCCAAATTTATTTTGCAGACAATACATTGCTCGGCAATTTACAATCGGATCTTGAACGAAAAGAAATTGCGCTTGATGACGTTTCAGAATTTGCCATTCAAGCCCTGATTGCAATCGAAGACAGCTATTTCTACGAACACAGCGGCATCGTTCCAAAAGCTATTATGCGCGCAACCTACCAGGAGCTGACAGATGCTCCGATTCAAACCGGCGGAAGCACATTAACCCAGCAGCTCGTTAAAAATCAATTGTTGACAAGTGAAGTATCTTTTAAACGAAAAGCAAAAGAAATTTTGCTGGCACTGCGGCTCGAGCGCTTTTTTGACAAAGATGAAATTCTTGAAGCATACTTAAATATCGTATCGTTTGGCCGCAATTCTTCCGGACAGAATGTTGCTGGAATTGAAGCAGCCGCGCAAGGGATTTTCGGTGTTTCCGCAAAAGAGCTGAACTTGCCGCAAGCAGCATTTATTGCAGGGCTGCCGCAAAATCCTTTTCACTACACTCCGTTTAATCAAGACGGTTCCATCAAACAGTCCCTCGAACCAGGCTTGAACCGCATGCAAGCCGTTCTCAAAAGAATGCGGCTCGTTGGTTTTATTGATGAAAAACAATATGAAGAAGCATTAGCCTATGACATTCAAGCAAATTTAGCCAAGCCAAAGCCCATGCCTCAAAAAGAATACCCGTACGTTCATTTTGAGGTGGAACGCCGCGCCATTGAAGTGCTGGCAAAAACTTTTGCCAATGAAGATGGACACGACGGAGAGCAGCTGGCCCATCACGCTCGGCTGTTGGAAAACTTGGAATTTGAAGCCCGCTTTTTCGCAAAATCTGTTGATGATGTTGCGCAAGCTCAAGGGCTCAATTTGCAGCAAATTAAAAAAGACCACGATCTTTTTAAGGAATACATAAACAATGCAGATGATTTGATTCGCCGCAAAGGCTATCAAATTTACACGACGATTGACAAAGACATTTACGATGCAATGGAAAATGCAAAAAATAAAGTGCTCGAAAATCGCGCTTATTTTCAAGCGCCGAAAACAGTGCACGTCAATGACCCTAAAACCGGAAAAAAAATTTCAAAAGAATTGCCCATGCAAATTGGAGGCATGCTCATCGAAAATAAAACAGGAAAAATTTTAAGTTTTATCGGCGGCAGAAACTATAGCGAATCACAATTAAATTATGCAACACAAGCCTATCGCTCAAACGGCTCAACGATGAAGCCGCTGCTCGATTATGCACCGGCAATGGAATTAGGGCTGCTGCAGCCTGGTTCGATATTAATGGATTCTCCTCTGACTGAAGTCAAGGATTGGGATCCAAAAAATTACGGAGGCAGCCACCGCGGGCCAGTCACGGTCCGAGAAGCATTGAAAGATTCGATTAACATTCCGGCAGCGCGAGCTTTTCTGCTCATGGATCCGTATGAAGCAACCGCATATTTAGAAAAAATGGGCTTTACATCGCTCATTCACGGAGCTGATCGCTACAATAAATCAATGTCTCTCGGCGCCTTGACACGCGGCGTCACTGTGGAAGAAAACACAAATGCGTTCGCCACATTTGCAAACGGCGGGAAATTCGTCGATGCATATCTCATTGAAAAAATTGTTTCAAATGATGGGGAAATAATCTATGAACATGAATCAAAACCTGTTGACGTTTTTAGTCCGCAAACGGCGTATTTAACCCTTGATCTGATGAAAGATGTGCTTAGAAGCGGAACAGCTGGAAGAGTGCCGGGTTATTTAAAATTTACAGCAGACTGGGCGGGAAAAACAGGGACATCTCAAGATTGGCATGATTCTTGGTTCATTGCCGTCAATCCAAACGTCACATTCGGCGTCTGGACCGGATATGAACAGCCAATGAGCCTTGATCGCGGCCAATACGCCCATCGCACACAGCGGCTGTGGGCGCTGCTTATCAATGCCGCTTACGATACAAAGCCGGATGTTGTCGCGCCAAAACAGCGATTTTCCGCTCCGAAAGGCATTGTCAAACGAACGATTTGCGGGATTACCGGAAATTTGCCGTCTGAAGTTTGCGAACGGGCCGGCCTTGTTACTACCGATTTATTCAATGCCAAGTTCACGCCTACAGCACAAGATGACGATCTCCATATAATTCGCTATGTTGTTATTGACGGAAAAAATTTTATTGCACTTGATGAAACGCCCCGCGAGTTTACAAAAGAAGGAATTCAGCTTGACATTGAGCAGTTTCAAGGCGCATCATCCTTTGATTTTTCTTCCATGGATGGCATTGCTGCCCAATATGCGGAAGAAAACGGGAAAGTGCCGGAAGCCGTTCAAGGCATTGCAATTCAAGGGCATTCGCTCATCTGGCCGCCACATCCTGAAAACGACATCGTTGGCTACCGCGTTTACAAAGTTGATGAAGATACCGGCCAATCGACGGCAATCGGAAGCGTTGCAACTTTTTCAGATGCAAATTCGTTTGAACTTTCAACGGAAGGAAGCTACTTTATCACAGCAGTCGACGTCGCTGGAAACGAATCTCCGCCATCGCAAATCGTGTCATTGTACGTTCCATAAAACAAATCCCTCTAACAAAACAAACGTGTTAGAGGGATCCTCTTTTTTCCATCTGTCAGTTTTCTTTATCGCCAGTCGGCATGTTTAATTCCCACGCTTTTAATACACGGCGTATGATTTTGCCGCTTTTCGTTTTCGGAAGCTTATCGCGAAATTCAATTTCTCGCGGCGCGGCGTGGACAGAAAGCGATTTTTGAACAAATCGCTTGATTTCTTCTTCTAATTCAGGGGAACCGTGATACCCTTTCTTTAATGAAACGAATGCTTTGATGACTTCACCCCTGACAGGATCCGGCTTTCCGATGACGCCCGCTTCTGCAATTGCTGGATGTTCGAGCAGCTTATTTTCAACTTCGAACGGCCCAACTCTTTCACCAGATGTCATAATCACATCATCGGCCCTCCCTTGAAACCAAAAATAGCCGTCCTCATCCATATAGCCCGAATTTCCGGTAAGAAACCAATCATTTTGCGTAAAATATGTGAAATATTTCGCCTCACCATAATCGTTCCAAATTTTTCTCATCATGGCAGGCCATCCGCGTTTGATGGCAATATTCCCCATATGATTCGGCGGCAATTCTTCACCGCTGTCGTTCACAATCGCAGCCGCAATTCCTGGAATCGGCTTTCCCATTGAACCCGGTTTTATATTCATACTGGGAAAATTGCTTATCATAATTGCTCCGGTTTCTGTCATCCACCACGTATCGTGTATCCGTTGGTTAAACACTTTCATTCCCCAGCGAATCAAATCCGGACTCAGCGGTTCGCCGACAGTTAATATATGCCTTAGCGATTCAAGCTGGTATTGTTCAACAAGATCATCACCAGCTCCCATCAGCATGCGAAATGCGGTAGGCGCGCTATACCAAACCGTAACGTTGTAATGTTCAATCGTTTCATACCATTTGCTTGGATTAAATCGGCCTCCAAAGATGACCGTAGTTGTTCCTGCGAGCAATGGCGCAAGCACGCCATACGACGTTCCCGTCATCCATCCGGGGTCCGCCGTGCACCAGTATACGTCATCTTCCTTTAAATCAAGCACCCATTTTGCCGTAGCATAAAGCTGCGCCATGGCATCATGCACATGATAAATCCCTTTCGGACCGCCTGCCGATTCGGATGCGTATTGCAAGATCATTCCATCTTCACGATCGACCCATTCGATGGCAAAATCTTCACTTGCAGCATTCACGCGCTTGAAATAATCAAGAATTGGACCTTCTTCAGCCACATCGTCTCCTACAATAATGACATGTTTCAAATCAGGCAAATCATGCAGAGGAATGCGCGAAAACAGTTGTTTCGTCGTAAAAATCGCTTTCGCCCGGCTATCAAGAAGGCGTTCGCGAACCGCATCTTCTGCAAACGCTTCAAAAAGAGGCCCAATGACAGCGCCCGTTTTTAAAATGCCAAACAATGCTTCGTAAAGTTCGGGGCTGCGCGGCATAAATGTAAAGACGCGATCGCCTTTTTCAATGCCAATCTTCCGCAGCACGTTTGCAACTTGATTGGAACGCCGTTTCATATCAGCAAAAGTATAGGAAACGCGATGATTGGCATCAGTAAAATGCAAGGCAACTTGATCTTTTTTATCGCTGGATTCTGCATGTTTATCAACCGCTTCATAGGCGATATTCACTTTGCCGGTTTCATGCCAACGAAACTCTTTATAAAGATCTTCCCAAGCAAAAGCTCGTTTCACCGCATCATAGTCATCTAAATGATAATCCCCCTGTAAAGCGGGAAGCATCTCCACTCGCATGGAATTTCCCCTTTCGCATAGGACTACATAAAGTATACAACGCTTATCCTTGCAAATAAAGCGAAACTTCCATCAGCAAAACATGCTGATGGCTGGCGAAACGATTCAGGAGAGTGCCGGCCATTTGAGCTATTAAGCTGGGGACGGCGCTCACGTGGAAAAGCGGGACAGCTATTGCAAATTCGCTCCGATACGCTGCCATGCAAAAAATGAATGAGGATGAATCGCCGCATCCAAAAAGCAAAAAGTTCGATAAATCCCTCAAAGCGCGCAGCTGCCATTCGGTTCTCGTGTATAATAAGATGAAAGCTAAAAAAGTTGAAGCGCAAAACAACCGCCAAGCGCAATGCATAAGCGGACTCAACCTTCAATTACATCCCAACTTTTTCTCAATTGCCTCTCGCTCAACGAATGAAAGTTTTTTAAAAGGTGGTGCCAGATGGAACATAAAAAAACGTATCACGCAATGACATTGGAAACGAAACATGGCGAGCTGATTATTGAAGGCCCGATTCCATCAGAGCAGCTTTCCAGCCATGAATTTCACGAAGACCTTGTCGCTTTCCGCCCCCCAGAACAACAGCATAAAGCGCTCATTGAAATTGCAAAACTCCCAGAAGGGAGAATTGTTGTTGCCCGCCGCGAAAACACGGTTGTCGGCTATGTCACATATGTATATCCGGATCCGTTGGAACGATGGTCTGAAGGAAATATGGAAAATTTGATTGAATTAGGCGCCATTGAAATCATCCCTAAATTCCGCCGTTTCGGCGTCGGAAAAAACTTGCTTCGCGTTTCGATGATGGATGACGCAATGGAAGATTACATAATCATAACGACAGAATACTACTGGCACTGGGATCTAAAAGGAACAAAACTTTCCGTCTGGGAATACCGGAAAATGATGGAAAAAATGATGAATGCAGGCGGTCTCGAATGGTACGCGACAGACGATCCAGAAATCAGCTCGCACCCGGCGAACTGTTTGATGGCGCGAATCGGCAAGCGCGTCGATCAAGAGTCGATTGAAAAATTTGATCAGCTGCGGTTTAAAAATAGATTTATGTATTAATGCCGAAGCAACCTTCTCTATCGCTGTTTCATCACTGAAAGGAATGAATGTTCTCAAAGCACATCTCTAAAAGGAGGACCAGCACCGTATGCTAGTTGAAGAAATCATGCAAAAAATGTTTGCCTGCCCGAAAGATGCTGCGCTTGATGATGCATTGAAGCTTTTGAAAAAACATAAAAGCCGCCATTTTCCCGTCCTGGAAAACGATGGCGAACCGGCCGGCCCCGCTGCTGAAAGAAATTTTAATGAAGCGCTCCCGACGTCATGGCGAAAGCTCGCGAACGGCAACGCTTTTTCTCAACCGATTGCCCGCGTTAAGATGGCCGATTTCATGCCATTTCATCGTTTCAATTTTTCCGGAGATTTGTCGGCTATTTTGTATGAACATAAAATTGGCTGCCCCGTTGCAGAAGATCAGCATGTCATCGGACTTGTCGCAGCAACGAATATGCTCTGCACACTTGCGCAGCGGACAGGCGCGGTTCAGACGAGCTCAGCCATTGAGACGCTCGTTGACAATAAACCAGGGACTTTAGCACACGCTGTCCAAATGATGAGTGATAAAAATAGCCATCCGAACGAACAGATCCTACACCGACTCGCCATCCGCATTCAAACCATGGAACCGGCATCGATTCCTAAATTCGAAAAAAACGGCTATTCTGCTGCTTGGCCGTCATCTCCGGAGCGCGCCAAATGAAAAAAACAATCTTTATCTATTCTGATGATATGCTTGCCTACAAATTTAACGACGAGCATCCGTTTAATCAGCAGAGAGTCAAAATGACGCTTGATCTATTAAAAAAATGCAGCGCCATTCATGAACAGCAAATCAAAGAACCTTCGCCAGCTTCGGACGAAGAAATTGCGCTCGTTCATGACAAAACGTACATTGAGGCAGTCAAACGAGCAGGAAAAGGAAAACTCAATTTAAAAACGGCTGGCAAGTACGGTTTGGGAACTGAAGATACGCCAATTTTTCAAAATATGCATGATGCCAGTGCGCTGATTGCCGGCGGAACGCTGCTGGCTGCTGAACAAGTGATGGAAGGCCATGCCGACCATGCATTAAATTTAGCCGGCGGCTTGCACCACGGATTGCGCGGAAAAGCTTCAGGTTTTTGCGTCTATAATGATTGCTCAATTGCCATACAATGGATTAGAGAAAATTACAATGCCCGCATTCTTTACATTGATACTGACGCTCATCATGGCGACGGCGTGCAATGGACGTTTTACGATGATCCCAATGTTTGCACCATATCCATTCACGAAACGGGCCGGTACTTGTTTCCAGGAACGGGAAATTATTCAGAAAGAGGGCAAGGCTCTGGATACGGATCAGCTTTTAACGTGCCCGTTGACGCGTTTACAGAAGATGATTCATGGCTGCACATTTATAAGACGCTTGTAAAAGAAGTTGCTGAATACTTTCAACCTGATGTGATTGTGACGCAAAACGGGGTCGATGCGCATTATTATGATCCGCTTACACACTTGTCGCTATCGATGAAAAGTTTTGACATCGTGCCAAAACTAGCACATGAACTTGCCCATCACTATTGCGGCGGACGCTGGATTGCAGTTGGAGGAGGAGGCTATGACATCTGGCGTGTTGTTCCAAGAGCTTGGGGAAAAATTTGGCTGGCAATGAACGAAATGGAAGTCTCAGGACCGCTTCCGCAAAATTGGCTCGACCAATGGCAGCCGCTTTCGCCTTATCCGCTTCCGACAATTTGGGAAGATCCTGATGATTTATACGAACCTATACCAAGAAAAGCGGAAATTACCGAAAAAAATGCTGCCATGCTTGAAAAAACGCTGTCGATTATCCGATATAAGTAAAAACCGAAAAAGGCCATTCTTCAGCCTTTTCCGGTTTTTATTTCGTGGATTTCCGGAACTCAATGCGATGCGGCAAAATAACGTTTTGCTCGTCCACTTCTTCTTTATTCATCAATTTCGTCAGCAAGCGCATCGCAACTGCTCCAATATCATACATCGGAAGCACAACTGTCGATAAAGTCGGGCGTACCATTGTCGCCAAGCGTGTATTGTCAAACCCGATAATTTCTACATCTTGAGGAACCGACAAGTTTGCATCTTGGAAACCATGGATAACCCCAAGCGCCATTTCATCTGTTCCAACGAAAATCGCTGTCGGCTTTTCAGGCAGCTGCAAAAAGGCATCTGCAGCTTGCAGTCCGGATTCGTAAGATAAATCGCCAACTGATACAAACCCGTCGAGAATATCGAGTCCGGCGTTTTCCATCGCTTTGCGATAGCCTGAAAATTTGAGTTGTCCGTTAATCGGGTCTTCGAGCGGCCCAATGACGGCAGCGATTTTTTTATGCCCTTTTTCAATCAACGCTTGAACCGCTTCATAACTCGCTATTTCATAATCGATATTCACCGATGGCGTCCCGCGATCCTCATCAACCGTTGCAGCTAAAACAACGGGAACCGGAGACTTTTTAAACTCTTCAATCAGCTCGTCGTCAAGCTTGCCGCCCATAAAAATAACGCCGTCAACTTGCTTTCCAAGCATGGTATTCATTAAACGAATCTCTTTCTCGCGATTTTGATCGGAATTGCTCAAAATAATGTTATATTCATACATGGTTGCTATATCTTCAATGCCGCGGGCCAATTCTGCAAAAAGAATGCTGGCGATATCCGGAATAATCACTCCAACTGTCGTTGTTTTTTTGCTCGCTAAGCCGCGGGCTACCGCATTTGGGCGATAACCGAGGCGTTCAATCGCTTCAAGCACTTTTTTACGCGTTGAAGGTTTCACATTTGGATTTCCGTTGACTACTCGGGAAACCGTTGCCATGGATACGTTCGCTTCTCTTGCTACATCATAAATTGTCGCACTCACGTTCGTGCTACCTCCTTACCGATTCCATTAAACATTACTCATAATTTCCCATTCTATTGTCTATCATACGCCACTGCTATTGCAACGGCAATTGCAAACACAAAAATATTATAAAAGACGCCAGGCAAAACAAAAACCTTCTGCTGAATTATAAAGCAGAAGGCTTTGCAGCGTCTTTCAACAGGCCTGATTCACGCAGCTCTTTCATAAAAGATTCAAATTGCGAGATATCCATTTGCTGCATCGAATCCGAAAGGGCGACAGCTGGATCAGGATGAACTTCAACCATGACAACGTCAGCGCCGATTGCCAAAGCAGCTTTTGCCGTCGGCAGGAGCAAATCGCGCCGGCCTGTCGAATGCGTCACATCAACAACAACTGGCAAATGCGTTTCTTGTTTAAGAATCGGAACAGCCGATATGTCAAGTGTGTTTCGCGTTGCTCTTTCATACGTTCGAATTCCGCGTTCACAAAGCATAATCTGATCGTTGCCTCTCGACATAATATATTCAGCCGCATTAATAAACTCTTCAATTGTTGCGGAGAGGCCGCGTTTGAGAAGAACCGGCTTTTTCACAGCGCCCGCTGCTTTCAGCAGCTCAAAATTGTGCATGTTTCGAGCTCCAATTTGAATGACATCAATGTAGTCCAGCGCTTTTTCAATGTCCGATGGCGTGACGATTTCGCTGATGACAGCAAGATCATGTTCTTCAGCAACCTGCTTTAAGATCTTTAAACCTTCTTCGCCAAGGCCTTGGAAATCATAAGGTGACGTTCTCGGTTTGTAAGCGCCGCCGCGCAAAAATTTCAAGCCCTGTTTTTTCACTGCTTTGGCAACTTCGTTTACTTGCTCATAGCTTTCAACTGAACAAGGCCCTGCAATAATCCGCTGCACGCCGTCACCGACTGTTTCTCCTTTAACATTGACAATGGTATCTTCCGATTTCCTCTTTCGTGACACGAGCAATGCTTTTCGATGATCATCTTCTTGCAGTTCTAAGCTCGCTTTGAAAATTTCTTTAAAAATGTGCTGCAGCGTAGAAGTTTCAAACGGCCCCGTATTTTTTTCGGCAATTAAATCAAGCATATCCCGTTCACGGACCGGATCAAACCGATTCACACCTTGCTGCTTTTTCACCTGGCCGATTTCCTGGACGAGTTCCGCACGCTTATTGATTAACTCTAAAAGTTGAAGGTTGACTTCATCAAGCTGTTTCCTCAGTTTTTCCACATTCCCCATCATTTCCACTCCTTTAAAACGTAACAAATTGAACTTTTAAGATTAGGATTTATTATAAAGGATCGCGCGAAGAAAGTCACGGCCTTTTTCTTTAGCGGTTAAACGCTTTTAAGCGCTAAAGTGATCATAACATAAATCGGAGTCGAATTGCAAAAAAAGCCGTTCGACTCCTTCTCCGTTTATTCGCCAATATTTTCAGTTGAAGAGGATGCTTCTTCATCGAGAAAAGGATTTTTATTCACTAGCGGCCCATCGTTTTCTGCTTTCATATTCCCCGTCAAATCTTTCACTTTATTTGCAACTTGCTGAGATTGTTCGTTTACCGCTTTTGCAAACTCGGATGACTTTTCTTTCGCCACGGCAATCCACTCGCTTCCGCGTTCCACTGCGGTGTCCTTCAACTCTAGCGAACGTTCTTTTAACGTTGCCGCCTGTTCATTTAAATCACTGCGCATTTCTTTTCCTGATTTTGGCGCCAGCAATAATGCGGTGATTGCTCCAACAACCCCTCCTACAACAGCGCCAAGCAAAAAACTTTTCCCTGAACGATTGCTTTTATCACTCATCTTATACCCTCCTTATAAATACTGAATGGCTGACGGCTTTGTGGCCCGCGCCATGGGAATCAATAAAATTTGCGGCTTCTGCACAGCGCCTCGCGAACCCCTGTCTTTTTCTCTTCCTGAAGAAAGACGGCGTACATTCGATAATAAACTTAATTCTTTTCATCCAAATATTCTTCCGTTGCCTTTTTCTTCACTTTCCATTTTTGCCATATTCGCATCAACGCGCTGCTCCACTCCACCACTTTTTCCACTTGATCCGAGTGCCGTTCCGTTCCAGAAGCGACTTGGCTTGAAATTTTTCTAAACGTTTCATTCAACGTTCCCAGGGAATGTCCAACTTCTTTCACTTGGTCAAAAATTGTATTTAAAGCATAAGACTTTTCCTGAATGTCCTCCGTCAACTTGTTCGTATTATTAAGGAGCCGTTCAGTTTCTCTTGCAATTCCAGTCATTTGCTGTTCCAAACTGTTGACGGTGGAAGCCATGTGATTCAGCGTCGTCCGCAAAGCTTTCAATGTTTGAACAAGATAGACAACGAGCACTGCAAAAGCAATTGCTGCGATTAATGCACTGACGTAAAGGATCCAAGTCACGTAATCGAACACCTCCTTGCAAAAAGTTCATTCCCAAACTTTCTTTTCATCAACCATACCATTTTTTATCAGAACAGGTAAAATAAAACATAGCGTCTTTCTCATTATATTTACCAATATTATTTTTCACAAGTGCAATTGAAACTATGCGACAATGAAAAAGGAGAGTCGAACGATGAGAGATCCCCGAATTGACCAATTAGCTGAAAATTTAATCACCTATTCGCTTAACTTGCAAAAAGGTGAAAAAGTGCTTATTGAAAACTTTGGATTTGAACGGGAACTTGTCCTTGCTTTAATTGAAAAAACATACGAACACGGAGGACTGCCGTTTGTTTCCATCAAAGATTACCGTGTAAATCGTGCGCTGCTATTGGGAAGCCGTTTTGAACAATTGGACATGCAAGCCGATTTTGAAGCGCACGTCATGAAACAGATGGACGCGTATATCGGACTGCGTTCAGGAAGCAACATTTCAGAACTTTCAGACGTCCCTCATGAAAAAATGGCTATGTATGAAAAAACGGTCGGAAATCGCGTCCACCGCGACATTCGCGTGCCTAAAACAAAATGGTGCGTGCTCCGCTATCCTACGCCGTCGATGGCGCAATTGGCAAATATGAGCACGGAAGCGTTTGAAAACTTCTACTTCGATGTGTGCAGCCTGGATTACCGTCAAATGAGCAAAGCAATGGAACCGCTCGTCGAATGGATGAATGAAACCAATCTCGTAGAAATTAAAGGGCCTGGAACCGATTTGCAATTTTCAATCAAAAATATGCCGGCGATTAAATGTGACGGCCATTTAAACATTCCTGATGGCGAAGTGTATACAGCGCCAGTGAAAGAATCGGTCAATGGCGTCATCACGTTCAACGTCCCTTCCACTTACCAAAGTTTTACCTTCGAAAACATTCAGCTGACGTTTCAAAACGGAAGAATTGTCGACGCCAAAGCGAATGACAGCGAACGAATCAATCGAATTCTCGATACAGATGAAGGGGCTCGCTGCATCGGAGAATTTGCCATCGGGTTGAATCCGAACATCTTAGAGCCGATGAACGACGTCCTTTTCGATGAAAAAATCGCTGGCAGTTTTCATCTGACGCCTGGCCAATGCTACGAAAACGCATATAATGGAAACCATTCAGCGATTCATTGGGACCTTGTATCAATTCAGCGGCCTGAATACGGCGGCGGCGAAATTTACTTTGACGGAACGCTGATTCGAAAAGACGGCGCATTTGTTCCCGAATCGCTTCAAGGCTTAAACCCTGAAAACCTGAAATAAATCGTAAAAGGCTCGACAGCATCGGCTTGTCGAGCCTTTACATTGCAGTTCGTTCATAGGAATCTTGATATTTTTGAATATCGCCGGCGCCCATAAAAATGAGCACCGCATCGTGATGTTTGCTTAGCCTTTCAATCGTCTGCTCATCGATTAAAGACGATTTTGGAATTTTATCCTGTAAATCTTCAATGGTCATGTCTCCGTTGTCTTCTCTTGCCGAACCAAAGATATCGCACAAATAGACTGCGTCTGCTTCGGACAGGCTTTCAGCAAATTCGGACAAAAATGTTTTCGTCCGCGTATACGTATGCGGCTGAAAGATAGCCACGATCTCCCGATTCGGATATTTTTGCCGCGCGGCTTCAATCGTTGCCGTCACTTCCCTCGGGTGATGCGCATAATCATCGATCAAGATTTGATCTTTAAACGGTTTTTCATTAAACCGGCGCTTCACCCCGCCATAATTGCGCAAATGCGATTGAATGGTTTCAATGGGAATATTTTCATAATGGCAAATCGCAATGACTGCAAGCGCATTTTGAACATTGTGGCTGCCGTGCATTGGAATATGAAACGTGCCATAAAACGTATCTCTGACAGAAACATCAAACGTCGTTCCTTCGGGTGATACGATCACGTTGCTTGCCTGAAAATCATTTTCATCGTTATAGCCGTAAAAAACAACCGGAACATTCGCTTGAATTTTTTGCAAATAAGGGTCATCGCCAAAAGCAATAATCGCTTTTTTAACTTGTTTTGCCATTTGTTGAAAGGCGTCGAACACGTCGTCATGATTTTTAAAGTAGTCCGGATGGTCGAAATCAATATTCGTCATAATCGCATAGTCAGGGTGGTATGCAAGAAAATGCCGCCGATACTCGCAAGCTTCAAAAACAAAATATTCACTGTTTTCCTTTCCGCATCCTGTTCCGTCGCCAATCAAAAACGATGTTGGCTTTGCATGGGAGAGTACGTGCGTCAACAAGCCTGTTGTTGAAGTTTTGCCGTGGCTGCCCGTCACTGCAATGCTTGTAAATTTCCGAATAAATTCGCCAAGGAATTGATGATAGCGGTAAAACGGAAGATTTTTTTCTTTGGCTGCAACAATTTCCGGGTGATCGTCTTGAAATGCATTCCCCGCAATCACCGTCAGCCCATCCGTTATATTTTCTTTTCGAAACGGAAAAATCGGTATGTTTCTTTCTTCTAATGCTTTTTGAGTAAAAAAATACTTTTCAATGTCAGAACCTTGAACCCGTTCATTCATATCGTGAAGAATTTGTGCAAGTGCACTCATTCCTGTGCCTTTTATTCCAACAAAATGGAATGTCGTCATATTGAACCTCCACAATTTGTTGTGTTGCATTTCTTCGATGCCCATATCTATGTGGCTATTATATGGTTTTGTACCTAAAAATGCTAACCATCTTCATTCCGTTTGCCAAACGCGCCGCCAATTGCTGTAAAAGTGGTTCAGCTGCCAAGCGAATGGATGGTTTGGCATGCGAACGTTTGCTCAATGCGTGCGCTCCATTATAACAAAAAAAGAGATTCGCGGCTATTGCTTGATATACTCAACTTTATCCAGTCTTGGGTTGGGGCGATACCTTCTGCCTGCTTTTGCTTCCGGTTTGCCATTTAATAAAACATTGTCGCCTGTAAAGCCAATATGTATATTCAATAAACTGCTTCCCACTCCATACATATCAACAGGTACGTTTTGTTTTTCAAATTCTAAAATTCGCTCTTTTGTAAATCCGCCGCTTGCCACAATTTTCACATGTTCAAAGCCTTCTTTATCAAGGGCTTCACGCAAGGCAAAAATTAATTGCGGATTGACGCCGCGCGGATCAAAATCTCCAAGCACATCTGGATTTCTCCAAAAATACTGGTCGACCATGGTTCGCGATGTATCCAATCGAACCGATTTCAGCTTATCTTTAAATTCGCGGGCGACTCGAAGGGCATCAGTAATGACATCGTTGTTGTAATCCACCAGCGCCATAATATCATCTTCAGGAAACGTTTCATAATATGCTTTCGTCGCAGCAACAACGTCTCCATTAAACAATTGTATGAGTGCATGAGGCATCGTACCCATGCCTTCTTTTCCCCACCACTCATTCATTGCATGAGTAGCTTGTGCGGTTGAACCGCCAATATAAGCAGCATAACCGTCTCCCGCTTGCTGGCTAAAGTGATCATCGCGGTCTCCCATGAAAATAATCGGCTTTTGCCTGCCCGAATAGGAAGCGGCTTTGACGACATTGTAAACGTTTGTTGCAACCGATGTCCGTCTCGCTAAAATGCCATCAATCATCCCTTCAAGAAAACCAAAGTTCTGGTAAGGTCCGGTAATCGTAAGCACCGATTCATATGCTGTAATTTTATCTCCGTCTTTTAATGACTTGATTTCAAGCTCTTCCGGATTTTCGGCAAACGTATGAACGAGCGCGATCGCTTCGTCTGTCCCGCATAGCACGGCTTCATCCACGGACTTTTGAAAAAACTGCATCGTTACAATTGTATCCGGCTTATAGCGCCTTGCAATTTCTCGAGTTTTTAAAAAATAAACGGCTGAAAACCAGCCTTCCCCTACTCTTTTGTCAAACTTAAATGTCTTATTTGTCAAACGTTTTATTTTTCCTTGAAGTTTTAATTCAATTTCTTTCATGCCTACGCGATCTCCTTATTCAATTTTGCTTTTTCATTAAATTCCATTAAAGAAAAAACTGCTCACGTTTAATCATAGTCAACGTCACATCGGATGACAAGATGAGTTTTTTATCAGCTTTCATTCATCATTTTTTCTTTAAATTCTTGTTTCGTCATCAACAGTTTGCGCGGCTTGCTTCCGTTTGCTTTCGAAATGAGCCCCTTGTCTTCCATCATGTCAATGAGCCTCGCTGCACGGTTGTAGCCAATGCGAAAACGGCGCTGCAGACTGGATGATGATGCGGCCCCTTGTTCAAAAATAAACTCACACGCATCATAAAAAAGTTCATCTTCAAATGGGCTTTCCATTTGTGACGCAAAGTCTGCTGATTCTATTAAGTAGTTTGGCTCGCGCTGTTTTTTTATATAATTCGCAATCCGTTCAATTTCATCATCTGACACAAAATTTCCCTGCAGGCGAATCGGTTTTGAAGATCCATTTTCGAGAAAAAGCATATCTCCTTTTCCAAGGAGTTTTTCTGCTCCGCCAGTATCTAATATCGTCCGCGAATCAGCTTGGGAGGAAACGGCAAAAGCGATCCGCGTCGGAATGTTCGCTTTAATCAAGCCCGTAATGACATCAACGGACGGCCGCTGTGTTGCAACTAATAAATGGATGCCGCAAGCTCTTGCTTTTTGAGCGATGCGGCAGATCGCATCTTCCACTTCTTGGGGTGAAACCATCATTAAATCAGCAAGCTCATCAATAATGATGACGATATAAGGCATTTTTTCTGAAGCGTGTTCATTATAGCGTTCAATATCTCTCACTTTTTTGTCTGCAAATTTTTTATACCGCTCTTCCATTTCATCAACCGCCCATTTTAACGCAGCGGTTGCTTCTTTAACATCTGTAATGACCGGAGCAACGAGATGCGGCAATTCATTGTACGGCGCCAATTCAACAACTTTCGGATCGATAAGCATAAATTTGACATCATCGGGGCTTGCTTTATACAAAATGCTCATCAAGATGGAATTGATGCAAACGCTTTTTCCCGATCCCGTTGCTCCAGCGATTAAGCCATGAGGCATTTTCTTTAAATCCGTCACAACCGGCTTTCCGGAAATATCAACGCCGAGTGCAGCCGTCAGCGGCGAAGCGGCTTTTTGAAAAGACGGGCTTTCTAAAATTTCCCGAAGCGTTACTGGTTGGCTCGTGCGGTTCGGCACCTCAATGCCGATGGCATTTTTCCCAGGAATCGGAGCTTCGATGCGAATTTCTTTTGCAGACAAATTTAATTTAATATCATCGGACAAATTGGTTATTTTGCTGACTTTAACCCCGGGTTTTGGCTGAACTTCAAATCTTGTCACCGCAGGGCCTTTGACTGCATTCGTCACAGCCGCGCGAACATTGAAATTTTTCAACGTTTCATTTAATAATTTCTTTTGTTCATTCAGCCAATCTGAACTCTCTTCATGCTTCTTTTTTAACGGCTGATCCAACAAAGACAGCTTTGGATAAAAATACATCCGATGATGTTTATTTGGAAATGCCAGCACATTCACAGGCTCCGTTTCTTGATCTTGTTTGCCAAGGGCATGTTCTTCTCTCAGCTGGCTGATGGATCCGACTGAATCGGCTGCTGTTTTTTCGCGTTTCGATTGGCTAACCTCAGCGTTTGAACGCTTGTCATCAGCTGATTGTTCCTCACTCGCTGCCGCATATGGCTCATCAACGGCTTGCGGAGCGTCATTTTCATTTTGTTTTGGCTCGCCATTGTCAAATTGATGTTTATCCAGCGCTTCGTTTACGACAGCAGAAATTGAAGCGGATGGCTTTTTATGGTTCACTCGTTTATGTGCTGGCGAACGCTTATCAAGCTGCTCCGTTGGCGAATTTGCCAACCGCGCATGCGAGCGCTCGCGAAAACCAAATACCGGCGACGGAACATCTGAAGCCTTAAAGTTTTTGCCTGTAAATTTCTCGCGCTCTTGCTTTTTTGGCCGCTCTTTTAATTGCTCATTTTCTTTTAAACCGATTTGCTCATCGTCAGGAATGAGTGGAAAACGGAAATTTCCTGTTTTCGGATACTGATGAACCACACGCGCCTGATCTTCATACTGCGAACTTGGAAATCGGCCAGGCCGGATATTGATCGGTTTATTCGGCATTTCTTCAAATTCCTCTTCTTCAAAGAGCCGATTGAATAAGCGTTTCAGCCAATTCCCCATGATTGCACCTCCCCCATCCGTTGTCTATTCATTCGGATTGTCGCGTTCTGGGCGATTTTTAGCTAAAATAAAAATCGGTTCTAATTTTCCATCTTCATATAAAAACGGCAATGCAGTAATCGGAACTCTGCCATTCGCAAAAAACGACATGGTCATTTGTCCAAGAACATCATAACCTGTGTTGTTTATTATATCGGCAAAAATGAGGACATCTTGATGAGGGACTGCAACCGCCAAAGTTCCTTTTGCTTGATTTTTCATTTTTTCCAACAGTGAGTGATTTAAGATTCGGCTTGCATCATATCCATCATTCGTATTGATAAAATAAAACGTATTTTCAGCCACAACATCTTTCGTCATTTCTTCAGATAAGGAACGCAAATTAAAACGAGCCGCTTCTTTCACGACGTGTGCATCCCAACCTTCTTCATGCAGCAGGCCATTATCGATCAGCCGATACGATTTGCCTAAATCCAGCGCATAGAAAATTCTTGTTTCTGCCGTATGGCCATCATAAATCAGCTGTTTTCCCGATTTTGTCTCCGTCGGAAAGGAAGTCGAACGAATGACGGGAAAAATTTGCGCTTCTTTTCCCCGCAAGCGCTGTTTGCTTAGCATCGCATTCATCGCTTCTTCAATATGCTCGATCAGTTCAGAAAAATAGGTTTCTTTATTCGCTTCCCATTTTTGTACAAGTCCGTTTAATTGAAGCGTCATTCCGATCTTTGACTGTTTTTCTTCAATCCTTAGTGTTTCATCCTGTTTATGATAAATAAATCGCCAATCGGGACGATTCAAGCTTTTTTCAATCTTTTTTTTCATTTCTATAGGTTTCATGTTTTCCACCTCGAAAGAAAAACCTCCATTTAAAAAATGGAGGTGCTTGTTACTATCTATTCTACTATCATTGCAGAAACAATTCCACTCATTATCGCTGCGCTACTTTTTTATTTGACGGCTGATTGAATTGCTGCTTTAACTCGCTTTTTACAAATTTGATAAACGCTTCCGCTTTTTCCTCGGGAGCTTTCGTTGCCAGGCTCACGCCGACAAACAGCGCAATCGACAATAAAAAGCCCCAAACGCCGCTGCCGTAGCCGAGCGGTTTTAATTTGGCCAGCTCTAAATACGCCACGAGCGCGCCGCTGATGACTACACTTGAAATGACTCCTGCCGCTGTTCCGCGCTTCCAAAAAAAGACGCCGATGTATGCTGGAACGATAACAAGCAAACCAGCAGATGCTGAAACCGACAAAACCGCAATTAAATCCAGCTGCAATTGCGCAAACAAATAAGCAAGCACGGCAATAATCGGAATGACAATTTTTCCGACAAGCAGCTGTCGGCGTTCACTTGGGTTTCTTTTTGCATTTCCGTATACATCGCGCGCAACCATGGATGACAATGTCAAAATGATAGAATCAATGGTAGAAACCGCTGCGGCCATAATTCCGATCATGACAATGACAGCCAAAATTGGCGGAACGATATCAGACGCCAGCAGTGTCGGCGTCGCCAAATCAGGATTGTCTAAATCAGGAAATTTGATAAGTGCTGCATATCCCCATAATATCGCTACGAGCGTATAAATAAAACCAAAAACAAGAAAACCGAGCAGCATGGTCCGCATGCTTTTAAATGAAGCCGGCATGAATAATCGCTGGCTCACTTGCGGATTCGAAATGCTAAAAAAAATCCATGGCAGCGTCAAACTTAAAAACATCGGAAAACTAAAATAGCCGTTGCCAGGCACCGTTAAGGAACCGGGATGCTCGGCTTCCAGCGTCCCGAAAAAATTTCCAAAGCCCCCTAAGCGGCTTATCACGATGAGCACGACGAGCGTGGCGGTGATAATCATAAGCAAGGCCTGAAACGCATCTGTCCACATGACCGAACGAATGCCGGCAATAATCGTAAACACAATCGCAAGAACGGTCGCAATCGTAACGCCTGTGGTAAACGAAATTTCATGATTCGACATGCTTGAAAGCAAATAGCCGACCCCCGTCAATTGCACTGCGCTGTATGGAATAAGAAAAAGGCAGCTGGCAATTGCAGTGACAACCGCTACTGATTTGCTGTTGTAGCGATCGCCCAACATTTCTGTCGGCGTTACATAGCCATATTTTTTCCCCGCAACCCAGTAGCGCGGGCCGAAAAAAGCAATTAAACTTACACCTGCAAAATAAATCAGCTCAAAACCAAGGGCGCCGACGCCGCCGGCATAGGTCAATCCGGCAAGCCCGACAAGCATAAAGGCGCTGAACGTTGTTGCACTATAGCTTAAAGCGGACACAACCCCGCCCATCATTCGGTTTCCAAGGAAGTAATCCGTCATATCTTTGGCTTTTCCTGTTCGAGAATAATAGGCAAGCATAAGTGATGCGATCACATAGATCGCGACTCCTATCCAAACAAATGTCACATTCATCGCTACTCACTCCACTTTCTCGTAATAAAAACATTGACTGCAATAATAAGCAGTCCAAATAAAGACCAAAACAAAAAACTTCCATACCAGGCGTCCACTTCCCGCAAAACCGTGTATGGAACGATGTAGGCGGACAGCACGGCAATGATTAAAAAAATTGCCCAGCCGATTTCTCTTCTCTCCACAGCTTCACCTCATTCTCGCATTTTTTAACACTAGTATACTATAGTGTAAAGACACCTGTAAATACCTATTTTCACAGCGTAAAAAACTATGTTTATTGTGTTTTTAAAGCAACCGTTTTATACTAAAGCTTAGACAATCTTGCAAAGGGGATAGATAGAATGGAATTAGTCGTTTACTTGGCGGGCCAAATTCATGACAATGATTGGAGAGATGAAATACGCAATAGATCAAAAGATTTAAACTTGCCGATTACGTTTGTCGGCCCGATGGAAAACCATGACCGTTCGGACGGAATTGGCGAAGAAATCTTGGGCAAACAGCCAAACCATATTTTAGTCGATGACGCGGCGTCGGATTTTAACAATTTGCGAACTCAAGTACTGCTTGAAAAAGCCGATGTAGTCATCGCCTGTTTCGGAGAAAAATATAAACAATGGAATACTGCGATGGACGCTTCGACCGCCATTGCGAAAAATAAACCGCTCATTGTCATCCGCCCAGAATCGCTTGTTCACCCATTAAAAGAAATTGCCAACAAAGCGAACGTTGTTTGTGAAACGCCTGAACAAGCCGTTAAAGCATTGTCCTACATTTTCGAAACCGAATAAAACCGGATAAAGCACAGCCGCAGAGCACCACGTTTGTTAACCGGCGAAAAAATGATGGATGATTGCGCGTCAGCCATTGCGATCGTTTCTTTTTATCCCATTCGAAAATCCAAAGCGGCTATCTTCAATCGGATATTGTGCAATTTACTCCTCACCGTTTCAAATGTTCCGCCACTGACAGGCCTGCCAGCAATGGACGCACCATTTCACATTTCTGGCGTTGGGTTTTCCAAGCTTCCTTAAGCATAATCAAAGCCTCTGCTGAAAACTATCTATCAGCGGCTTGGCACAAACAAAAAAGGGCTGTCACAGAAAATCATTTTTCAATGACTTTCTGGACAGCCCCTTTTTTAATCTTTGCAGCACCGCTTTACAAACTTTTGCGATAGTGAAAATATTGGCCAAATAAAACGGCAAGCAGCTGCTCATACACCATTTGCCGCGTAACGAAGCCATCCGTTGCCATTGATATGGCGCCTGCATTTTTTCCAGCGTGTTGATTTTGAGCTTTGACAAGCTCTCCAAGTTCTTTTCCTCTTTCCAATTCAGCCAAAAAAGTTTCAGGCAGCATAAAATGGCCTCCGCTGCTTACACATTCATACCCCGTCTTATCAACCAATGCCCCCCAGTTGCAAACAAACCATCGTTCGCCTATCCTTGAAATTCCGCCTTCTAAGCCAATGCCGACATCGCTGGCTGCAGCCTTTAACGCGCCGCGGGCGCGATGAAGCGCACCTTGCATCGTTTCTTCATCTGAACGAGGCTGTTCGGGCACACGCGATGGAACCGCATGGACAATGACT
>CALKAO010000083.1 GCA_937983115.1 uncultured Caryophanales bacterium
CTTTTTATGACTTATTTTTGCACGCTTCAGCGATTTCATATAAAGTGCATTATAGGAACATTTTTTATTCGAGCGATTTAAAAAAGGAAGAGAAGATAAGTGCACAAAGATGAGCTGTCTCTTAAATTTGAGCTAAGCGATTTAATAGAAATTTTGGATCGCATGTATGACGGATTTTTATTGTCTTCCTTGGATGGACGTGTTTTTTATGCCAATCAAGCCGTGGAACGAATTTCTGGAGTTTCCTTGGATAAGATTGTTGGCAAGACGCCGAACGAATTGGAAAATGACGGTTTAATATTAGAGCAATCCATTTTCGTAGGCACAAAAGAACCGATAACCATCGTGCAAAAATTAAAGACGGGAAAAGAAATTTTTATCACGAGCAAACCTGTTTATGACAAAACAGGGCGAATTATTTGTTTTGTTGCAAATTACCGGGATTTGTCTTCATTGGAATCCTTGGTGAAAAAACATAAAGATGTTTTAAAAACACCTGCCGCCGCTAATGATAATTGGATTGGCGAAAGCCAGCAAACCTTGCAAATTAAAGAAAAAGCTGCAAAAGTGGCTAAAACTGAAGCCATCGTTTTATTATTGGGCGAATCGGGCGTCGGAAAAGAAGTTGTTGCAAATCATATTCATCAATTTAGCCGTCGCAAAGATAAGCCTTACATTCAAATCAACTGCGGTGCGATACCTGAAGAGCTGATGGAAGCCGAACTTTTTGGGTATGAAAAAGGCGCGTTTACAGGAGCGCATGCATCGAAGCAAGGTTTGCTTGAAGCTGCAAATGGAGGAACCGTTTTATTAGACGAAATTGGAGAAATGCCTTTGCCGCTTCAGGTAAAATTGTTGCGAACGCTACAGACAAATACGATCACTCGCGTTGGAGGCACAAAAAAGAGGAAATTAAATATCCGTTTTATTGCTGCAACCAACAAAGATTTAAAAAAAGAAGTGGCTAAAGGAACATTTCGAGAAGATTTGTATTACCGGCTGAATGTGGTTCCAATTAACATTCCGCCATTGAGAGAGCGGAAAGCAGACATCGTACCGCTGGCGATGTTTTTTTTAGAAAAGTTTAATAAAAAATATCAGCAAAAAAAAGCTTTTTCACCGGAAACCTTGCAAGTTTTTCAAGATTATCATTGGCCGGGAAATGTTAGACAGCTGGAAAATATGGTGGAACGACTCATCATTATGTCTGAAAAAGCGGTCATTTCTCCATATGAATTGCCTGCGGAATTTAAAGTTAAATCGAAACAGCAGGCTGAAGAAATTAAGCCTTTGAAAGAAGTGAAAAAAGAAGCGGAGATCCGAATGATTCAGTTAGCATTAAAAAAATATGGGTCCATACGGCAAGCCGCAAAACATTTAAAAGTTGATCATTCAACGATCGTTCGAAAAATACAAAAATATTGCATTAAAACAAATGGTTCCTAAATGCACCAAAAGGAAAAGAATATAGGTTGAGGTGCAATATTGCACCAGAATCTCGGTGTGTTATTGCACCATTTTTTTATTTTATCGCGAGAAATCAGGGTTTTTTTATTGGCATGAAAATTGCATAGTTAAAGAAGCTGGATGGAGAAATGCCATTGACTGATTTTCGATGGCTTCAGCTTCAAATGTTCCATTCAGACGCTCGAACCTTGCGCTTGACAGATTAGAAGCAAAAACTCCATTAAGATTGGAAACTATCGATGATGGATTCAATGCGGCGAATGTTTTGCATCAAGTAAACGTCATGCTGCAGCCGACAGGGGTAAAAATGAAAAATCAATTACATGTACGTTGATGTTTGAACTTCCATAATCTTTGGAAGAATGGGCGTTTCTTTGCAATTAAAAACGGCCAACATTTATTTACTACAGATGCTATCCAATTGGCTATATTGGAGGCAGTTTCGTTCATTGAGCGCTTTGGTTGAAGCCGGGCATTCAGGCAAAATACAGGCAAAGATTTTACACTGATTTGTAATAAGAGGTGAATGAGACATGTTGACTGAAGAACATGAGTTGATTCAAAAAACAGCGAGAACCATTGCAAAAGAATCTATCGAACCGAGAGCTCGAGAAGTGGATCAAAAAGGGATTTTCCCTTGGGATAATATTAAAGTGTTGGCGGAAAATGGCTTGTTTGGCGTTCATGTACCTGAAGAATATGGCGGTGCAGGCAGCGACATGCTCAGCCATGTGCTTGTAGTAGAGGAAATCGCCAGCGTTTGCGCTTCCACTTCGGTTGCTTTATCGACGCAAGCGCTGGCCATGGCTCCGTTTCTTATCGCTGGAACCGAAGAACAGAAAAAGAAATATGTCACGCCATTAGCAAAAGGAGAAGTATTGGGTTCATTTGGAATTACGGAGCCGGGAGCCGGGTCGGACGTTTCCGGCATTCGCACGACGGCTGTTCGCGATGGAGACGGCTATATTCTTAACGGCCAAAAAGTTTTTATTACAAATGCCGGTGAATCGGAAATTTACGTTTTTGTTACGCGTACATCTCAGGATCGGACAAAAGGAATCACTTTATTTATTGTTGAAAAAGGAACGCCTGGGCTTTCATTTGGAAAAGCGGAAGATAAGATGGGAATCCGCGGTTCAGTGACAAGAGAAGTTTTTTTAGAAAATGTGCGCGTGCCTAAAGAGAATATGCTGGGCAATGAAGGCGAAGGCTTTAAAATTTTGATGAATGTGTTTAATGAAACGCGGCCTGTTGTGGGCGCGCAGGCAACGGGAATTGCTCAAGGAGCGTTTCAATATTGTCTGCAATATGTAAAAGAGCGGAAGCAATTTGGCAAACCCGTCAGCCAGTTCCAAATGGTGCAAGCAAAATTAGCGGATATGGCAATGGATATCGAGGCTTCAAGATTATTGGTTCATAAAGCGGCGCGAATGATTGATGAAGGGGATCCGAATATCATCGCTTTTGCTTCGATGGCGAAATGCTTTGCTTCTGATACAGCGATGAGAGTGACGACCAATGCTGTTCAGCTGCTTGGCGGCTATGGCTATATTAAAGACTATCCAGTAGAGCGAATGATGCGTGATGCAAAAATTACACAAATTTACGAAGGTACAAATGAAATTCAACGTGTGATCATTGCCAATCAATTGCTGAAGAAGTAAAGAAAATCAAGCGGGAATCGCGCCAGTCTATAAAAATATTGAAATTGGCTGTAATTGTTCGTTCTTCAAAATCGAAGTATTGTTTGATGGCTTTTGTTCTGGATTTAACAGGATAAAAGCCTTTTTTTTATTTGATTTTCTTTCGATAAAATTTGGAAAAGGAGTTTTTTAATTTTTTCAGTTGGTGATGAATCACGCTGGATAAATGTTCAGCCTAATTTGCTGAAAGAAGATTTTATTGCCGAAATATTTTTGAAATCATTTTATTTTTGTTTTAAGATTTAAAAAAATCTTTGAACGATTCATGCTTTTAGAGCGTCATATAGGGTGAACAGATAGAAAAGGGGGCGTATGTTCCGTTGAATGAGCAAGAGGAGCGAACGAAGATTAAGCTGGCAAAGCGTGGAAATGATGAAGCGTTTGCACAATTGTTTCAAGCGAATTACGCATTTTTATATCACTATTTAATAAAACTTTGCTTGCAGCGTGAATTAACGGAAGATCTCGTTCAAGAGACGATGCTGAAAGCATACGTCCACCTCAATAGTTTCAAAGGCGAAGCGAAATTTTCAACGTGGCTGATTGCAATTGCGTCGAGGCTGTACATGGATTATGCGCGCAAACAACAACGGGAACGAAAACGAATGGAAAAAATGAAATTGGAAGAAAAGCGCAGATTGAAATGGCATGTGGCGTCAAGCGGGCATGAGTGGACCGAGCATCTGGATGTCCTTTCAGAGCTTCCGGCTCACTTGCGGGCGCCTTTGCTGCTGCGGCATTATTATGGCTACACGTTTTCTGAAATTGCCGCGATGTTGAATATCAAAGAAGGGACGGCAAAATCCCGTGTTCATCACGCGTTAAAACGCATTCGAAAGGAGTGGCCGACATGAAAAGCAGACAGGATAATGATTGGGAAAAAAGTTTTAAATCCGATATGAAAGTGATTGAAGATGTTTATCAAGTGCACATCCCGGACGAACGTGAACTGCTTGTTCAGCTGCACCAGTTTAAAGAAAAACGGAAAAAAGCTTTTGTTCGTGAATTTGCCGCTTTTTTGATTACAGCACTGATGATTTTTGCTTTTTATGCAGTCATTGCTTTCAAGTTAACGGCTCTGTTCATTTGGATTCAAGGGATCGCGCTTTTCGTGTTTCCGCTCCTCCTTCTCATTGAACATAAACAAAAACAGAGCGAAAACGAGGTGTTCCGAAATGGCAGCGAATGATGTTGCGCTTCTTCTTCTCGTTTCGCCGATGATGATTGCGCAAAGCACGCTATTGTTTATTGATGCGAAGAAAAAAGGGGCGAAAGCGTGGTTTTGGGGAATTTGGGGACTGCTTCAATGTCCATTGCCGAGCATCTTTTATTATTTTTTTGTCGTACGGCCATACCGGAAAAAAATGATCATTGAGGAGGAAAAGTAGCATGGAAGCATCTTGGGGGCTTGTTGCTCCGCTTGTAGTATTGCATTTTGTTCTCATGGCGGCTGCGCTTGTGGCTTGTGTGAAAGATGAGGAAACGAATGGACCGAAATGGGCATGGATCCTTGTCATCATTCTTATTAATTTTTTCGGGCCGATGCTTTATTTTCTTTTTGGGCGCAGGAAGTAGGGAGGGATGGTTATGCTGTTAGCCGTTAATCAGCTGACAAAAAAATTTAAGCAGCATACGGCTGTAGATGAATTGTCGCTGGCAGTAAAAGAAAAAGAATGCGTTGCGCTGCTTGGGCCAAACGGTTCTGGTAAAACGACGACGTTGAATATGCTCGCGGGTCTGTTGAAGCCAACGTCTGGCGAAATCTTTTTTATGGGCAAACGAGGCATTGATCGCAGCCGCATTGGCTATTTGCCGCAATATCCTGCTTTTTTTTCGTGGATGACGGCGCGGGAGTATTTGCATTTTGCGGGCAAATTATCGCACATTCCGAAAAAGGCGCTTTCGTCTAAAGTCGATGAGATGCTCGCTTTTGTTGGGCTAGAAGATGAAAAGAATAAGCGAATCGGCGGTTTTTCGGGCGGAATGAAGCAGCGTTTAGGCATTGCGCAGGCATTGCTGCATGAGCCGAAGCTGCTCATATTGGATGAGCCGGTATCGGCGCTTGATCCGGAAGGCCGGCGCGATGTGCTGCAGATGATGCAGCAATTAAAAAGAAAACTTGCGATTTTGTTTTCGACGCATGTTTTGCATGACGCTGAGCAAGTCTGCGATCGCACGGTGATTTTGAAAGATGGAAAAGTCAAATGGTCAGGTGATTTGAACGCGTTAAAACAGACAGGCCGACAGGTGAAATGCGTGCTGCACGCGGAGGCGAAGCTAAAGCCTTGGCTAAGTTCCATTCCTTACGCAGCGAAGGTTCATTTTCGCTCTGCCACTTGTGCTGAAATTACCCTGCAGCATGAACGCGATCGCATGCGGCTTTTAAAAGATTGCGTAGCGCGGGAAATTGATGTCACTCATTTTGAAATGAAAAAACATTCGTTAGAAGATGCCTATTTGGAAGTGATGAACGAATGAAAATCTTTTTAACATTATTTCAAAAAGAATGGCTGGAGGCATGGCGCGACAAAAAACTTCTCTGGCTGCCGATTGTGATGATTTTGACAGCCGTTTCTCAGCCGATTGCTTTATATTACATGGCAGATGTATTAGAAGGCGCAGGCAATTTGCCTGAAGGCTCTGTCATTGAAATTCCTTTGCCGTCTGGCGAGGAAGTGCTGGCCAGCACGCTGTCGCAATTTGATATCATTGGCACGGCAATCGTTGTGTTAAGCGTGATGGGAATCATCTCGCATGAACGAAGCAGCGGCGCATTGGCGCTCGTGATGGCCCGTCCTGTTGCTGCTTTGCATTACATTGCCAGCAAATGGCTGGCTTATGCGTTCATTCTCATTTTTTCTTTTACAGTCAGTTATGGCTTTGCTTATTATTACACCATTCACCTTTTTCAAGGTGTTTCACTTGGCCGTTTTTTTGCCAGTTCAGCAATCTATTGTCTTTGGATTCTGTTTGTCATGGCGGTTACACTTACCGTTGGGACGATGATAAAGAAAACCGGCGGCATTGCCGGGGTGAGTTTGCTTCTCGCTGCGGGATTGTCGCTTTTGAGTTCACTGTTTCCGGAATACATGAAATGGAGTCCGGCAAATGCTTCTCGCAAAGCCAATCAGTTTTTATTGACCGGCGAGTGGGGCGATGCTTTTTATCCAGCAGTGATTGCAAGCAGCTTCCTCATTATGGGCTTATTCATGCTGGCGATTTTGCTTTTTAAGCGATTTGAAAGCTGCACTGCATAAATACGAAGGATTTTCATCTTGGCATGCCGCCAGAATAGGAAAATGCTGGAGAGATGTTTCTGTTGATAAAAGGACTTAATTATTTACAGTTTCTGATTTGGAAAAATCGATTGCATTTTATGAAAAAGTATTTGGTGCAAAACTGCTCGTTAATGGAAGAAATACTGCTTATTTTGATTTGAATGGCGCTTTAAATGTTGAAAAAGATATTCTTCGCAATGAAATCTATGAATCATATACGCATATTGCTTTTTCGATTGATGAAAAAGACTTTAATAAATTGTACGGTCGGCTGAATGTAACGATCTTGCCGGGCCGTCCAAGGGATAAAAGAGATAAAAAATCGATTTATTTTACAGATCCTGACGGCCATAAATTTGAATTTCATACAGGGACTGACCGTCTGGATTTTTATAAAGAAGCAAAACCGCATATGGAGTTTTATGATGAATAAATAAAAAAAGACATTGCATCACCTTTTCGCATGCAATGTCCGCATGTTTTCCTATTATGTTGCTGCTTGTTTGATTTTATTTGATTGTATTCTGTAAATTTGGAACAGGAAGAAGGCGACAACGGATAAAACAATGCCAAAAATATATGGCAGTCCTATCGCGGCAGAAAAGAGCCACCCGCCTAAAGGAGGGCCAATAATTCTGCCGAAAGAATCGAATGAAGACAGCAAACCGGTTGTACTGCCATGCCCGGCAGTTGAAGTTTTTGTCAACAGCGCCGATACAGCGGGGCGAATGACGCCATTTCCAATTCCAAAAATCGTCAGGAAAATCGCTGCTGTTAAAAAGCTGTCCACGAATAAAATGAGCCAAAACCCGATCGCGGATACGATTGTGCCCATTTGAATGACAAAACCTTCACCTAGCTTCTTTGTCAGCACGCCAACCAATCCGCCTTGAACAACGGCGCCTGCAAGGCCCATTATCATAAAAATGTATCCAAGCTCTACCGTGCCAAGCCCTGCTTTTTCAGCTGCAAAATATGCGAATGTTGCTTCCAGTCCCGCTAAAGAAAGCGAGACAAACAATTGCAGAACATATAAAATCGAGATTGCATTTCCGAGAATTTGGCGCAGCGAACGTCTGTCTTTTGCCTCTTGGCTTTCTTTTGTTTTTTGAAGCGATTCCTTCAGGACGAGTGTGACAAGAATAATCGTGATCAATGATGAAATTCCAGCAATGGCAAATGGCATGCTCAAGCTTGTTTTTGAAAAAATCCCTCCGATGGCTGGGCCAAAAATAAAGCCTAATCCGACTGATGCCCCGATAACGCCCATTCCTTTGCCGCGCTCTTCTTCTGTTGTAATATCGGCAACGTAGGCCATGACCGTTGGCATGTTGGCTGATGACAAAAAGCCGCCGAGTATTCGTGCTGCGAATAGCATCCATAGTTTAGTGGCGGCCGCCATTAAGAAAAAAGAAAAAGCGAGACCCGTAATTCCGATAATCATGACGGGTTTGCGCCCGATTCGATCGGAAATGCGCCCCCACATCGGGGCAAACAACAGCTGCATCACGGAATAGGCTGCCATCAAAAGGCCAAGTTCAGCAGGAGATGCCCCCATTTCTTCGGCATAGAAAGGCAGAACTGGAATTATGATTCCGAATCCGACCATTACGAGAAACATGACTGCAAATAATATCGGCAGCGCTCTTTTTGTATTGTTCAAGTTGGTTCACTCCAGTTAGGCGAAAGTTTATGTATGATTTCAGTTATAAAATCAATTTCTGCTTCGATCATTTTTTTCTTGTGCAAAAAGGCAATATTTATTCCGATGTCTTCATGCTTTGGCAGCTGCTGCAGCGCTTCCAGTTTCTTTTTAAGTTCACGCTGCTTTTGTTTTAGCAAGTCAACTGCATTTTCCTTTGGCAAATGATCGAGAAACATAAAGCCAATTTCACTATGATATGCGATTGATTCTGCTGAAGCCAAATTTTGACTTAACAGCTGTTTGAAATAGTTTATCCCTTTTTCATTAATGGTGTACACTTTTCGCGGCGGCCGATTGCCGTCATATTCGATTGATGCGTGGATATACTGCTCTTTGCTTAATTTATCTAAAAGGGAATAAGCCGTAGCTTTTTTCATATTTGTTATGTATTTTAAGTTTTTTTCAATAAAATCGTGAATTTGATAACCGTGCTGGCTTTGGGAGATTAACAAGCCCAATAGCAGCAATGAGCGATGACTCATATCATTTCCTCCGTAAAAAGTTCGTAAACCAAATTATATATACTCGCTGGTTGAATAGTCAATGGTTGACTAATTACAAATTGATGAATTTTCATGTATTGCTACAGTTTTTTCTTGAACGAAAAGACAGCGTTAAAGGCGCCGGTAAACATGCAAGAATTGAGGTGAATGAAAGTTATGATCAAAAGCAAGGCAACGATGCTTCATCACCGTGAACATGTGCCACTTATTTCATGTGCAGTATTTTTCGTTTCAAGCAGCTGACGCAGTTAAAATTCATCGTTGATTTTTCTAAATTAAAAAGGAAATTTTCTTAATGTACAGAAGAAGAGGTCATCTGGGTTTATTGACATCAAATTTTATGGGAGGAACTTATGAATAAATGGTTATTGCATGTGGAAGGTTTTGCTGTTTTTTTGCTAAGCAGTTATTTATACTGGCATTTTGATTTGAATTGGGTTCTTTTCATCAGCCTATTGCTTGTCCCTGATCTTTCAATGCTTGGCTATTTAAGAAATGTTAAATTTGGTGCTTTTCTTTACAATATGTTTCATACATACAGTTTGCCGATTTTCTTTTTGCTGATCAGTTCATTTTTATCGATTTCTTTGGCAATGGCCGCAAGCTTGATTTGGCTTGCACATATCGGAGTGGATCGGATGTTTGGATTTGGATTAAAATATGCTTCTCAATTTAATGACACGCATTTGAATCGCGTGTAAGCGACGTGTTTCCAATGTGTAAAATATGAATAATCGGGATCGAATTTGAGCCTGATATTTTTAAATTTAGTTGAAATTGAAATGAATCCACTGAGAGATTTTTACTTAAAAAATTTTTTGTATAACAAAAGTGGGGTAGGGGAGGAGTATTTTTATGAACTTACGTTTTGGTTTTGTTTGTGGTTGTGCGATGTGGATGAAGTGAAATTCTGCATTTTAATTTTATGACGGTGATAAATTTAAATTGCAATGTGTTCCTATAGACACATCTGGCTTGTCGTCATGTTTTGATCTTATGATTTGATAATGAATATATTTTTGACATGTTGATTGAACGATGGAATGAATGGATTCCATCGTTTTTATTTGTCTTGCGATTTGAATTTTGCTTCCTATGCAGATGTTTGCTATTTGTATACTTGTATACGATTCGTAAACTTGATGATTGCAAAAATGTATACAAGTATACAATGCTGTATACATTCAAGTTTATCAGGGTGTTTGCATTTTGTAATGCATGTATACAAAAAAGTATACAAAATATCAAAAACCACTTTAAATATTGCTGAATTTTTAAATCTAGTATATTCTATTTATTAATGATAGTTTTCATTTTTTACCATAATACGAAATGAAAGGTATGATGATATGAGCAAAAGTAGAATTGCTGCAGTTGACGTTGGAAACGATTCAGTGAAAGCGATTTTTGGCAAAACCGAATATGAGCTGAATATTCCAAACGTGATCGCCATTGATACAGAAGATCGCCCAGTCATTGGCATTGAAGAGCTGGATAAAAAAGATCCGCTTGAAGGCATACATATCCGAATTCATTCCCCTGCGCTAAGAGAAAACAATGTCATTTACCGCGTCGGCAGCTTAGCGACAAAAAGCAGCAATGCCACTGAGTTGGATCCAGGCAGCAGCAAATCAGAAGAAGATCAAACGCTTGTCATGCTATTTGCGACGTTGGCGCTTGATGCTGTCCGTGAAGAAAATGCGGAACAATTCCCGAGAATGAATGATGTCATTGAAGCGACATACACGCTTGGAACGGGTTTGCCGCTTCGGGAAGTTAAAGAAGGAAAAGATGTCGCTTATCGCTCGCAGCTGCTTGGATCGGTTCATCAGGTAGAATTTTTAGTCACACCTAGATACCAAGGGTTGAAAGTGAATATTAAATTTGACGAAGTCAAAGTGTATCCAGAAGGATTTGCCGCTTACATTAATCTCGTAATGGACAATAATTTAAATATTATTAATCGGGATTTGGTTGACAAAAGAATTATCATTCAAGATATCGGCGGCTTATCAACAGATATTGCAGTTATTAAAAACCGCAATGTTGATGACGATAAGGCTCAAGGATTTAATATTGGCGTCGCTGAATCGCTGGAACAGATTCGCGAAGAAATTCGAACAAAACACGATGTTGAATTGGATAGCCGGAGGGATGTTGTAGAGATTATTACGAGAAAAAAAGACCGAAATCATATTATGGTCAGAGGTAATCGCACAAGCGTTCATGAGATCGTCGATCGCGTCTTGCTTGAATTAGCAAAAAAACAATATCGCCATTTGCGCAACATGTGGCAAAAAAATTCACAAACCGAAATTTGCTATTTTGTCGGCGGAGGTTCGATCGTACTAAAAGATTATTTAATTGCACTAAATAATAATCTTGACGGCTATAATATTGCTTTTTTTGAAGATGAAAAAGAAAGCATTTGGATGATGGCGAACGCATATTATAAACTTATTTCTGCGTTTAAAAAATCAATGAATCAAGAAGAGAAAAAAACTTCACCGGAGAAAAAGCATGTAAAAAATTGATAGGGTGATTCCGTGAAAAAGAAAGGAATGGCGACAATACAGAGAGGTCAGGCGATAACCTTTCGATTGCCATCAGATACACCTGATCATATTCTTAAACAGCTTCAGAAGCTAAAAGAAACGGAAAAACGCAATTTTTCAAGCACAATTGCTGAATTTGCATTGGAAGGCGTTAAAAATTCTCTAGTTAAAAACCGGGAATCGATTACCATCCCTTTGCCAAAACCGTTGACAAAAGAACAGCGAAGCTGGCTAAAACATTCTCATTCTGAAGCGCTTATCGGTACAATTATTTACCAGTTGCTGGAAGATCCGATACGAGCAACGGCCATTTTTGCATCATTAAATAGCCATCAAGCAAATACTGAACATATGCAGGATTTTCCGGCGTTGGTTTCAAATGACAATCGTATAGGCGTTCAGCAAGAAAGCGATGCAGAAGATGATCTCGATCGCTTTGAACTGAGCAGCATTCGTGAACAATTAACGGCAGCAAAAGAAGATGAGGAAGAACAAGAAGAAGATCCGACGGAGCTGTTGGGTGACTTCATTGCCCAAATGAATAAGCAATGAAATGGGGTCTGCACTTAAAGTGCAAACCCCATTTTGTTTTTAAACTTGGGGTTTCCCTGCGGGTTGAGCCATCTGCTGAAATTCTGCAACTAATTTTTTTCGAGCTTTTTGATTTCGAATTAAATATGCAATGCCAAGTATTAGCGTGATCAGCGTTAATCGGCTGCGCAGCATATTCATCATCCTCCTTCGACATTATTCTTTAGATTTCCCAAGCAATGAATAAATATTTACAAATTTCCTGGGCAATAACTAAATAAATTTTACCAGCAAAAACATTGGAGGCTGTTAGCCAAATAAAATTCAAGATAATTTAGATAAACGTTCTGCTTTCGTTGTCATCAAACTTTATGTATAAAGCATGCCTTTATTTTTAGGGATTTACTGAAATTTTAAGATTTGATAAATTGAATGAAAGCTATATATGGCTAAAATAATTTTTTGAAAATAAACAAAATGAGCAACGTTTAGGGGATAAAAGAATGAAACTTTCATTGGAATTAGCCGAAAAAATTATAATTGAAGTTCAAAAAGTGCTGAAAGAAAATGTAATTGTTGTCGGTGAAGATGGAATCATCATGGCCAGCACAGATCCTGCTCGGATAGGGACGTTTCATGAGGGGGCGTCCATCGTTGTGAAAACAGGCAAGAAATTGGAAATCCATAAAGATGACGTAAAAAGGCTGAAAGGCGTTAAGCAAGGCGTCAATCTTCCAATACGATTTAACAATGAAGTCATTGGCGTTATCGGGATTACAGGCGTACCAAAAGAAGTTGCGCCGCATGGCGATTTATTGAGAAGAATGACGGAATTATTAATTCAGGAAAACTATATACGCGAACAAATGGATTGGCAGCAGCGTTCATTAGAAGCTTATGTTCTCGATTGGCTGAAAATGAAAAAGTGGTCAAATGCAATGATTCAACGCGGAGAAATTTTAGGCATAAATCTTAATGTTCCGCGCAGATGCGTTCTCATTCATTTGCAGGATGATGAAGAGCTTCTGCAGGAGCTGGAACAAAATTTATGGCTGTTTCTGCAGCGGTTTGTCAATCAAACGAATGCTGATGATATTCTGGTACGCTGGGGAAGCAATCGTTTTGTTATTTTGCAAGAAGTCAACCTGCATGAAAATAGTGCGAGCGTCTATTACAGATTGAAAAAGTTGAGGGAATTAGTTGAAAGCAGCTTCCAGCTTCAAATTGCAATCGGCGTTGGAAGCCCCGCCCGAGCGAATAACGTCTATGAATCCTACGAGCAAGCGGAGCGGGCGCTGCCAACAGCAATTGAAAAAAATACAATTGTGTTTGAGTCTGATCTGCGTTTTGAAATTTGTCTGCAAGACATTTCAGAAGAGACCCGTTCGTTGTTTTTGGAGCGCACCATTGAACCATTGCTGGAAGATAAAGAATTGATCGAAACCTTAACAGTTTATATTGAATGCAATACATCGTTAAAGCAGGCTGCCGAAAAACTTCATATACACATTAACACCCTTCATTATCGCTTGAAAAGAATTGAAGAGATTACAAAGCTGAATCCAAAACAATTTAAAGATATGGTTACACTGTATTTGGCGTTACTGTTTTTGGAGGATCGTACAAAATAAGTGAAATGTAAGCGCTGCAAGTTTGTAGTTTTATACATTTCAACAATTTGTCACAATTCATATACTCGAAGTAGGTGATCGCATTGCTTAGTGACAAATTGAAAGAAGCTTTGATCCGCATCGTCGGAACTGAAAACTTTACTGAATCAAAAGCAAGCTTGCTTACTCATATGATGCAACGCCGCAGTTTCAATCATTGCCAGACGCAGTGATATCTCCGAGATCAGCACAAGAAGTTGTGAAACTGTGCAATCATTGCAGCATTCCAATCGTCCCTCGAGGCTCCGGAACAAATTAAGCCGCTGGCGCTTGTCCGACAGCAGGCGGGATTGTCATGTTGTTTACCCATATGAACCAATTCATCGAAGTGGATGAATCAAACTTGACGCTGCCGTGCAGCCCGGCCTTGTGACAGAAAAGATCATTCAAGAAGTTAAAAAAAGAGGCTTATTTTATCCGCCTGATTCCCTTAT
>CALKAO010000084.1 GCA_937983115.1 uncultured Caryophanales bacterium
AATTACTAAGTATTTTTAATATTTTTCTTCTTGAATTTTGAAAATGCATGAAATACAAGATTAGAAATGACACAATTTAATCATGAGTATTAATAAAAAACACGTATCCCTTTTCAAAAAAGTGAGATACGTGTTCATTGATTCTTAAGATGATTACAGCAATTTTTCGATAAAATCTTCTCGAAATGCACGCTTTTTATCCGGATCATTTGAATAAAATTTTATTCCAAGCAAACGAACATGTTCATTTTCATCTAAAATTTCAATCTTTGGATTTTCCGATAACTCCATAAGAAAGTCCTGTTTCCATTCATCTTCTTTTGACAGATGGTCGCCTTTAGGCTCTAGAAACACTTGATACGTGCAGTTTTCATCTTTCAAGTATAAAAGAAAGTCTGGCATAAATCCTCTCACGCCATCAATTTCAACAACTTTTATTTTTCGTTCGTTGCGAATTAAATAAACATCGGCATATTTCTTCTTTAATTCTTCAACATAAGAATGTACAAAATCAATCATATCGTTTTCCAAGCGATTCACAATCGCTTTATCATAAACGTACCAATCATGGCCATGCATCGAACGGGCAAATATCTGCTCTTGCGATGCCGACTGGATGCGGCTCACTTCAATGAAGTAATCGCCGATCATTTCTTTCATTGCAATTCCTTCAAAATACGGCGTTCCTCTTTCTTTTTTGTAATTCAAACGAATTTGATTTTCCGCATACTTAAGGAATTTTTCAACCATCCCCAGTTTATCAGCCGCAGCCAAATCTGCCAGCGATACATCCGATGGAAGGGTGATCAGCAGTTTCAAATCGCCTAAAAAGTTCGCATGTTCAATAAAGTCTTTCATGCTTGAAATCGCTGGAACATATTTTTTTAAATTGTGAAAACGGTAAAACGGATTCCGCTGAATCGCTTTTTGAATAAACCTTTTTTCTACTTTCCATTCCACCTCATGTTTTTCAACAGCAGAGACAATCTGTTTTTTCGCCCCATACTTTTGTTCAATGCTTTCACTTAATGGAATTTCGTAAACGGTTGAAATTTGATATTTTGCGATATGATCATAATCTTCGACCGTAGTCGGCACCCGCTTATTCACATAAATTTTCCCTTGCTGATAAATATCCGTCTGTTTAAACTCCGTTTTCACTTTGGCTTCGAATCTTTCATAAACATCTTCCAAAACTTGAATGTTCTCTTTATCAAGGGACTTTTCAAGATTTTTAATATAGGCGCTCTCATTTATCGTATGATAATGCAGCGTCTCAAGAATTTTCAACTCTGAAGGCACGTGATCAAAACGCCGGGTGTGCGAGCGTTCTCCCTCGTATTCAAACGGATAATAGCGAGCGCCTCTGCCGATTAGCTGCGCTTCGCTGTCTGTCATCGCCAATGTTGTCGAAGCGCCCTCGCTGATGCGGACAATGTCATATAAATTCAAAACATCCCAGCCTTCGTTCAGCTTGGCAATTTGAAAAATAGCCCGAATGGGATTTTCTCTTTCCTCCAGCGAATTTAGCAGCAGCGCGTTTTCTTCTGACAAAAACACTTGAGAATGGACGTTCAGCACCGTTTGTTCGGTAAAGTCCCACTTTAAATCCGAAACCACTTCTTCCAAATCTTTTTTTTCATTGTAATAGGAAAACATTTGATTCCATATGCTGTTTTCATTTTGATAGGCCATCAGACCATGATTGATTATCTTTTGCAGCTGTTCAACGGTTAAATGCTCGATCATTCTTAAAAGATTGGCATAGGCTTGTTCGGATACTTTAATCGTGCTGGATTTAAACATAATGACCGGCTTGAGATCAATGGCATGATCGAGCGCAATGTATTTTCGGTACTGGCTTAATAGGATGCCGTGCAGCATCTTTGTTTCATCATCTTCATTGGCGCGCAGCAGCACCACATTTTTTGAAAATTTGTCTTCCATAAATTTTTTTAAATCGTATTGGTAAACGATTTTGTCTTTAATTTTGTGATATAAAAATTCATTCCTCAAATTAAATGTTGCGCTGAATCCGAGCATGCGATTTTTTGGATTCAAATTCAGCAGCTGCTCCAATGTTCTTTCCCACGAGCGTTTTTCTAATTCTTTTTTGGAAACTCGCTTTTGATTTTTTTTCGTTTCAGCAAAATAATGATGGGCTTCATCTCCAAGCAATACGATTTTGTAATCTTTTAACTGCTCAAAAGTCATCCCGTTTTCTTTTGGTTCGGTCAAATCGCCGTGCAGCTTTTGAATGCTTGTCAGCTTTAAGTAAATGGTATGTCGGGCCGGTGCTGCAGGAAACATATCGACGATTTGCACGCTCACGAGATTCCCATCAATCACGATGCCATTTGGATGAAACAAATATTTTGGCGAATGAACATTCGTTAAGTTATCATGCGTTTTTTTAACGATGGCGTCACTATCGGCAAAAAACAAAAAGTTTTGATATCCATGTTCTTTGTAGAGATATAGAATCGAAGAAGCAAGCACCAGCGTTTTGCCTGATCCCGTAGCCATATGAAAAAGCAGATAATTGTACGATAAATCAGCATGGCTTAACTCTTGCGTAAACATAAACTGCCGAAGCGCCTGTTTTTGATAATCTCTTAACTCGTGATTTAAATTGTCAAGAATGTATTTGGGAATGTCTGGAACATCTACAAACAGATTTTGAAAGCTTTCCTGAATTTTTTTATGCAAAATTTCCTCACTCATCGCGATGCACATCCTTGCGATAGAACGAATGGTTAAATTGTTTCGTTGCCTCGTCAATGCCGTATTGCGCGTCATCAATCTCAGAATAGCTTAAATAAAGCTGATTCATGTCCAGCATGTGCATTAAAACGTCTTTCTTTTCCTTTAAAGGCAGCGCGGCAAAATCTTCGCTGCTGCTTGCAACCTTGTCAATTTCGATTTTAAAATTCAAATAGGCCGCTTCTTTTATTTCATTCAATAAAGCATATAACTCTTCTTCGCTTTTCGTTTGTTGAATTTTCTTTACATACGCCTGATTCAAATCATGCAATTCGGCATAAACGAAACTTCCTCCGCCTTTCCAGCCGGCTTCTTCTGAAATTCCGCTTTGCTCGCCTTCGATCACTTTTTGCAAGCGGGAAACAGAAACTTCTTTAATATAATCCATTTGCTCAATTGCAATATATTGGCGTTTCAGTTTATGTGCAACAGCAGCAGTCGTCGCACTTCCGGCAAAAAAATCAAGCACAAGATCATTTTCTGAAGTGAGCAGCTGAATGAAAAACGCCAGCAATTTTTCGGGCTTTTTCCCGTTTCTGAACTCAACTCCGCCTTCATCGTTCACCCGGTTGTATTCCTCAACAAAATCAAGAAAATTTGGATATGGAATTTCTGTAGTCGAGCTGCTTAGCGGCATTCCTTGAAAATAAGTTCCATTTTTATTCCCTTCTTTTGGAAGGTGAAACCATCGGTAGCCCAATCCGTCATCCCCCATATCCGGCACTTTAAACAGCGTCATCGGCTCATATTTTCCAACGAATTTCTCTAAATGTTTCACATAAAATCGCCCGCTGCTGTTCTTTTCTCTTAAACTTCCACGGATGCTGATCGTTTTCAGTTTATGTTTGGAAGGTTCGCCTTTTACAATCCGATATTGATCCGGCGAATAGACTTCGACCCGCTTTGAATCGCACGTTAAAACTTCAATCGGCTCTCCTTTCACTTCCACCGTGTAGACATAATCATCATCGACTTTTTCTTTTATTCGTTTTGGAAGTTTGTATCGCCTGCTTTTGCTGTAAATCAGAATGTACTCCACGACATCGTTGAATTCTTTGTCAGCCGTCATGCTTCGATCCGGATGCCGCACCAGGCAATTGAACGTGACAACATTTTTATCAGCGCCAAAAATGTTGTCCATTAATACTTTTAAATAGGCATATTCATGAAAACTGCATTGAACCGCGATCACGCCGTTTTCATTGAGCAGCGCCTCGGCAATTTCAAGGCGGTTTTTCATAAAAGTCAGCCACGTCGAACGATTAAAGCGGTCGTTATATCGAAAACTGTCTCCTTCTGTATTATACGGCGGATCGATATAGATCAATTTCACTTTTCCAGCAAACTTCTCTTTCAGCGTATAGAGAGCAATCAAATTATTCCCTTTTATAACCAAATTGTCTGTATCCTGAAATTCCGTAATTTCATGCATGCCGTTTTCATCATACTTTTTGACATGATTGAACACCTTCGGCGACAGCAAAACATCCAATTCTTCTTTTGCCAAAATTTGATGATAATAAATCTCTTGCTTGCCGACTTCGTCTTTTGTCATTCCGCCTTCGAGCACACAATCTTTATGCGGAAAATCCAGTACCACATCGGAATTATATTTTAAATAGCGGCCTTCACTCGTCAAGCCAATTTCATTGCTGTATTTGGTATAGCTGTGATCCCAATAATTTTTATAGCGAAGCATGTTGACAAACTCTTCAATTTTAAAAATGGCGCTTGTCCCAACCTGGATGGCATACGTTTCTTTAATCAAATCATTCGCTAATAATTTTTTCAATAACGCTTCATCGTATCGTCTGAGAGCTTCAATGACTTTATGCTTTAATAATTTTTCACCGTCCCAATAATCGGGAAATGATTTTAATGCATGTGTCACTTCTTCTAATAATTTTGTTTCCATGTTTACTCCCCATTTCACGCTTGAAAATCCATTTGATATCGTGCGATCTTACGGTCAAATTTAATTATAAGCCATCTTGCTGAAAATTTTTATGGGATGGTTCATCAGCAAACTTTTTTAGCGGTAAAACAATCGATCATTTTTTTAAAAATTGATATAAGCCTGCAGCCAAAGCTCAAAAAGTTAACAGATCCAGAAAGGAAAATCTGACTTCATATAAAATTAAGAGAATCAGTCAAATAACATCAGCGCTTTTCAAATATATGAAAATCAATTTCGAAACGTTTTCCCTAAAATCAAAAAACTCGCAAACCACGATATAATCAAGGTTTGCGAGCACATTAAATACAACTTCATAAGAAACTAAAATTGAAAAATACCGGTGGTCGGGGTCGAACCGACACTCCCCAAACGGGGAACGGGATTTTGAGTCCCGCGCGTCTGCCAATTCCGCCACACCGGCATGAACAAAGCAAATAAATAAAAAATCGGCACCCATTTAAAATAAATGCCTGAAAATGGTGCATTATTCTATTACATCCATTTCTGCAGGCTGGACCTTATCTAAATGTGATGGTGCCGGAGGCCGGACTCGAACCGGCACGGAGGTATAGACCCTCCGCAGGATTTTAAGTCCTGTGCGTCTGCCAATTCCGCCACACCGGCATGAACGACGCGGGTTTGCGTCGTATTG
>CALKAO010000085.1 GCA_937983115.1 uncultured Caryophanales bacterium
CGCATATTTCAATGATAAGCTCATGAACTTCACGATGGCGATGCGGAACTAACAAATGCTCGATTTGTTGATTCGCTTCGCGATTATCGTTCACTTGCGCCAATTTTGGATTATCCATATATTTTTTCAAAAAAGGCTGCAGCCGTTCAGGAATGGTGGCCGAAAACACCAGCATTTGCAAATCTTTTGCCATTCGCGAAGCAATAAAATCAATCTCGTTGATAAATCCCATTTCAAACATTAAATCGGCTTCATCGATAACGAGTGTCTTTGCCGTAAAAACATTCAAAGCTTCCATTTGAATCAGATCACGGATTCTCCCCGGCGTGCCAATAATGACATGAGGCGAAACGTTTAACTGTTCAAGCATTCGTTTTCGATCGGTTCCGCCGACCAATTTCTTAATTCGAAAAAAATGGTTTTCCGGCAGAAGTTGGATGAGATCCTTATAAATTTGGTCAGACAACTCTCTAGTTGGCGCTGTGATTACCGCTTGGCATGCATTTTCCTCTACGTTTAGCTTTTGTACAATCGGCAGCAAATAAGTGAGCGTTTTTCCTGTGCCTGTTTGAGATTGGCCGATCGCACTTTTTCCATTCAAAATCGACGGAATGAGCCGCTCTTGAATTTCAGTCGGTTCAAAAATGCGCTGTTCTTCAAGAGCTTTCAGTAAAAACGGTTTTAAATGGAATTTCTTAAATTTCGTTTTATTCATCATCGACTGCAACTCCTATGACACCATTTTACACAATTTGTTTGAGAGAAGACAAACAAGATCTCTGCCTAACACCGTTCCATCATCTCAGCATACATTGACATTAGAGTAAAAATGCGAGGAAGGTGCGGATGCTATGTTTCCGTTTAGACCGAATCAATTCAATCAGCGAATGCCTTATCCACCTCAACAAATGCACGTCCCGCCACCATTTCCGTACCAAAATCCGCAGCAGCAAACCGCAGGAATTGGTTCTCAATTACTGAGTAAAATCAATGCTGGAAACATAAATTTAGAATCCATTTTAAACAACATTCAAAAAGTGCTCGGTGTCGCAGAACGCGTGACGCCCATGATCGAGCAATACGGCCCTTTGATCAAAAGTGCGCCTGCATTGCTTGAATTGCTTAAAGATTCGAATGAAGACAGCAGCGAAGCCGGCGGCGAATCGAATGAACAAACTGATGGCAGCACGGAGCCGGCAAAACTTGGAGATGGCGAACGGCATGAAGATGAACATTCACGTAACGACGATGAATCGGAAAATCCGCCGATCAGGAAAAAACAGCCGCGAAAGCCAAAAGAATCCGTGCCAAAACTGTATATTTAAACAAACGCGCAGCATTCATTGTGTTCTTTTCCTCACTCCCCTATAATAAGAAGTGACGGACGTTTAAGGGGGATATGCCAATGGAAGTTATTAAAATCTCGCCGCGCGGCTATTGCTACGGCGTTGTCGATGCAATGGTCATTGCCAAAAACGCGGCTTTGGATAAATCGCTGCCGCGCCCGATTTATATTTTAGGGATGATTGTCCATAATCAGCATGTGACAGACGCTTTTGCCGAAGAAGGAATCATTACGCTTGATGGCGAAAATCGACTTGAAATATTAAAAAAAGTTGAAAAAGGCACAGTCATTTTTACTGCGCACGGGGTATCTCCGGAAGTCAAACTCCTGGCAAAAGAAAAAGGCCTGACGTGCATTGATGCGACGTGCCCTGATGTAACAAATACCCATCGGTTAATCAAAGAAAAAACAGACAACGGATATGACGTCATTTATATTGGAAAAAAAGGCCATCCAGAGCCGGAAGGCGCTGTCGGAGTCGCGCCGGAATCCGTACATCTCGTTGAAACGATCGAAGATGTCAGCGAGCTGGCCATTGATAATCCCAACATCATCATTACAAACCAAACGACGATGAGCCAATGGGATGTCTTGGATATCATGGACAAGGTTAAAGAAAAATATCCCCATGCCGAAAAGCATAAAGAAATTTGCATGGCTACGCAAGTCCGCCAGGAAGCGGTTGCTGAACAAGCCCGTGAAGCCGATTTATTGCTCGTCGTCGGCGATCCAAAAAGCAATAACTCCAACCGATTGGCTCAAGTTTCAGAAGAAATCGCGGGAACAAAAGCTTACCGCATCGCAAACGTATCGGAAATCAAGCTGGAGTGGCTGAATGGAATAAAAAAAGTTGCAGTCACTGCCGGCGCGAGCACGCCGACGCCAATTACGCGAGAAGTGATTCAATTTTTAGAACAATATGATGAACATGATCCATCCACATGGGATCGCGAGTCAAAAGTTCCCCTTTCAAAAATTTTGCCAAAAGTAAAAGTACAGAAAACGAGATAACTCGTTTCTGTACTTTTTTATAGGAATTGAAACGGATCCGTTTCCACTTTTGATGCAACAACTTCCACATCGAATCCTTTTTCGTTTAACTTTTTTTCAAGAGCTTTTTTTACGCCTTCTTTCACTACTTTTTCCATATGATGACCGGGATCCACAAGATTGAGCCCCGCCATCATGGCTTCGTGCGCAACATGATAATACACATCGCCGGTGACATAGACGTCCGCACCCTGGCTTGCTGCTGACTTCCAATATTTATTGCCGTCTCCGCCAAGCACAGCGACTTTTTTAACTTTATCATGAAGATTTCCGGTCACTCTCACATGTTTGACGGAAAGGGATTGTTTCACATGTTCTGCAAATTCCTTTAATGTCATTTCCCTGTCTAATTCGCCAATTCTGCCAAGCCCTAATTTCTCGCTGCTTTCATTGTCTAGACGATAGACATCATATGCCACTTCTTCATAAGGGTGCGCCTTGAGCATCTCTTGAATCACTTTTTTCTCAATCGCATCTGGGTAAATGCATTCAATCTTTACCTCATCAACAAACTCTTGCTTTCCTTGTTCGCCTATGTGAGGATTGCTTCCGGCGCCTGGACGAAATGAACCGACGCCTTTGCTGGAAAAACTGCAATGGGTATAGTTTCCGATTGCTCCTGCCCCTGCATCGCCTAATGCCGCGCGAACGCTGTCAGCGTCTTTTTCAGGAACAAAGACGACTAATTTTTTTAGCGGAACTTCAATTGTTGGGACAAGCACTTTTGCATCTTTTAATTGAAGCGCATCGGCCAGCAAATCATTAACGCCTCCAACCGCCACGTCCAGATTGGTGTGGGCAGCATAAACAGCAATGTCGCGGGTGATTAATTTTTTAATCGTTCGGCCATAGACGCTCTCTGTATCAAGATTTTTTATTGGCCGATAAATCAGCGGATGGTGAGCAATGATGAGATCAACGTGCTGCTCGATCGCTTCATCAGCCACCTCTTCCAACACGTCGAGCGCAATCATGACTTTTTCGATCGGTTTATTTAGCGTGCCAATTTGCAGCCCAATCGGATCGCCTTCCAATGCATATCGTTTTGGGCTAAATTCTTCAAATAATTGAATCAAACGATGCCCGTTTATCCGTTTCACTGCAATGCCTCCTTTATTCGTTGGATCATTGATTCCACTTGGATTCGTCTTTCATCGACTTCCGCAGAACGTTCTGCCTGATTCAAATGAGATAAAATCAACTGCTGCTTTTTAAGTTCTTCCGCCCATTTTTTGCGAAATACGGCTGATTTTTTCTTTAATAAATAAGGGCCGAACAGAAAATCGTTTTTATGAAACGGGCGCGTGTCTCGCCCCCGATCAGCCGTAACAATTTCATAGATGACATCATCTTCTTCTAAAATACATTCTTCCTTAATTGTCCATTTGTTTTCATACAGCCATCTTCTTACTTTTTCAACGGCAACATTCGGCTGCAGAATCAGCCGCTCCGCACATCCAAGCTTTGCCTTACCTTCTTCTAAAATTTTTGTGATCAAAGCGCCGCCCATGCCGGCAATCACAATTTGTTCAGCTTCACATTTGCGCAAAACAGAAAGTCCATCGCCAAAACGAATATCGATGAAATCTGACAAGCCCAGCTTTTTAACGAGAGAGCGGGCAGACTGATAAGGGCCAACGTTAATTTCTGTTCCTATGGCAGATGGAATGATCCCGTTTAAATACGCATAACACGGAAGATAGGCATGATCGGTTCCAATATCTGCAAGCACTTTATTTTGAAGCAGCTGCTGGCTCACAGCGGTTAAGCGTTTCGACAGTTTTTTTTCATTCAACGTTCTCACCACAGCGATTTCAATGGAATTCAAAAAATTTTTCTTAGCTTTGCTGAAATGATCGGCAAACGATAAAATAAAGCTTTCCAAACCTCATCATCTGGAAAGCTTTATCTGTAGCAAAATCTATTTATTTGTGTTCAGCCAGCCATTCCGCAAGCAATTGCTGCGCTTCACCTGTAACCAGACCTCCAGGCATGCCGTTTCCGAGTCCATTCTGAATGATATCCGCAATTTCTTCAGCACTGTACTTGCCGCCCACTTGATCCAATGCCGGCCCTGAAGCGCCCTCTAAGTTTCCGCCATGGCAGGATGAACAATTTTGCTGATAGATTTCCTCTGGGCTTGCCAGCTCTTCTTCTCCGCCATCAGCTGCTTTGTTCATTTGGTTAATGCCAACTGAAGATAAAATAATAATTAATAAAATTCCTGCAACACCAATAATGAAATATGGAATAACCGGGTTCCGCGTCATTGATATTCCTCCTTATGTCTTAAGTTTGCAACGCTTTCATACAATGTATGTACGCCAAATCGAACCACTTATATATTTTACTTGATTATCAAAAAGAAGAAAAGCTTTTCCGCGGTTTTTACAATAATGTCATGATTTAGTCAAGATCTTTTCAGAAAAGTTTGCAAAACGATTTGGAAGCCAGTAAAATAATCAAAAAGAATAGTTTACTCCTTCATCAAGGAGTAAACTAATTTACTCTAAGAAATCTTTGAGCCGCTTGCTCCTGCTTGGATGGCGAAGTTTTCGAAGCGCTTTCGCTTCGATTTGGCGAATCCGCTCTCGTGTGACGCCGAACACTTTCCCAACTTCTTCGAGTGTCCGCGTTCTTCCATCGTCAAGCCCGAATCGAAGGCGCAGCACATTTTCTTCGCGATCGGTCAATGTATCTAATACATCTTCCAGCTGTTCTTTTAACAGCTCATAAGCCGCAGCATCATCAGGTGCAGGCGCCTCTTGATCTTCAATGAAATCGCCCAAATGCGAATCGTCTTCTTCGCCAATTGGCGTTTCCAAAGAAACGGGTTCTTGAGCAATCTTTAAAATTTCACGCACTTTTTCAGTAGGCAGATCCATTTCTTTTCCAATTTCTTCCGGGGTCGGCTCTCGACCTAATTCTTGCAATAACTGTCTTTGCACACGGATTAATTTATTAATCGTTTCCACCATATGAACAGGGATGCGAATGGTTCTCGCCTGATCGGCAATGGCGCGGGTAATCGCCTGCCGGATCCACCATGTCGCATACGTGCTGAATTTAAAGCCTTTGCGGTAGTCAAATTTTTCAACGGCTTTAATCAAACCCATATTTCCTTCTTGAATTAAATCTAAAAACAGCATGCCGCGGCCGACATAGCGCTTCGCAATGCTGACCACAAGGCGCAAATTCGCTTCTGCCAAACGGCGTTTCGCTTCTTCATCGCCTTGTTCAATCCGTGTCGCCAGCTCAATTTCTTCTTCAGCCGACAATAAGTCGACACGGCCGATTTCTTTCAAATACATCCGAACCGGATCGTTGATTTTTACTCCCGGAGGAACGCTCAAATCATCCAGATCAAAGTCCTCGTCCTTATCTTCTTCCGCTTCTTGGACAGCGGGATCCGCCTCATCATCTTCGATCACTTCAATTCCTTGCTCATCCAGCATTTCAAAAAACTCATCCATTTGCTCCGAATCTTGATCAAAGGAAGCGAGCTTTTCGGCAATCGAAGAATAAGTCAAAACTCCAGTCTTTTTTCCTTTCTCAATAATTTGTTCCTTTACTTGATCGATGGTTAAATCACCTTCTGCTTCTTGCTGCATCGGTTTCTCAGCCATGCGATCCCCTCCTTCCAGATACTTCCAAACCTATTTATTTAGATCTTAGCGATTTTTCGATTTCAACAATTTCCTTCGCGATTCGTGCAGCAGTGAGAAAATCTTCCCGCTGCTCGGCTGCAATTTTTTCTTGTTTTTTCTCTTCAATTTTTCTCCATTTCGGGTAATTTTCAATCACTCGAATATAGTCTTGCAATGCTTCTTCGCTAATGTTTTCATTCATGTCGATGATGGCGAGTTCTGTCGCTAACTGAAGAATTTCGCTGTCGTCAATCGATTCCAGCAGCCTCCTTATGTCGGAGGTTTGATGTTCTGCATAAAATGAATAGATGTACGCGGCAAGCGCACTGTGCAGTTCAACATGAAAAGAACCGCCAATTCGATCTTTCACCCGATAAGCGATGCCGCGGTTTTTCATCATCAGCGAAAGCAGCATGCGCTCTGCATTTTGATGAGCGGGCAACGGACGGTTTTTAATTAAACTGTTTCCTAAATGCCTCTCTCTCAAACGTATATTTTTTTCCTTGGTTCGCTGCGATCGCAAATAATAGAGCTGCTGTTTTAACGCATCTAGCGAAAGAGAGAACTCATCGGCAAGCTGCCTCACATAATGATCGCGTTCAATCGCATTTGGCAGCATGCTGACTTCATGCAAAACATTCTCAATATATTTTAGCCGTTCGCCTTCATCTTGCAAATTTTTTCCCTGCCGCATGACTTTCATCTTAAACGCCATGATCGTAACGGACTGAGCCAGAATATCATCACGAAACTTTTTTCCGCCATACCGCCGGATATATTCATCCGGATCATAGCCATCAGGCAAGCTCGCGATTTTTACAAGGCAGCCGGCATCGTGCAGCAATTCTGCTGCCTTTAGCGCTGCATTCATTCCGGCTGAATCCGAATCATAGCAGATAATCGCCGTTTCTGCCGCTCGCCGAATTCGATTTGCCTGCTCTGGCGTGAGCGACGTGCCGAGCGTTGCAACCGCATTCGTAACCCCTGCTTTCCATGCGGATACGACATCAACATAGCCTTCAAATAAGACGGCTTGGCGTTTTTTGCGCATCGTTTCTCGGGCAAGATGAAAGCCGTACAGCGTTTCGCTTTTTTTAAATATCAAAGACTCTGGACTGTTTAGATATTTAGGTTCGCCATCGTTTAAGACGCGTCCTCCAAAAGCAATCGCTTCTCCTTTTGCATTTTGGATCGGAAACATGATACGATGACGGAAACGGTCAAATAATTTTCCATCAAAACTGCGTTTTGAAAGCAAACCCGCTTTTTCGGCAGCATCTAGCGAAAAGCCTCTTCTTGCTAAAAAGTTTGCGGAGAAATCCCAGGATTGCGGAGAATAGCCAATTTGAAAGGTTTTGATTGTTTGTTCATCCAGCCCCCTTGCTTTCAAATAGGCTAAAGCCTCTTTACCAAAGTCGGTTTCCATGAGACAATAATGGTAAAGTTTGACAAGAAGATTGTGCATTTTGATCATTTCTTGCTGCTGTTTGGACTGGGCGCTTCGCTTTGATTGGTTCGAAATTTGCGGCAGTTCAATCCCGGCTTTCTCGGCTAAATATCGAACCGCCTCTAAAAATGACCATCCTTCAATTTCCATTAAAAAGGAATAAACGTTACCTCCGATTTTGCATCCGAAGCAGTGGAAGATCTGTTTGTCGGGCGCAACAGAAAATGAAGGGGTTTTTTCACCGTGAAAAGGGCATAATCCAAAATAGTTTCGGCCTTGTTTTTTCAATGGTACATATTCGCTGACGACATCGACGATGTCAGTGCGCTCGCGAATTTGATCAATGGTTTCTTCCGGAATTCGATTTTGTGCGATCTCACCATTCATTGTTTATCACGTACCATCATTTCTTCATACTCAACACATTCGATAATAATTACGAAAGTCCTTCTTTTGACAAAATTTTATTTAAAGTTCTTTCAAATTGGCGAAAATCATCATCCGTGTACTTTTTCGGACCTTTCGTTTTCTGTCCAGCTCTTCGCAACTTTGCTCCAAGGTGGCGAGAAAACAATTTTTCATCGATCGTTTCCTCTGCATACGGTTTACCCGTATAGGATATGGCATATGCCTCTTTTGACAGCAAGAGCGAAGCTAAACCAATGTCCTGAGTAATCGCGATATCCCCTTTTTTTACGCGGTTTGCAATGTACAAATCCGCTGCTTCGGGGCAAGCGTCAACAGCAACATGAAACACGCGTTCATTTAACCCGTTCAATTGATGATTATGCGAAGCAACGAAATATACCAGGATTTCGCTTTTTGCGGCTGCTAATGATTGGAGTGCATGGCGTATCGCAGCAGGGCATGCATCCGCATCAACAAAAATCGTCACTTTTTTGCAATCATGATTCACCAATTCTCTAAATTAAAAAGAATTCCTCCTAATCCATATTTTTTGTCTTTTTTCAAGCGTATTAAAATCTTTCTTATTTTATCCAACACTTAACAATTTTAATTCACAATATTTAATTTTACTTCATTTTATTAAAAGAATCTATAAAATTGCAAAGAAAATCACAAAATCTCTAACGATTCTGTGATGAATGATGAAGTGAATTTAAAATTAAATTGGCTGATTCCTCAACAGCGCGATTGGTGACGTCGATCACTTGACAGCCGATTTTATTTGTCACTTGATCAAAATAGTCCAGCTCTTCTTTGATTCGCTCAATGCTTGCATAGTTTGCATCTGAATTTAGTCCAAGCGCCTTTAGCCGTTCTTTGCGAATATGGTTTAACATTTCTGGACTTATTCTCAAACCAATGCACTTTGATACAGGGACTTTAAACAATTCTTCAGGCGGTTCAACTTCCGGGACGATCGGAACGTTCGCTACTTTTAGCCGTTTGTGCGCTAAATATTGCGAAAGCGGCGTTTTTGAAGTGCGCGATACACCGATAAGCACGATATCGGCGCGCAAAATTCCCCTTGGGTCACGGCCGTCATCATACTTTACTGCAAATTCAATCGCTTCGATTTTCCGGAAATAATCCTCGTCTAATTTGCGGACAAGGCCGGGTTCGCCTTTCGGCTGCATCTGAATCGCATCTTCTAAAGCGTTCATCATAGGACTTAATATATCGACGGTTCGGATATTTTCTTTTTTCGCTTGATTGACTAAATATTCCCGTATTTCTGGAAGGACGAGCGTATAGGCAATAATCGCATTTGCCTCTTTGGCCATCAGGATCACTTCTCGAATCGTTTGTTTGTCTTCCACATACGGGATGCGCCGCACTTCGATATCAGCCAATCGAAATTGGCTGGCTGCAGCCTTCACGACTAAATCCGCTGTTTCGCCGACGGAATCGGACAAAACATAGACCATCACCGGCTTTTGTTCCATAAACAGTCACCTCCAGTGTCTCGAGCTCAAATGAGCTCATCAACGGCTAAATCAACGAGCGCCCTTGTTATATTCGTTTTCGTTACTCTTCCGATCACTTCAAAGCCCTTGTTATCCTCAGCTTTTTTTACAACTGGCATCGCGTCGATTTGTCGTTCAATGAGCCGCCTTGCTACATCAATCAAATGATCGTCTCGATAGCAGACCGCAATATTCGGCATTCTTGTCATAATAATATTCACCGGAATGCTTTCCAAATCTTTTTGGCCAATGCTTGCTCTCAGCAAATCTTTGCGCGAAACAACTCCCGCCAATTTGGAATGCTTGTCAACGACAATCAACGTGCCGACATCTTCCAGAAACATCGTCGTTATCGCTTCATAAACAGACGCCGATTCTTCGACGACGACTGGCACAGATTGAAATTCGTGAACTTTGATCTTTTTTATCTTTTCGGTTAAGAGCTGGGAACCTGTTTTTCCCGTATAAAAATAGCCGACTCTCGGTCTTGCATCCAAAAAACCGGCCATTGTTAAAATCGCTAAATCCGGACGGAGCGTTGCGCGCGTCAAATTCAGCATTTCAGCAATTTTTTCGCCAGTTATTGGCGCATTGTCTTTTACGATTTGCAAAATTTGCTTTTGGCGTTTCGAAAGTTCGATCGGTCGTCACCCGCTTTCCCGCTTCTCATACTCTATCTATCATCTTACGACATTTTTTTAAATGATGAAAACTTATTGGTCAAATTTTTCAAGCTGAGACAAAAATCGTTTGGATTTAAGGCGCAAACCCGAGTAAGCATCATAATAATCATTTATAATGCGCTTGATTTCAGAGCGGGTTGTTTTTTTCAGCGAAATATGGCCTATCCGTTTAATGTCAAGGGTTAAAAACAGTTTCAATAACTTTTGGGTGGCGCGTGAAATACGCAAATGATGCGGATCCATTGCAAGACAGCGCGCACACAAAAAACCGCCTTCTTTAATTGAAAACGCGGCATATTCCCGCTCAGCTTTTCCACAGCAGGCGCAATGATCCAATTGCGGCGTTATACCGGCAAAAGCAAGCATTTTCATTTCAAAAATAAAAGCAATGACTTCTGCATCTACATTTTTATTTATATTATGCAGCGAGTGAAAAAGCAAATGAAACAGCCCGGGGCTTGCAGCGCCGTCTTCGGTCAGCTTATCCGTCAATTCTACAATGTAAGCGGCATAAGCGGTTTTTAATATATCTTCGCGTATCGAACGAAAAGCATGGATGACTTCTCCTTGAGACAATGTGCCAAGCCCTTTCGATGACCAGTAAAGATAATTTCCATATGTAAAAAGCTGTGAAATAGAAGAGAGGCGGCTATTTGGTTTCTTTGCGCCTCTCGCCATCATGCCTATTTTTCCATTTTCTTGTGTATATATCGTAAGAATTTTGTTCGATTCGCCATAGTCAATGGAACGGATAACGATCCCTTCAACTTTTTTTAACAAACCTTTCACCACACTTCGTGCAAACCATACATTTTAATGGACTGTGGAATCAAGCTCTGCCTCCGGTATTATCGTAAGTCGTTCATCCTGATATTCCTCGTCATTTTCCAACTCTTTCATCAGCAGATAGGTATCGATGTTTCCTGTCATACAAAAAAGCTTCCAAGTCAAGTCTAACAAGAAAACTCCCACCTTCCATTTTTTTGATTCCTCATGATCTAGTTTGAACGCAATGCCATCCATTCATGTTATATAAATTTTGTCAATTTCAAATTTCATAAGCTGAAGCTTAATAATCGCGCTGATTAAAACCGTATTCTTTCAATAATTTATCGCGATTTCGCCAATCAGGCTGCACTTTCACCCAAAGATCAAGAAAAACCTTATCGCCTAAAATGCTTTCTATGTCCCGTCTGGCCCGCGATCCGATTTCTTTTAACATGCTGCCGCGCTTTCCAATAATGATTCCTTTTTGGGATTGGCGTTCAACAATAATTGTCGCGTGGACATCAATGAGCGTTCCATCTTCGCGCCGCTTCATTCGTTCAACCGTCACTGCAATCGAATGAGGCACTTCTTCTCGGGTGAGCTGAAGCACTTTTTCGCGAATCATTTCAGCAACGATAAAATATTCCGGATGATCGGTAATTTGGTCGTCTGGATAATACTTGGGCCCTTCGTTTAAATGTTTGATCACCTGTTCAAGCAAAGTATCGACATTGCTGCCATACAATGCCGAAATCGGTATGACTTCAGTAAAATCGAGCTCGAATCGATAGCGGTCAATAAACGGCAGCAGCTGCTCTGGATGGACTTTATCAATTTTATTAATGACGAGAAAAATCGGTTTTTCCGTTTTTTTAAGCCGCTGAATAATGTAGCGATCTCCTTTTCCCATCTCTTCATCTGCATTCACTAAAAATAAAATCAAATCAACTTCATTTAACGTCTTTTCAACGACTTTATTCATAAACTCGCCCAATTTGTGCTTCGGTTTGTGAATGCCTGGTGTATCAACAAAAACAATTTGGGCTTCTTTCGCCGTATACACTCCATGGATTTTGTTTCGCGTGGTTTGCGGCTTATCGCTCATAATCGCAACTTTTTGGCCGATGATTTCATTAAGCAACGTCGACTTGCCAACATTTGGACGTCCAATTAACGCGACAAAACCAGATTTAAACGTTTCCTGATTCATGAGCCTAAATCCTTTCTAGAAAATGGATATGGAAGCAGTTTTTGTACGGTTGTTTCAATGTATTCTTCTTTCATATTGCCTAAAATCACTTGCAAATCCGGCTCGCACAACTCCAGCATGACTTGCCGGCAAGCGCCGCACGGTGCAATCGGTTCCTGTGTATCGGCGATAACAGCAAACGCTTTAAATTGTTTGTCCCCTTCGGAAAACGCTTTGAAAAGGACGGTTCTTTCAGCACACATACAATGGCTGTATGAAGCGTTTTCAATATTTCCCGCCTGGTATATTTTCCCATCTGCTGTCAACAATGCTGCGCCAACAGCAAATTTTGAATAAGGCGCATACGCCCGTTTTCTCGCTTCTTTTGCAGCTGCAATCAATTCTTGGAACATCATAAAAGTCCTTTCGATCATCGTATTCTTTAACCCGCAAAAAGTTCAATCAGACGCGGAATAAAAATTGCAAATCCAATAATGGCGCTGATTGCTGAACTGATCAAAACCGCTCCGGCGGCAATATCTTTTGCCATTTTAGCATGCGGATGATACTCCATCGTATACAGATTTACTGCGTGTTCAATCGCTGTATTCACGAGTTCGAGCGTCATAGTTAAACAAATGGCGACAAGCAAAATAAGCCATTCGATGCGCGAGACTGAAAAAAAATAAGCAAACAGAAGCACAAGAACTGCTGCAAAAACATGAATTTTCATGTTGCGTTCAGTCTTAAAAGCATAAACAACTCCAGCTGCTGCATGACGAAAAGACGCCAGCACTCGAAAGAAATGTTTATCTTGCAAGTCCATTTTTCTCAAGAATTTCCTTTTGTTTTTGAAACATGATTTTTGCTTCCTGCTCCGTTTCATGGTTGTACCCGAGAAGATGGAGAAAACCATGCAAAGCTAAAAAACCGAGTTCACGATGAAAGGAATGATTGTAATCTTCCGCTTGTTGTTTCGCTTTGGGTATCGAAATCACAATGTCGCCGAGCATTCTAGGCAGCTCGGCTCCGACAATTTCAATTTCTCCATCGCTCGTTTCTTCAAGTGCAAACGATATGACATCAGTCGGCTCGTCAACCCTGCGGTATTGTTTATTGAGCGCTTGAATTTGCTGATTGTCAACAAACCTCATTGAAACTTCAATCTCGCCAGACAAGCTTTCATCTTCAGCTGCAGAGCGGAGCACCCGCTCAATCACATGCAAATCGTTTGCTTGCAATGAATTTGTTTCATCCAAATAACTAATCGTCAATTCCAACACGACATTATCCCTTCTTCTTTTGATCTTCTGGATATTCAATCCGTGAATGGAAGATGCCTTGCAGCGTCTCGCAAATCGTTTTTGCAACCGCATCAAGTTCTTTGAACGTTAAATCACTTTCACTGAACTGTCCGTCTTCAAGCCTGTCATGAATAATCTTCCGCACAATCGATTCAATTTTTACAGGCGTCGGCTTTGCAATGGAACGAACAGCCGCTTCAACGCCGTCAGCAATGCCAACAATCGCTGCCTCTTTTGTTTGGGCTTTCGGGCCTGGATAGCGATAATCCTCTTCCAGCACTGGATGATCGGATTCTTCCGCAGCTTTATGATAAAAATATTTTAGCAGCGTCGTCCCGTGATGCTGTTCTGCAATGTCGACAATTTCTTTTGGCAATCGGTGTTCTCTCAACATTTCCGCGCCATCGTAAGCATGAGCGACAATGATTTTTTTGCTGAGCATGGGCGAAATTTTATCATGTGGATTTTCCATGTTCATTTGATTTTCAATAAAAAAATGCGGCCGTTTCGTTTTTCCAACATCATGATAATAAGAACCGACTCTTGCAAGCAGTCCATTTGCGCCGATCGCCTCACAGGCCGCTTCAGCCAAATTCGCCACCATAACGCTGTGATGGTAGGTTCCCGGCGCTTCCATCAGCAATTTTCGCAATAATGGATGATTTGGATTGGAAAGCTCAATCAGCTTCATCGTTGACAAAATTCCAAACACCGCTTCAAAAAATGGCATCAAGCCGAGTGTAAGAACGGCTGACAAAAATCCCGACAACAAAGCGAATCCGCTGTATATGCCAATGTCAACCCAATCAAGCTGCCCCATTCGCAGCATGTAAATCATGATAATCGAAGCGATATTGATTAAAGAAACATACAATCCCGTTTTTAATATTTTTGAGCGGTGATTGTGCCGGCCCAGTAAAAAAATCGCAGCAATTGAACTCACTAAAATATAAAGGCCCATTTCACCGTTAATAATTCCGACTGTATCTGTGTTTAATAATATACTTCCCGCCAAAGCAAAAACAAGTGCAGAAGCCAAAGCGAGCCGTTCATTCATTAACATCTTGATCAGCATCGTGCCCATCGCTGTCGGCAGCAAATATTGAATGCCATTCATCAAGCCAGCGGTTAAGCTGACGATCTTAAATACAATAATCGTAAAAGCAAATACGGTTAAATATAAAAAAATTTGTTGATTGCGATTCGAATGAGCCGAATGTCTTTCTTGAAGAAAATAAGCGAGATATGCAGTCAGGCCAATGACGAAAACAGCTAAGCCAATAAAGGGATAGATGTTTACAGTATCGTCCAACAAACCAACCACTTCAAGCTGCTCAAGCGCTTCGCGATTGATGACTTGGCCTTCTCGCACAATGATTTGCCCTTGGCGAATCATGACGGGCGTAACCGATTCCATCGCTTTTTGCCTTTTTACTTTTGTCGCTTCCGTATCGATAAAATAATTCGGTATAATGACGGAACGGGCAAGTTCAACCGCCGGATTTCTCACAGATGCATTTAAATTTGCATTTTTAATTTGTTCTTCAACTTTATCTTTTGCCTGATTGAGTTCTTCAACCGTAATTCTTTCATTTAAAACATTTTTCACGGAAGTAATCACAACATCTTTTGCAATGGCCAACTGCGTGGATGAGGCGGATAAAAACGCAATTAATGCCTCATCTGACAATTCATTCATCCTTGTGCTGTCAAGCATCTCTTTCAGCTCAGCAAGTTTTTCATCCATTGTTTTCTCTTCAACGAACGCCTCATCGTCTTCGGATCGGGAAACTTCATTTACTTTTGCAATGGATGAAAAAAAATCTTCGACTTTTTCCACTTGCGTTTGGGCGGTTTCAACTTTGTCTGTATATTCAGGTTCAACGGCTTCAGCCGCTTCATTTTGCTTTTGAAGCGTCGCTTGCTTATGTTCAATCGTCACAGGAGAAACAATGTCTTTTTCAGCCACGCTGTAGAGCGAAATATCCATTTTTTCCGGTAGTACGTGCGTAATTAAACTTCCATACATAATCAGGGCGATGACAAGATAAATCAAGAAGGAAAAAAAGCGTTCATTTTTTTGCAAAGCAAGCCGCTTTGCAAAGGATGTCCAATTTAATTTCAACGTTGTCACCTCGCCAAGCTAGAAACTGTTACCAAAAGTCTACCACGTTCGCGATGCTGTGGAAAGCCGCCGAAAAAAGAAGGAACTCGCCTCATTTGGCGAGTTGTCCAGCCTTTTGCACGCGTATTAGCGTATAAAATTTTTTTCTTCTTTGTCATATGCATCGATAATTTTCTGAACGAGCGGATGCCGAACGACATCTGTCGGCTGCAAGTAAACAAACGAAATGCCGTTGACGCTGCACAAAATCTTTTCCGCAACTTTCAACCCCGATTCTTTTCCTTTCGGCAAGTCAATTTGCGAGATATCCCCAGTTATAACCATCTTCGAACCAAATCCGAGTCTTGTTAAAAACATTTTCATTTGCTCTGGCGTTGTATTTTGCGCTTCATCCAATATGACAAACGCATCATCAAGCGTGCGGCCCCGCATATAAGCAAGCGGTGCAATTTCAATGGTTCCGCGTTCGATGAGCCGCTCAGTCTGTTCAACGCCTAACACATCGTGAAGCGCATCATAAAGCGGCCGCAAATACGGGTCGACTTTTTCTTTTAAATCCCCAGGCAAAAACCCGAGGCTCTCTCCCGCTTCAACAGCGGGCCTGGTCAAAATGATCCGCTTCAGTCGATTTTGCTTTAAAGCTGCAACAGCCGTTACGACGGCTAAATATGTCTTCCCTGTTCCAGCAGGCCCGATGCCAAAAACGAGATCCGATTTTTCGATTGCTCGGACATATTGGCGCTGTCCAATCGTTTTTACGCGAATCGGCTGTCCTTTGCTGTTAATTGTAATTTCTTCATGAAATAAGGCAAACAATTGTTCAATCTGGCCTTGTTCAGCCAATTGAATTGCATATACGACATCACGCTGCGTAATCTCAATTCCTTGCGACACTAATTGCAACAGGGCTTTTAAAACAGTCTCCACAATTTGCGAAGTTTCAAGACTGCCTGTAACAGCCACTTTTTCGCCTCTCGTCACAATGGAGACTTGAAGCACGCTTTCAACTGTTTTTAAATGCAGATCATTTGGACCGAATAAAGCTTGCGTATCTTTCGCATTTGTAAAATCAAGTTGGATCTGATGCGTTTCTGTCAATCGTCTCAATCTCCTCGAATGATAGGTTGTTCCGTTGAAATTTCTTCAATCACTTGATAATGAACCGTTATGTTTACTTTACCATTGTCAATCTTTTCACGCAAAACTTTTTTCCCTTTTATTTCAGCTTCTTCTCCTACTTTTCGAATGACGTCTTTTTCTGTCATTTCCAGCGCCAGCTTTTTCGCCTCTTTTTCAGAAAGCACGCGTTTTTTGTGTTCAATTTCAAGAATTTTTCGCTTTTCAAAAGAGATGGGAAGCTCCCATTTCAAAAAATAAATCGGTTTCATATCGGTCAGCGTTTCTTTTTTTAAAAATGAATTTTTTTTGAATCCCCAAATGGGAATGTTGAAATTTCCAGCTTTCAAATAATAGTGATTCATAAAGTTGCCTGTATTCGTTACAACCGTTGATTCCAACGGAACCGATGCTGAAGACAAATACCATACTTCACCGAGAATCGACCCTTTTGCAGGCATAATTTTTTCATTTTCTTTGCTTCCGACGATGCCTGAAATCAACAGATCGCCTTTTTGGACATAATCGCGTTCTTCAACCATTGCTTGTCCTTGCTCCGTAAATACTTTATATACGACAGCTTTTTTCTTGGCAATTAAATGCCTGGGGTTCAGCGCTTCTTTCTCTTCTGGCACCTTTTTTTCGACGACTTCAAATGAATAGCGCGTCCCCAGCCGCTTGACGCCCACCCATGTTAATTTGTCTACGCTTTCGGTGACTTCCTGCTGAATTTCCTGTTCGCTGGGCAGCAAAAAAACAAATGCCCCTTTTTTTAACCCAATGTTATGCAGAACCTGTTTGACATCATGTTCAACTTCCGGGCTTGCACCATCAATCTGAATGCTCCAAACCATATTCGACATAAAGAAAATAACGAACAAACTAAAGATGAATCCAAAAATAAATCCTTTTCTTGAATGCATTTTTTTAATCAAAAAAGGGATGCCGTATTTTTGTTTAAATGAAAGCCGACAACCTGTCCTTCTTAAAAGAACGCGAATTTTTGAAATATCTTTTGCATAAAAGCAGCAGCTAATCGCATTATCGCCTATCCGTCTAACCTGCCAAATTGAAATCCCGTTTTTCATGCAGCGGTCAATAAACAGTTCAGGATACTTCCCTTTCACTTCAGCTCTGACATAGCCGGCTAAAAAATCAAACATTTTATTTTTCAAAATCGACACCTCGAATATGTATGTTATGAACCTTTGCCATCGATGTATTCGACGCATGAAATTTTCCCTTCAAGCAGCAGTTCTTCTGGCAAAATGGTTTTGATCACAAAATTTTCGCCTTTTACTTTCATTTGTTGGCCTTTATTTAAAGCGAGCCTGAGCTCATCATCCGAGAAATGAACGACGCCTTTATGATTTTCAATATAAATGTGCAGCTGCCCAATCATCGTAACACGAGGTAAATCCAATAACGCATCCGCTGGTAAATTGGTTTTGCTTGCAAGCCATTTTTTAAATGTGTCGCGCCATTTCGCCATGGGATGACCTCCCCTCCATTCATATGTATGAAGCAAAAACAACAACTATCACCGAAACTTCTTTGTGAAAATACAAGCAGACGCTAGCTTAAAAAATAAAAACCCGCCTTTTTATTTGGCGAGTTTTCGATGCGAATATTTTTTTCTGGCTCTCGGCGGGCCTAAAACTTCTGCCCAAATCAACCCATTTACGACATCGTCATTAGACAGGCGATAAGTGTAAACGCGGCTTCGTTCATTCTCATGCAGCTTCCCGTTTTTCTTTTCGAGGCCATCGCCGATGATTTCAGGCAGCATTTCTGCACCGGTTTCAACGTTTTCCTCCTCATATGAAATCCTTTCCATATCTCCTTGTATCGTGCCCTTCGAATCGGAATTTTCATCTTCTTTCATTTCAGGCGATGAAATAGGATGCTGCTTCGGCGTATCCGTTTCGAGCCAGTCTTCAAAAAAAGGCTTTGATACAGGCGGCATCGGCTGAGGAGAATCTTTTCGATTCGTCCGTTCCTTATGAATGGTTTTTCTTAGAAAGAATTGGCTCAATCCAAAAATCAATACGATAAAAAAGACGATATGTTGAATGAAAAAATTTAAAAGATTTTCAATCATGGCGTTTACCTCTTCTCTTTCGGTTCGTCATTGTCTTTTTTCACAGGAACATTGCCTTTGCTGATGGATTCGCGCATATCCGTATCCGCTTCAATATTTTTCAAATTCATATAATCCATGACGCCAATTTTTCCTGAGCGGAGCGCTTCAGCCAGCGCCATTGGAACTTCAGCTTCCGCTTCAACCACTTTGGCCTGCATTTCTTCGACACGGGCGCGCATTTCTTGCTCTTTAGCAACCGCCATGGCTCGGCGCTCTTCCGCTTTCGCTTGCGCAATCTTTTTATCCGCTTCTGCCTGATCCGTTTGCAATCCAGCGCCAATGTTTTCGCCAATATCGATATCCGCAATGTCAATGGATAAAATCTCAAATGCCGTTCCTGAATCAAGCCCTTTTTCTAATACCGTATGGGAAATCATATCTGGATTTTCAAGCACTTCTTTATGATCGTCGCTTGAACCGATCGTAGAAACGATTCCTTCCCCAACACGCGCAATGACGGTATCTTCGCCTGCGCCTCCTACAAGCCGATCGATATTCGCACGAACGGTAATGCGCGCTTTTGCCTTCACTTCAATTCCATTCATCGCAACACCAGAAATAAACGGCGTTTCGATCACCTTTGGATTTACACTCATTTGCACTGCTTCAAGAACATCGCGGCCTGCCAAGTCAATCGCTGCTGCACGCTGAAACGTCAATTCTATATTTGCGCGATGCGCAGCAATTAATGCATTGACGACTCTGTCAACGTTTCCGCCTGCCAGATAATGGCTTTCTAACTGATTCACCGATAAACCTAGACCGGCTTTTTCCGCTTTAATCAGCGGATTGATGACACGCGACGGAATGACGCGGCGAAGCCGCATGCCAACCAATGTGAAAATTCCGATTCTCACCCCTGCAGCCAGCGCTGAAATCCAAAGTGTAATCGGTACAAATGTAAACAATACGGCTGCAGCAATGATGACCAAGCCGACGATCAAAATCGTTCCTAATGTACCAGGATCAATGCCCATTTTTAATTCCTCCTTAAAAAATTTTAATGTTGTTTTACTGATTTTCTTTTAATTCTTTTACAACAATACGAGAGCCCATGGACTTTGCAACGATGACTTTTTTGCCTTTTTCAATAAAACTTCCATCGGCTACGACATCGAAGCGCTCATCGTCAATTTCGATGATCCCGCTTGGGCGAAGAGGAGTCACCGCCGTTCCTGTTTTCCCAACAATGGCTTCATTCGTCTCACTTGAAACATAGCCCAATTCTGTTTTCGTTGCATCTGTAAGAACGAGCTTTTTCAAAAAACCTCTGTAGCCAAATACGCGTATGTAAATGATCGACGCAGCCAGCGTTGCGATAAATGCGATGAAAAGATAAAGCAGCATATTGACAAAGGAAACGCTTGAAGAAAGAAAAATGCTAATAAAAATGGCAGCGACGCCGCTAATACCAAATATACCAAATCCAGGAGTAAGAAGTTCAACAACAATTAAAATGATGCCCGCAATAAAAAGAATCAATGCTTCCCATCCGGCAAAGCCGGCAATCGCATGGCCAAAAAAGAATAAAAACAACGAGATTAAACCAATCATTCCTGGAACGCCAAAACCCGGTGAATACAATTCAAGCACAAGCCCTAAACTTCCCAAAGTAAGCAAAATCGGAACGATGATTGGATGCGTTACAAATCGGGCAATTCGTTCAGAAATGGTTATTTCGCTTTCCACAACTCGTGCATCGCTTAAATTTAAATATTCAAGCAATTCGTGGCGGTTTTCAACAATTGCTTCCGCGTAGCCCACTTCATAGGCTTGTTTTGCAGTGAGCGTTAACACTTTCCCTTTTTCCGCTCCATATTCAGGCAAATCGATATCCGGATCTGCCATCGCCAACGCATACAGCGGATCACGCCCATTTAATTCTGCAGACGCTTTCATATCCGCGAGCCATGCGGATGCTGCTTTCTCATCAGCCATGTTTCCTTCCTGATCAATCACCGCAGCTGCACCGATGCGGCTCCCCGGCGTCATTGCAATTTCATCGGCATTCAAGGAAATATAAGCACCCGCCGAAAGCGCATCTTTCACTATAAAAGCAGTGGTTGGCTGTTCAAATTCACGGATCAGCTTCGCGATCCCGCCAGCTGCATCTACAAAACCGCCTGGTGTATTAATCTCAAAGATGACATGAACCGCGCCAGCTTTTTTCGCTTCTTTTAATGATCGTTCAAGAAACGCTTCCAATCCGCGTTCAACCTCTTTTTCAATTGGAATGGCATAAACAACTGGAGGCGTATTGTTTTTTGCATGAACCGCAATTTGCAAAAAACCGATGAAACAAGCGATCATCATGCAGATAAATGAAAATGCCTTGATTGTTTTCATTTACCCTCGTTCCTTTCTCCAACCAAACGAAGTAAAAAACACGCCTTGTACAACAAGACGTGTCAGAAAAAGGCTTATGACAAGTGTTTTTGCACAAGTTGATTTACCAGTTTGCCATCTGCTCTGCCTTTCACTTTTGGCATAATGGCGCTCATGGCTTTGCCAACATCTTTTTTTGATGAAGCGCCGATTTGTGCGATCGTTTCTTTCACAATTGTTTCCAATTCTTCAGGCGTCAGCTGCTGCGGCAAATATTTTTCTAACACCTTAATTTCAGCAAACAGCTTATCCACAAGATCTTTCCGGCCTGCTTTTTCAAATTCTTGGAGGGAGTCTTTACGCTGTTTTAATTCTCTGGAAAGAATCGTTAGTTCATCTGTCTCGCTTAACGTTCCGCCTCGTTTGATGGCTTCATTTTGCAAAGCCGAGCGAAGCATGCGAATGACAGCTAGAGTTGATTTGTCTTTATTTTTCATCGCTCGTTTCATATCTTCATATAGAAGCTTGTCAAGACTCATGGGAAAACGATCCTCTTTTCCTAATACTTTCGCTTTCTAGCTGCCTCAGATTTTTTCTTGCGTTTCACACTCGGTTTTTCGTAATGCTTGCGTTTTCTAACTTCTGCTAACGTGCCTTCTTTTGAAACGATTCGTTTAAACCGACGCAGCGCATCATCGATCGATTCATTTTTGCGAACCCGCGTTTCCGCCATATGCTATCCCTCCCTCCAAACAATACCATGCAGACAGCATGAACATGCCTTTTCGCCATTATAATATACATCTTAAACCAGGGTCAAATCTTGTTTGTCCGCTTATGTAATGAGCCAGCCCCCATCAACAAGAATATCTGAGCCCGTCATGTAAGAAGCATCCGTCGATGCTGCAAATGCAATAACACTGGCGATTTCCTCCGGTTCCGCAACTCTTTTTAACGCAGTGTGGCGCTGAATAGACTTGACAAAACTTTCATTTTGCAGTCCTTTTTCCGTTAATGGCGTTTCGGCAAAGCCAGGAGACACAGAGTTTACGCGAATTTGATATTTTGCTAGATCGCTTGCCAAAGACTTCGTCAAATTCATGACTGCTGCTTTTGCTGAACTGTAGTGAGGGAACATCAAACCGGGTTTGTGGCCAGACAATGACGCGACATTGACAATAGCGCGGTCCCGCTTTTCCTCATCGTTTTTTGCGGCTTCAATCATAATTTTTCCAATCGCCTTTGAAACGAGAAAAACGCTGTGCAAATTCACTGCTATAATGGATTGCCATTGGTCATATGGCATTTCCATAATCCTTGAATAGGCGGAAGCGCCGGCATTATTAATTAAAACATGAACATTTCCGAACTCTTCTTTAACGTATGCTTTCAGTTTTTCAACTTGTTCTTCGGAAGTGACATCACAAGTAAATGTGTACGCTTGTTGATTCGTTTTTTGTTTAATTTCTTCCGCCACACGCTCTAGTTTTGAAAGCGTCCTCCCAACCAAAAGCACATTTGCCCCTTCATGCGCCAGCCTTTTTGCGGTAGCTTCTCCAATTCCGCTTCCCGCTCCTGTAATAATTGCAAATGCATTCTCAAATCTGCGCATCAAAAAATCCTCCTTAAAATATCCTACTCAACGAGTGTAAGAATGTCGCCATTTAGTTTCGGAATAACTGGACAAGCATTTTTTTGCATGATATAAGCAACTTCGTCCCCGTATCCTTTATTGACTAGGTTTTGGCCGACTCGTGAAGCTTTTAGAAGCGCTTCTCCGTTTTCTCGGTTGCCATTATAAAAATAAAGCGCAGCAATTGCAGCATCTGACATTTCCCATGTGATGCCGCGTTCTTTGCCAAATTGAACTAAATTTGCAATAAACGAACCGGCTCCATATAAATCTTCCAAATTAAATTGATTTGATGATCCCGAACAAACGAGCACATAATTTTTCGCGCCATATTTGGAAATTAAATGTTCTGCTACGGCTTCTTCATTTAACATTGACGCAGCATAAACTGCATCGGCTGCTCGGCTGTTTTTCAATGCAACCGTCCCATTCGTCGTTGTAAAAATCACACGCTTCCCTCTTACAACATTTTTTAGCAGCGTTGGAATGGGGCCATGAAACCCTGCAATCGTTTCCCCTAAATATTCGCCAACTAAAATATAATCGTCCGTCGTTTGCTCTTTCGCTGTTTTTAATGCTTCTTCTTGATTAAGGACAGGGATCACTTCTTTTGCGCCATTGTAAAACATCGATGCCGCCGTAGAGGTAGCGAGCAAAATATCAAAAACAACCGCAATTTTATTTTTCATGATGGCATCATGAATTTCTTCTTTTTTCAGAAGTAGTTGAATCGTACCCAACCTATCCACTCCCTTTAAACTAATGGAGGGCAACAAAAACCCCAATAATCGATGGCAGAGGTTCGCAACTAAAAACATTGGCCAAAAATCTATTTTAAAAAATTAAAATTTTTTGGATGCCGTCCAACGCGCTTGCTGAATTAAATTGTAAGTGTGCTGATTAAATGTTGCAAAACGCTCATCTTGTGTTTGTCCGCGCTTATAGCGATAATAAATCTGCTGTGCGATAACGGCATTTTTAAAATAGGCAAACGTGAGATAAAATTGAATATTTGAAACATCGCGGCCGCTTTTCTTTGCATAAGCTTCAATAATTTCTTCTCTCGTCATAAATCCGGGCAGCGTCGTTACCGTCGAACGATGCGTTTTCAATTCTTCCGGGTCATCTTTCTCCAGCCAATAACCGAGCATTACGCCTAAATCAGCCAGTGGATCTCCGACCGTTGTCATTTCCCAGTCAAATAAACCGACAACATTTTCAAAGGAAAAGTCGAACATCGTATTATTCAGTTTAAAATCATAGTGAATGACTGTCGGAGACGGAGAGGATGGAATCCGGCTTGCCAACCATTTTGTCAGCTCATCTACACCTTTAATTTCTTCCGTTTTTGAACGTTCATACCGGTCAATCCATCCTTTTACTTGCCTCTCAATAAATCCTTCAGGTTTAACAATTTTTTTTAAATCGGTCTTTCGGTAGTCAATCGCATGCAATTGCACAAGTGTGTCGACCATTTTTTCTGAAATGTGCCGCGCCAATTGTTCAGTTGGCGTCACCCCTTCAGGGAATGCTGTGTCGATGACATAGCCGTACTTTCTTTCCATCAACAAAAAAGGGCTTCCGACAATATCCGTATTATCCGTATAATAATAGGCTTTAGGAGCTTGTTTGAAAAATGGATGAATGGCTTTTAAAATGGTATATTCTCTCCCCATGTCGTGGGCTTTTGGAGCCACAGGACCTAATGGTGGGCGGCGCAAGACGGCTTCCCATTCGCCTTTGCGGATCTGATAGGTTAAATTTGATGCGCCTGCAGGAAACTGTTCAATTTCCAAAGGGGCATCTGGATCAATCCCTTCAATCGTTTCAATTAAAAATGAGTCAAGCTTTTCTTTATTTAATTCTTCACCTTTGCGAACCGGTATCGTATCAACATATTGGCGTTGATTTTTCACGTTCTCTCTCCTCCTCCAAACGATTCTTTTATATATGTTGTGCTTGTTCTAGTTTTTTACGCAATTCGCTCGGAATCTGCTCGCTTTTTTGCGTTTCATAATTAAAATGAACAGCAACGGAATGCCCTTTTGCGATGAGCTCGCCAGTATTTTTATCCGTGATTTCATGCGCAAGTTCAAAACTTTTGCTGCCAATTTTTACTACTTTCGTCTGAATGCGCAGCCATTGATCAAAAAAAGCTTGCTGGATAAAATCGCATTTTACTGATGCAACAACGAAGGATAATCGTTTTTCAGGAAACAGAGATTTAAAAAAATTGACGCGCGCTTCTTCCATATATATAAAATAATTTGCATTGTTGACATGTCCAAGCATATCCGTCTCGGCAAACCGCACTTTTATTTCAATTACATGAGCCAACTTTACTCCTCCAATATCAATTTATCAGGCGTTTTCAACTCTAAACCATTTAGCACCATATCTGCAAAAATATGCGCCACTTGGACATCGCTTAATTCTCCTTGCGGATCAAACCAATGATAGCTCCAATTGCAAATGCCTAAAATTCCAAATGTCACGATGTCCGGTCTTAAATCTGAGCGAAGTTCTCCAGACTTAATTCCTTCCTCGATCACTTTTTGCAAATTCAAATAAAATTCTTTTCGTTTGGCAACAATGATTTTCAAATGTTTCTCATTCAAATTATTGAGCTCTCTAAAAAAAATTTTTGCATTCGCACCTTGTTTATCAATATTTTTAATAAGCATCGTTATGATTTCTTTTATTTTCGTCCGTGCATCGGTCTCCGGATTTTCTATAATCGCATATTGCTTCTCAAGCACATCGTTAATATAGCGATCGTTAATCTCCATTAACAATTCTTCTTTAGATGTAAAATAATAATAAAAAGTCCCTTTCGTCACGCCAAGCTCTTCCACAATGTCTTGGATTGACGTTTGCGTAAATCCTTTTACCTGAAACAAGCCGCTCCCTTTTTGAATAATACGCTCTTTCAACTTCGCAACTCCCATCTATCGTAAAATTAACTGTCAGTGTAAAAATTGGAAACTTTTCAACGGCTACTGAAAAGTTTCCAATCAATCTACTGTTCTATCACAATTATTCTATCACAATTTGCAAACGAATCATTATCTGCCTAACAACGTCCCGCCATCAACAACCAGCGTCGTTCCTGTCACAAACGATGATTCGTCCGATGCGAGAAACAGCATGGCATTAGCAACTTCTTCAGGCTGTCCAATTCTACGCAAGGCATTCGCAGTTGAAAGAATCGGCCATTTCGATGTCTTTTTCCAATCGTCCGTAATCGGCGTATCAATCACTCCCGGCGCAATGGCGTTAACGCGGATATTGTATTTTCCGTATTCCAATGCTGTGCTTTTCGTAATCGCAATAACCCCACTTTTTGCAGCCGTGTAACCCGCTAAAAGCTTTTGGCCTTTTATGCCTGCTACACTAGCAGTATTGATAATCGAACCTCCGCGTTCAAGCATTTCAGGTATCGCATATTTCATGCCGAGAAACACGCTTTTCAAGCAGACATCAACGACATTGTCCCAATCTTCAATCGGAACATCGATGATTTTTTTCTCTCCATGGGAGATTCCCGCATTATTCACCATAATATCCAATTTTCCGAAATTTTCGATTGTTGTTTTCACTAAAGATTCAACTTGCTCCGGAACAGACACATCAGCACGATGGAAAACTGCATCTCCCCCATTTTCTTTAATCATTTGAACGGTTTCATTGCCGAGCTCTTCATTGATATCCACAACAATGACTTGTGCTCCTTCTGATGAAAAGCGGAGAGCAGTGGCTCTTCCAATTCCACTGCTTCCTCCGGTTACAATGGCTGTTTTATCTTTTAAGCGCATCATATCACCTTCTTCAAATTATTCATCACGCTCAATAAGTGTTGCAATTCCTTGTCCGCCGCCGATGCATGCCGTAACAAGCGCGCGATTTTTCCCAGAACGCTTTAATTCATAGACCGCTTTTGTAATCAGAATCGCGCCTGTTGCGCCGAGTGGATGGCCGTGGGCGATTGCACCGCCGTTTACATTTAATTTTTCTAGATCAATGTTTAATTCCCGATTGCATGCAAGCACTTGAGCTGCAAATGCTTCATTTAAATACACAACATCAAAGTCGTCGATCGTCAAGCCTGTGCGCTCCATTAATTTTCTTGTTGCCGGCACAGGGCCAATGCCCATAATATTCGGATCAACGCCTGCAACCGTGTATTCTCTGACTACGCCCAACACTTCAACTCCGAGCTCTTCTGCTTTTTCGCGAGCCATTACGACGAGCGCAGATGCAGCATCGTTAAGCCCTGAACTGCTTCCTGCAGTAACCGTGCCGTCTTTTTTAAAGACAGGCGGCAATTTCGAAAGCGCCTCCATCGAAGTATTCGGACGAGGATGCTCGTCTTTATCAAAGATAATTGGATCTCCTTTTCGCTGCGGAACTTCAATTGGCACAATTTGTTCATCGTAAAAGCCATTTTCCATGGCGCGAGCCATGCGTCTTTGGCTCTCTAATGCATATGCATCTTGTTCTTCACGGGTAATGTTGTACTTTTCTGCTAAGTTTTCTGCAGTAATTCCCATCGGCGGATCGCCAATAAAATCTGGAGACAGACGTGATTTGCGAAAACTTGGCGGCTGTGGGCTGTACGGCCTTTCCGGCCGATTCATCAGATAGGGTGCCCTCGACATGCTTTCCGTTCCGCCGGCAACATATACATCGCCAGCGCCTGCCCGAATGGCTTGAGCAGCGAGCGTCACCGCGTTGATTCCTGAACCGCACTGACGGTCAACCGTTAAGCCGGGAATATCGATTGACAAGCCGGTTTGAAGGGCGGTGAGCCGAGCTATGTTTCCTCCGCCACTCAGAACGTTTCCAAAAATGACATCGTCAATCATTTCCGGCGTCACTTTCGCGCGTTTGACGGCTTCCTTAATGACTTCCGCGCCAAACACATGTGCATCAACAGTCGCGAGCGATCCTCCTTGTCTTGCAATTGCCGTGCGCACCGCTGACACAATGACTGGATCTCTTCTGTTTTTTGCCATAACACCAATACTCCTTTTTTTAAAATTTTATGATGCTGTTTGTCCGCCATCGACAACGATCGTCTGACCGACTACATAATCAGAAGCTTTTGAAGCTAAAAACAATGCGAGCCCTTTCAAATCCGAGTCTTCGCCAAATCGTCTCGAAGGATTGCGTTCCACAAATTTTTCTCCAAACTTATCCAGCAATCCTCTGGACATTTTGGTTGGGAACCAGCCCGGAGCAATGGCATTCACTTGGATGTTGTATTTTGCAAGCTTTACGCCTAAATCACGGGTGAAAGAGATGACTGCTCCTTTGCTCGCGTTGTATCCCACCGTATCCATGACGCCTTCTTCGCCGCCTTTTAAGCCGGCAACCGAAGCAATATTAATAATTTTTCCTTGTTTTCGTTCTTTCATGTACGGCGTCACCGCCTGCGAAAACAAAAACGTGCCCGTTGCATTGACATCCATTACTTTTTGCCATTTATCAAGCGGCATTTCTAAAAATGGCGCACCCCAAGTCGCCCCGCTGTTGTTCACAAGGATGTCGATCTGGCCAAATTCTTTTAACGTTTCTTCAACGACATGCTTGACATCATCAGGATTGGATACATCGCATTTAAATGCCAGCGAACCGACGCCCATTTTTTTCAGTTCTTCACTGACTTCCTGGCATGCTTCAACTTTGCGCGAACAGACAACCACGTTCGCGCCTGCTTCTGCATAAACTTCAGCAATCATTTTGCCAAGTCCGCGTCCTCCGCCAGTAACAATCGCCGTTTTTCCTTTCAAATCAAAAAGCTCTTTAATGCTGCTCACTGTCGTTCGCCCCCCTTACTCTCCAAAGATTATTCAACCGGATTTTCTCTTAACTCTTGCTTTGCAATCGCATTGCGATGGACTTCGTCCGGACCGTCAGCTAAACGAAGCGTGCGAACACTCGCATACATTGCCGCCAATGGTGTGTCTTCGCTGACACCCGCTCCGCCAAATGCTTGAATGGCGCGATCTAAAACTCTTAATGCCATATTTGGAGCGACAACTTTGATCATGGCAATTTCTTTTCTCGCAACTTTATTTCCGACCGTATCCATCATATAAGCAGCTTTCAATGTTAACAAACGCGCTTGCTCAATCTCAATTCTTGAGTCCGCAATCCATTCGCGAATGACGCCTTGATCAGCCAGCATTTTGCCAAACGTCTTCCGTTTTTGCACGCGTTCAACCATCAGTTCAAGCGCTCTTTCAGCTACGCCGATCGTTCTCATGCAGTGATGAATTCTTCCAGGACCGAGACGCCCTTGTGCGATTTCGAATCCGCGCCCTTCACCCAATATGACATTGGAAGCTGGCACACGAACATCTTTAAGTTCAATTTCCGCATGGCCGTGTGGAGCATGGTCATAGCCGAAAACGGTGAGATGGCGTTTAATCGTTACGCCTTCCGCATCTAACGGAACTAAAATTTGCGTTTGCTGCTTGTGGCGAGGAGCATCTGGGTCAGTTTTTCCCATGACAATGGCAATTTTGCAGCGTGGATCAAGCGCCCCAGAAGACCACCATTTCCGCCCATTGATGACATACTCGTCGCCATCGCGCACCATGCTGCATCTAATATTTGTAGCGTCTGAAGAAGCGATATCAGGTTCTGTCATTAAAAACGCCGAACGTATTTTGCCTTCTAACAGCGGTTTCAGCCATTTTTCTTTCTGCTCTTCCGTTCCATAGCGTACGAGCACTTCCATGTTTCCCGTATCAGGCGCACTGCAGTTAAACACTTCAGAGCCAATCGGCGAACGCCCCATAATTTCAGCTAAAGGAGCATATTCGAGGTTGGTTAATCCCGCGCCATACTCGCTATCTGGCAAAAACAAGTTCCACAAACCCGCTTTTCTTGCCTTTTCTTTCAATTCTTCAATAATCGGAGGAACAATCCAACGGCTGTCGCCTTCATCCAGTTGTTCATAGTACGTTTTTTCATTCGGATAAACGTGTTCTTCCATAAACTCTGTGACTCTTTTTTGCAAATCCTTGACCTTGTCCGAGAACTCGAAATGCATGTTTACCCTCTCCTTTTCATTTGCAAATTTTCCAACTAACTAACTAGTAAGTATGTAAAGCGTTTGCAAAAAGCGTTGCAGCGCTTCGCTACTACTATATATTATTATTTAAGAAAACTCAAGTTAAATTATTCCATACTCCCTCCATTAACAATTGCCACGCTTGCACTTGAGCCAATTCTCGTCGCTCCTGCTTCGATTAATTCTGCAGCAAAAGCATAGTCGCGAATTCCGCCAGAAGCTTTGATTTCAACGCGATCTTCAACGATTGATTTGAGCAGTTTGATGTCGTCAACCGTTGCGCCTCCAGATGCAAACCCCGTCGATGTTTTCACGAAATCCGCACCGCTTTTCTCTATTAATTGGCAAGCGATTTCTTTTTCTTTCTTCGTCAATAAACAAGTTTCAATAATCACTTTCACGCGAGCGGATCGTCCAGCCGCTGCAACGACCGATTCAATATCCTGCTGAACGCATTCCAAGTGTCCAGACTTTAACGCTCCAATATTCATAACCATATCGATTTCATCCACGCCATCTGCAACTGCCTGTTTCGCTTCAAACGCTTTTGTTTCACTTGCAGCTGCTCCTAATGGAAACCCGACGACCGTACATACTTTCACATTGCTATTTTTCAATAATTTTTTTGCGGTTTTAACCCAAATCGGGTTGACGCAAACAGCATAAAAATGATAATCCATCGCTTCTTTGCACAACTTTTTAATATCTTCTGCAGCTGCATCTGCTTTTAACACCGTGTGATCAATAAAGTTTGCGATTTTCATAGCATCCTCCTTACGTACTTTTTTGATTGAAAAAAGGTTCTTAGTCAAATGTTGGGGTGAAGTGAAATGTTAACTTCACCCTATCCAAT
>CALKAO010000086.1 GCA_937983115.1 uncultured Caryophanales bacterium
GACGACGAGGTTCATTTCAATGTCCGCGCTGTTGCTCGGACCGGAAATAAAGTTGATGCTTGACGGAGCAGCTTCGCCGCGTTGAATGCGCTTATGAATTTCAGCCGCCGCCTGCGTCATCCTCGGAACGAGAGTGCTTTTCGGAACAATCGCAACATATGCCGTCGGCAGCAAGCTTGTCGAACGGCCATTGCCGGGCTGGCTGAACAAAACAACGGTGCCGGATTCAGCTAATGTGATTTCACTAAAAGTAATGCCAATGTCGGATTTTTCCGCAATCGCAATGTTTTCTTCCCGCGACAGCCCAGGGTTCCATTGATGAATGTCCAGTCCTTCAGAAGGAAGTTCCTCTTTAAGCAATGGCAGAAGCCCAAATTCTTCAAAACGAGAATCATTGGATGTGATGACAGTTTGAGCCGATTCCTCTCGGATCACTTCTTTCAACGCTAAAGCAAGTTCGCGGCTCGTTGTCTTTCGAACGTCGGTATGAATCAATTGGCATTGTTTGACAAACACGTCAACCAGTTCGTCCTGTGAAGCGCCTTTGAAAACATCAAATTGAGGGGCATGCGCCCATGCCGGACGTTCGACTTGTTTTGGCTGCGGACGGTTTAACCGTTCGCTTATCCGCCTCAAAAATTTCTCCCGATTATGAATTTGCCCTGCCGCCATGATCATTGGCCCCTTTCTCTCGTTTTTTAAACCAATCGCGGAAACGCTCTTTTTTCGGCGTCGGAAAATCGCGTATTTCCGTCCAATTTTTCAACGGCCCTGGACCTTTCGCAATTTTATCATCCGTCATAAACGGTTTCACCAGATAAGGAGCGGCTTTCGTTCCCATTTTAAACAGGCTTGGCAATTTAACCCCAATTTCAAAGCCTTTCATCGCTAATTTTTCCGATGCCGATACATCCCCTTCACCTTCCACAATCTGGCGGCGATGTTCAATGAGCAGTTCATGAAGCGGAATTTTCACTGGACAGGCTTCCGTACAGGCAGCGCATAAACTGGATGCATAAGGCAGCTCTTTAAAATCATGATAGCCGCCAAGAATCGGGCTTAAAACCGCTCCGATCGGCCCGGGATAAATGGAACCGTAAGAATGGCCGCCAACATGGCTGTAAACCGGACATACATTAATGCAGGCCGCACAGCGAATGCAATGCAGCGCAGGCTGAAAAACCGTCCCTAATGCTTCCGATCGTTTATTGTCAACGATAACAAGGTGAAACTCTTCGGGACCATCCCCCTCACCTTCTTGTCTGGGGCCTGTAATTCCAGTAATGTATGTCGTAAGCTTCTGTCCAACAGCGCTTCGGGTCAACAGACTGACCAAAATATCAAGCTCTTCCCACGTCGGAACAATGCGTTCCATTCCCATGACAGTAATTTGAGTTTTCGGCAGCGACGTGACAAGACGGCCATTCCCTTCATTAGTCACCAGCGTTATCGAACCTGATTCCGCAACCGCAAAATTGCAGCCGGTAATTCCGATATCCGCCGTTAAAAACTCTTCGCGCAGCTGCTCACGTGCAAATTGCGTCAGTTCCTCCGGCTTTTCCGTTTTCGTATAATTTTTCTTTTCGCGAAACGTGTCGCGAATCTGTTCTTTATTTTTATGCAGCGCCGGAACGACGATATGTGAAGGAGGATCTTCATCCAATTGCAAAATATATTCGCCTAAATCTGTTTCAATGACATGGCAGCCAAGTTTTTGCAGCTCGGCATTCAAATGAATTTCTTCAGTCACCATCGACTTCGATTTAACAATTTTTTTCGCTTTTTTTGCTTGTACAACTTTTTTTATATAGTCATTCGCTTCTTCTGCGGTTTCCGCAAAAAAGACGTGGCCGCCGCGCTGCGCAACATTCTCGCTTAACTGATGCAAATAATAATCGAGGTTTTCCAGCGTGTGCCTGCGGATTTCTTCACCCAGCGCACGCCAGGCTTCCCAGTTTCCCAGTTCATCTGCAACTTGCTGTTTTCGCCCTCTCAGCCGATTTTGCGCCGATTGGACCGCATTACGCATAAACTCGTTCTCAAGACCTGCTTCAACACGCTCAAAAAATGGCGCATCAGAGATTTTCATTGACATTTGCCTTCACCCCGCTATTTAATACTTCAGCGATATGCTTTACACGTATCGGAAGGCCTTTACGGCTGATCCGGCCGCCGATATTCATTAAGCAGCCGCAATCGCTGCCAATCAGCACTTCCGCACCTGTTTCTTCAATGTGCTTCGTTTTGGCTTCCACCATTTCTTTCGAAATCGGCGTCATTTTCACTGAAAAGGTTCCTCCGAATCCGCAGCAGGCATACGCATGGGGCAATGGCTGCAAATCCAGCCCTTTTACATGGTTTAGCAGTTTCAAAGGCTCATCTTTTGCATTCAATAGCCGCGACATGTGGCATGACGAATGATACGCCGCTTTCGCAGGAAATTCAGCGTTCACGTTTTCGACTTTTAAAACATTAACCAAAAATTGCGTCAGCTCATACGTCTTCGCGATCAAAGCTTCCGCTTTTCGTTTCCATTCATGCTCGTCTTGAAAAAGCTTGTGATATTCATAAACCATTGAAACGCACGAACCTGAAGGAGCAACGACGTAGTCCGCATCTTGAAAACTTTTAATCAATTGTTTTGCGGCGGATTTCGCTTCTTTTTGAAATCCGCTGTTATACGCTGGCTGGCCGCAGCACGTCTGCTGTTCCGGAAAATCAACGGTGCATCCTAATTTTTCCAGCAATTCCACCGTATGTTTGCCGGCTTCTGGATAAAAAAGATCGCTTAGGCATGTAATAAACAATGAAACTTTCAACGTTTGCGCTCCCCTTTCGCTTCAAATGGATTGGCAGCAAGCAGCTGTTCCTGCACTCCTGAAAGATGTTCAACCATTCTGTTTTCAGCATCTTTCACACGCTGCGCTTCAATCGCTTCAAAAATTGCACGGTGCTCCGCCAATAAGCGCTCAGGCATGCCTGGCGTGACATACATTTGCAAACGGCTTGCCTTTAAAGCACTTTTAATTTTTGCAGACAACTCCTCCATTAAAGAAATGACAATTTTATTGCGGCTTGCTTCCGCAATCGCAAAATGAAATGCCCAGTCCGCATCCTCGCCAAATGAATCTGAATGCAAATCTTTTTCCATTTGCTGCAGCACGCTGGCCATTTTTTGCACATCTTCATCCGTCCGTCTTTTTGCGGCTAAAGCAACCGTCCCTCTTTCAAGCATTTTGCGCACGTCCAATAGATCGATGATATCTTCTTTGCTTAGCAAAAGAAAATCTGAAATCGGCTGATGAAGCGTCATCGGATGATGCTCTTGTACAAACGTTCCTTCCCCTTGTCTCGTTTCGATCAATCCTATCGTTTTCAGTGCGCTGAACGCCTCGCGTACGGTGGATTGGCCAACTTGAAACGATTCTGCCAAAGAACGCAGCGAAGGAAGCTTGTCTCCCGGCTGCAGCTCACCTTCAGCAATCAATTTTTTTATTTGTTCCGCCACATGTTCAGACATTTTTTTCGTCTGAACGTGTTCAACGCGAATCATGATTTGTCACTCCAGTTTCAGTGATAAGGTGATCTGATGACCTTGTTACTGATAGTATATTTTCATTTAATCATTGATGCAAGAACTTTTTC
>CALKAO010000087.1 GCA_937983115.1 uncultured Caryophanales bacterium
TTTTGCTTTAAACGGTTTAAAATATAAGAAGGCAAAGCGTGCGTGCATATAAGCCAATCGGGTTTTTTTTCATCAATTAACCTCAGCATGGCTTTTTCAAAGAGCAGATCGTAAAATACATATCGTTCGCTCGGATCATTTTCAATCACATTTTTTCTGTATATCCAACTGTAAACGGAGGGCAAATATTGAATCGCATGGAGGTAAGACTGAGAAATCAATGATTCTATTTTTCCAAAGGCATACGAAAAGATATCAATCCTTTCACATTGATAAGGTTTTTGATATATTTTCATCCAAGCTTCTAACGATCGGCAGACTTGGTAATGGCCGGAAGACAGTTGAAGAAACGGGAGAAAGAGAATTCGCTTCATCTTTCATTCTCCTTATCATTCATCCTTACGCTTAATGTGCTACCTTATTATTAAAATATTCGTACAACGCCATTCAGCAGATATGCGATTTTTTAAAAAAATATGGAAAGGCAGTTTAAGACCATGATCATAAAAAGAGTTGAAACCTACAAAGAACTTCAAGATGCGTTTGATGTTCGCAAACAGGTATTCGTGCAGGAACAAAATATTCCGCTTGAAATCGAACAGGATGAACATGAACATGATTCCGTTCATTTTGTTGTTTATAAAAATGAAGCCCCCATTGGAGCGGCAAGAATAAGAGAAATCAATCGTGAAGCAAAAATCGAAAGAGTTTGCGTCGTGAAAAAGCATCGCAGTGATGGGGTTGGGCGCAAATTAATGAAGGCAATCGAAGATTATGCAGCTGAACAAAAATGGCTCCCGATTCGGCTGCATGCGCAGTTGGATGTCGTTCCGTTTTACGAAAAACTAGGCTATCAAATTGAATCCGAACCATTTTATGAAGCGGGCATCCCGCACTATGCAATGAAAAAGTAGCGAATTTATAATTTCTTTCCCCTTCGGACACGATAAAAAAGATGGAGGGGATTGTTGTGGAAATCAATTCATATGGGTATACCGCAATTGAACTTATCGTCGGTTTTTTCGTTTTATTGCTGCTGACAAAACTATTTGGCAAAACCCAACTAAAAGAACTCACGCCATTTGATTTTATTTCCGCTTTGATTTTAGGCGAACTCGTCGGAAACGCCATATACGATAAAAATGTCCATCTCGGCATGATTTTATTTGCAACGCTGGTCTGGGGCGTTTTAATTTTTGGAACAGAATGGATCACCCAAAAATTTCGCAAAACGCGCAAGTTTTTAGAAGGGGCGCCATCGTTCTTAATCCGGCGGGGCCAAATCGATCGAAAACAACTGGCTAAAAATAAAGTGGACATCGATCAATTGCAAAGTCTGCTGAGACAAAAAAACGTCTTTTCCATTCGCGAAGTCGAATACGCCATTATGGAATCAAGCGGCGATTTAAGCGTCTTGAAGAAGCCTGAATTTGCTGAACCGACAGCGCAAGACTTGAGTTTGCCGCTTCAACCCGTTTATTTAACCTATACAATAATCAGCGATGGAGTCGTTGATGAAGGCAACTTGAAAGAAGCCGGCTTTGATCGAAATTGGCTCATGAAACAGCTCAAAGCGAATCACGTTTCAAAGCCAGAAGAGGTTTTATATGCGGAATGGAATGAAGCGAAAGGATTTTACTTGCAAAAAAACAAGGTGTAAGACTTCTTACACCTTAACATCAACAAATCGGCCCGAATGACTGGAAAATTTCCGCATTGCATGCTGCTGCGACTGCTCGCGCGATTCATATGCATGAATTCGATTTACCTCTTCAATGCGGGCGTTTATCGGCGTTTTTGGAATCGCGAATCTTTCATGATACAAAGAGATAAAAGTATATGCGGCTGGAAGAATATAGCCCATAAATAAACACCTCAAACGTTCGACCGATGTTGATTTTAATCTACCATATTTTTCATCAAAAGGGAATGCATTTAATTAAACCCATCGCCATCCTCTCGGATGCTCTTCTTGCTCATTTTCTTCCGTTTTTTCTTCTGCCCGCCCTTCAGCTGATTTTTCTTCATGGTCTTGTTCGTCTTTTTCCTGGCGTCTTGGCGGAAATAAAAAGCCCCAGGGATCTCTCATATCATGAGGTCTTTCGCGGAGATTGCCGCGCCAATCATGCTTCTCTTTGCCTTCATGATCGACAAAGACAACTTTATCAGCCTTTACGACTAATTCATCGACATGAATCGTTTTTTTCCGCTTCTTTTTCTCTGACAAAATCGTTCCCTCCTTTTTTCATTTCAAAACATGTATATGCAAAATGTCTAACAGTCGTATAGGCTGATGTTTGTTTCGAATTGAATCTTTCAAAAGAAAGAAAAATGCGGCGGCAAAACAGCTATAAACGAATGATTGTAATGGATAAAATCGCATTTTTATCCAACTCAAGCGTTTCCCCGTTATCAGGAATTTCAATGAACACTTTATCTTCTGTATGCGAAAGGATGCTGCATGTATACGTCTCGTCTTTCGTTGTCACTTCACATAAAAGCTTCGGCATTGATTCAGGAAGTTTTGTTAAAATCACTAATTTATCCTCAATCGATTTGTTTAAAAATCCTTTGTGCAGCCCATTTTCAATCGTGTTGTCTGAATCATCGGCTTTTTCTTCCGGCTCGGATTCAAGCATAGGTTCTTGAAGGCCGGCATTGATTTCTTCTTGCTTTTTTTTCTCTTCATTTTCTTTGGAAGCTCCTTTGACCACAACGACCTGTTTATTGGGCAGCGATGGCTTAAAAGCCGGCTGATCGATGTAAATAAGAGGAATGTTTGCGATTTGTGCACTTTTTTTCAATGTATCCGCTCCTCCTTTAATCTGTGCTCGATTACAGAATATGCTCGCAAGATCGACATGTGCCTAAATGCCGACTCATCCCCATTAACGCAAAAAAACTTTGTTCGTCTTATCGACAAACAAAGTTTTTTTATTCAGCCTAAAATATGGTAGCCGCTGTCGACATGCAAAATTTCACCGGTTATGCCGCGGGATAAATCGCTCATTAAAAACAACGCAGTGTCTCCAACTTCTTCTTGCGTTGTTGTCCGGCGCAATGGCGCTCTTTCTTCAATTTGCTTCAAAATGCTGTTGAAATCAGAAACGCCTTTCGCTGCAAGCGTCCGAATCGGTCCAGCTGAAATGGCATTTACGCGAATATTGTCTTTTCCCAAATCGTTTGCCAAATATCTTACAGACGCATCAAGGGAAGCTTTTGCAACGCCCATGACGTTGTAATTTGGCAGCACCCGTTCTCCTCCGAGATAAGTCATGGTAACGATGCTTCCGCCTTCAGCCATCAGCGGGCGGGCTTCTTTTGCAACCGCAGTCAGGGAGTATGAACTGATGTTATGGGCGAGCAAAAATCCTTCCCGCGTCGTATTCAAATATTCTCCTTTCAGCTCATCCGTATTAGCAAATGCAATGCAATGGGCCAATCCATGGATTATGCCGACTTCGTCTTTAATTTTTGCAAATGTTTCTTTAATTTCATCATCATTTGTAATGTCACAAGGCAAAATCAATGAATCGTCCCGTTCCAGCGTTTCGACTAAACCGCGAACATTTTTTTCAAGCCGTTCTCCAGCATATGTAAAAATCAAACGTGCGCCAGCTTTGTTTAAACTTTTTGCAATTCCCCAGGCTATGCTTCGTTTATTTGCAACGCCCATCACAACGTAGGTGCGCCCTTCCAAAGACAGGTTCATGAATGATCCTCCATTCCAAATGATTTTTTATTCTAAAGGTAAAGTATATCATGAAAAAACGAAGCAAAGAAGATGTTTTTAGGAAACATTCGTTTGCTTCGTTTATTTTCATCATGCGTTGTTCAGCATTTTTCGCAATTCCTCAATGCTTTCAGGGCTTCCTGTAACAACGAGCCGATCCCCCAGCTTTAATTCAGTGTCGCCGTGCGGAACAATCGAATCGCTGTCTCTGAAGATGCGCACGATAATTGCATCTCCCAAATAAGGAAACCTTCGAAGCGGAACGCCTTCATATTGCGAACTTGTCATATCAATTTGAAAAAGCCCGCTTTCTTGTTTTGTGAACATCTGCATCACGCTTGGCGATTCAATGAGCGCACGCAATAGCATTTTTGAAGAAAACAGCGTGGAAAAGACTTCGATATTTTTTTTCCGCAATTCTTCGCCCAGCTGCTGCGATTCAATTCGCGCGATCACACGTTTGACGCCGTATTCTTTTGCATATAAAGCCAGTTGTCGGTTTAACTCTTCGTCTCCGCTTGAAATGACAACAATATCAACATCAAACACATTGGCCTGAATTAATTCATTTAGCTCGTAGCTCGGAAGCTCCTGTATAAAAAAGCGGCTGTTTTGCCGATGTTTTTCAACTTTTTCTTGCTTGGTATGATACAAATGCGTTTCAAATTTTTTAGGATTCAATTCAATTGATAATGGAAGCGTGAGCTGGTTCGCCCCGATAAAAGCAATTTTTTTGACAACCCTGCTCCCTTTTGGCGCTGGAAAAATTTTCTTAAATAATATCGGCGTAACGATGGAAGTGATCACTGCCAGCAAAATGAGCGTACTCGCTTTCTGCTCCGAAATTACGCCAATCCGTTTTCCAACTTCAGCAGCGGCTATTACGAGCGACAGCGTTGATGTCAGCAAAAAACCGGCGCCAACGACTGTTTTCCAGCCATACCAGCGCTTTAAAATTAAAACGGGAACTAATTTTGATATGACCAGCGCTAAAAAAAGCAGCGGAATTAATAGCAGCGTCGCCGGGTCCGACAACAGCGCCCAAATGTCAAGATTGACGCCAACCATGACAAAAAAGATCGGGATTAAAAATCCGTAGCCAAATGAATCCAGTTTTTGAATCATATCAGGATTCGGCGACAAAAGCGAGATGAGAACACCCGCCAAAAACGCGCCCAATATATTCTCAGCTCCAACGGTCTCGGAAAGCCCGACTAAAACGATAAGAAGCGCAAAAATCGCCCGCGTATCAATTTGAATGCTGCCTTCCAGCATCGATTTAAAAAACGACACCTTGCTGAACCATCTGGCGGCAAAATAAAGCAGCACGCCGACAGCAAATAACACGAGCAAAAGCCACATATTCCCGTCTTGATCTGAATTGAACGTCACATAAACTGCAAGTAAAATCATCGTTGCCAAATCGGCGATGACAGCAATGATTAAAATCGTTTGGCCGATCGTTTGGCTCGTCAAATTTTCTTCTTTTAGCGTTGGCAAGACAACGCCTAATGAAATGGTTGAAATGACAAGCGTCATAAAAAATGGGCTTTTTATTAAACCGAACGCTGCAAGCGCAAGCGCCAGCACATAAGACAGAACGAAAATAAAGATGAAAATAATGATGGAAACAACAAAGCTGTTCGGCTCTTTTTTTCCATTTTTCATGCGGTTTGAAGATGATTTTTTTGTAAACACCGAAAAATCAATTTCAACCCCGCTTAGAAACATTAAAAAAATGAGTCCAAAAGTAGACAAAATATCCAGCCACGGGTCAGACCCAATAATATTAAGCCCGCTTTTCCCAATGATAAGACCCGCGATAATCTCTGTAACGACCACAGGTATAAGCGTCAATTTGAATCGCTCGCGAACAATCGGCGCTAAAAAAGCAGCAACAACAACGATGACTAAAGATAAAATGGACGGACTAGTTCCCATAATTCACCCCGCAAAACATCAGTATCCATTGTTTGCCTGCCTTTGAAAAACGATCGTCGCAGTTTTCTTTGGCATGGCAACATCATCTTTTCCTTTTTAGGCAAAGCGCGTCAAAGCAAATAAGCCATAAATGACGTCGCTAATCCAAAATAGATGAGCACGCTTAAAATGTCATTTAACGTTTGAATAAATGGTCCTGAAGCGACGGCTGGATCAATTTTCAGCTTTTGCATAATCAATGGAATAATCGCTCCTGAAATCGTCGCAACAATCAGTGTGAAAAAAAGCGAAAATCCAACTAAAAAACCTAAAAACAAAGATTTTTTCCAAACATAAATAATCGCGACGATCAAAAGGCCGCATACAGCGCCCGTTATAAAGCCCGTTCCAGCTTCGCGCCTCACCATTTTCCATCTGCTCTCTTCTTCCAAATCTCCGATCGTCAGCCTCCGAATGGCAACAGCCAGCGATTGTGTTCCTGTATTTCCCGCCATCCCGGCAATCAGCGGCAAAAACACGGCCAAAATCGCCACTTGCTCTAATGTTTCCTCAAATCTGCCGATTAAACTTGCGGTTAGCATTCCTAAAAATAATAAAATGATAAGCCATGGCAATCTTTTTTTGGCTGCGGAAATTGAATTTTTATAAACTGCGTCCACATCGGTCAATCCAGCAAACTTTGAATAATCGTCCGAAGCTTCTTCATCGATAACGTCGGCAATATCGTCATGCGTAATAATTCCGGCCAATCGCCCTTGAAAATCAACGACTGGAAGCGCTAAAAAGTCATAATCCCGCATGACTTTCGCCACTTCTTCCTGGTCTTCACTCACTGAAACGGAAACAACAAAATCATTCATGTGTTGGGCGATCGTATCGGAACTGTCAGCGACAATTAAATCGCGCAGCGAAATGACGCCAACCAGTTTTTTGTGTTTGTCAATGACAAAAATATAGTAGATCGTTTCTGCTGTCGGAGCTTCATTCCTTAGGATTTCCATTGCTTCGGAAACCGTCTGGTGAGCTTCAATCGAAACGAATTCTGTCGTCATAAGGCTTCCTGCCGTCTTTTCTTCATAATGAAGCACTTGCTTAATTTCAGCGGCAATGTCTTGATCCATCATTGCCAAATAGCTTGCGATTTGCTGTTTATCTAATTCGTTTAAAATGTCAACGGCATTATCCACATACATGGAAGCCAGCATTTCTGCCGCATAGATCGGTTCCATTTCCGAAATCAGTTCTTTTTGCTCTGTGAGATCCATGCTTTCAAAAAAATCGGATGTTTCTTTCGGAGACAAATACGTATACAATCGGTTTCTAAGCTCTTGATCCAATGAAAGAAAGAATTTTGCCTGATCATGCGGATGCAAGATGAGAAATGTTTTTCGGAAAAACTCAATTTGATCTTTTTTTAATGCATCCAATAACGTATCAAAATATTGAATATGATGGTTTTCTGTCATGACGCACTGTTCCCCTCCTTCCCTATTGGATCGGATGAGATATAGGTTTGCAACTTCTTTTTTTTTCGATAAGATAAAATTGATTCGCCAATTTCCATTAGAAAGGATTTCATTATGAATAAAGATTCACGCTCGCCTTGGCAACAGATTGATTATACAACATTGTTTTTAATTTTTCTTCTGTTTTGTATAAGTATTGTCTCCATTTATAGTGTTCAGCCGAATCTGCCGGTTCATCTAAGAGAACACAACTTTGCTGCGAGACAGGTGCTGTTTTATGTGGTTGGCATCGGCGCCATTGTTCTCGCTATGATTATCGATTTTGACCGGTTTAAGCAAATTACATGGTACTTGTACGGATTTGGCATCTTTTTATTACTCGCGCTAAAATTCGCTCCCGCCTCGATTGCTCCAATCAATCTAGGGGCAAAACGCGCTTTTGATCTGCCGGTTATCGGAAATTTCATGCCGTCGGAATTTATGAAAATCTTCTTGATTATAACATTGAGCACAGTGATTGCCCACCATAATGAAAAATATTTTGAAAAAAGCATTCGCGAAGACTTTTTGCTCCTCGGCAAAATTGCACTCATTTCTCTCTTTCCAATCTTTCTCATTTTCAGACAGCCGGACTTGGGAACCTCATTGGTATTAGTTTCGATCGTCGGCAGTTTGATCATTGTGAGCGGCATTCGCTGGAGAATTATTTTTAGCCTAATCGCCACAGCATTGCTGGCCGTCTTCCTGCTCGTTTTTACTTATTTGAGGTTTCCAGATTTTTTAGTCAATGTGCTGTTGGGAGGAAATGATTTCCAGATTAAGCGAATTGAAGGCTGGCTTGAGCCCTATGAAAACGTTGGCGGAATCGGCTATCAGCTTGTAAAATCAATGACGGCAATCGGATCCGGCCAACTGTACGGAAAAGGGTTGAACAATAATACGGTTTACCTTCCTGAAGCGCATACGGATTTTATTTTTGCAGTGATTGGAGAACAGTTCGGATTTATCGGGACAAGCGTTGTTGTTTCTATATTTTTTATGTTGATTTACCGCATCATTCATACGGCAATTGAAAGCAACGATCCATTCGGCACGTATTTATGCGTAGGGATTGTCGGAATGTTTACATTTCAAATTTTTCAAAACATCGGGATGACGATCGGTCTGCTGCCGGTCACAGGCATTCCGCTTCCATTTATAAGCTATGGCGGAAGTTCGCTGATGACTTCCATGCTCACCATCGGAATCGTCCTAAATGTAGCATCGCGAACGAGAAAATATATGTTTGACTAG
>CALKAO010000088.1 GCA_937983115.1 uncultured Caryophanales bacterium
CAGGGCGGCGAGACGGGGGACAAAGCCAGGATGAGGCAAGGCCCGAAGATGTGCGAAGCCCGAGAGAAGCAATTGACTGAGTGGGCTAGCCAATGGCTCGTACACTTCAGCATTTTTATCAAATCCAGCAGCAAGTCCGACTGGGTTTGGAAACGGAATGCCCCACAGTTCCGAAGACAGCTGCTCATCATGAAACGCATAGCGCAAACGCAATAAACCCGTCAATTTCATCCGTTTCGCTAATTTTAACGCTGCAATGGTCCGCTCATGGGCAGCTTCCGGATCAAGTAAAAACAACAATTTTTTCATCTGCCTATACATTGCGATTCCCTCTCATCATGCCATACAACTCAAGTGCAAATAAAATGGCAGCGGCAACAAGGCTCACGATAAGCGCAATCACCGCAAGACGCACAACAACGCCTTTCCAAATAAAAAACATGGAAACGACAAACAGCCCTGCGCAAATCAATCCTTGCGAAAAACTGTTTTGATTTTCCTTCATTGCCGCTAAAAACAGCTGAATCGACACCAAATTGCAAAGCAAAAAAACGATCAGCATAAGCAGCATTTCCGTAACAAACTCCGAGCCTTCCTCAGAAGGAGTAAAAAACGCTAAAGGAATCACAAACACATTGACTGAAACGAGTGCAGCCACCCATAAAACCCAATACACTGGTTTGCTCAACGGATACTCTTCCTTTCTTTCAATTCAAGAAACACTTCAGCAACCCCATTTACATTCAAGTATGACACGTTTTAACTACATTCACTATACCAAACTGCAGGAAAATTTTTCACTTTCATGATGCAGCCTTGTAAAATTCGATTAAAAAAATCAACGGCAGCCGCCAGATAGCCATCCCTTTCAATCCAGCATATAATGAATAGACATATTAGCAAGGAGGTCGTTTGGAAAATGACTGTTCTTGCACCTTTTTTAATGTCAACCGTGCCAAAAAGCGGCACATTTTTGCTGCATCAACTGCTAACCGGCATGCCGAACATTTCGATGGACATTACAGATTCAGAAAAGAAGTTTTTTATAAATTGGAACCTGGACCCCCGCAGCATGTATGACGATCACAAAAAACGCCTTCGCAACTTGCAGGCCAACGAATTTGGCTTGGGCCATGTCGGCTACACTCCGCGATACGCGCAAATGCTGCGCGAACTGAAAATGAAGCATGTTTTTCTATACCGCGACCCGCGCGATGTCCTCGTGTCGTTAAATTATTTTATTAAAAGCAAGTGGAAAAAACATCCATTCCATGAACCGTTTCAACATCCAAACATGACGCCAAAACAACGAATGCTAAAATTATTGCATGGCGAAAAAGGGGTCTATCCTTCATTTTTAGCTTTTGCTCTGCCTTATTACGGATGGCTCAACGATCCAGACACCTATGCGATATCCTATGAAGATTTAAGAAGATCGGAAGCGTCCTTGCGTCAAACTTTATTGAATCTTGTACAGTTCCTTTGGAAAGACGCAGACGCACCATGCTCATATGAAGAAATCGTCTCCCAAATGATCGCCAATCAAAATCCTAAAAAATCATTAACATTCCGTTCCGGAAAAATCGGCGACTGGAAAAAAGAATTTGATTCCGAATTGAAAGAAACGTTTAAAAAAGAAGCTGGCGATCTCTTAATCCTTTTCGGATTTGAAGAGGATCATTTCTGGTAGTTTTTTATTCTGAATTAAAAAGAAGACACGCGTACAGCACGCAAATTTGCACGAAAAATCATGCAAAAAATGAACCCATTCATCGCTCTAACCCGATAAAAAGCCATAACGAAAACATGTGAGCGCACAGAAAAGAACGATTGCTGAAGCACGCAAAAGCCAATGCCATCCCAATAAAAAATCGTCCCCGCATTCAAAAGGAGACGATTTTTTTTCGATTAAAACCATGGATAAATATCATCAAACTTCTCTAGAAAATCGAGAATCGCCAAACGGACAATGATGTAAGAAATAAGCATAGAAAGAGCTGCCGCCCCGAGGCTAAAATAAACTTTTTGCCCGCTGTTTGCCTTCATTCCATTATAAAAAGACAGCATCATCGGCAAAAAATAGATGGAAAAGACGATGGATATCGTTGTCAGCCCGATCATGATTTTTGCCATTCCAGCAATGCCAAACAAAATCATGGCTAGATTTATCAGCATAAACGGCACAAGCAAACCGCCAAACTGAGCAAGCATGGCTTTGACAGACACGCTGCTGTTCATCAGTTTGCTCGCCGCAAACACACTAGCCCAAGCGCCGGCAAGGAACAAAACAATAAAAAACAACAAAGGCACTGTAATGTCAAAAAACGGCAATGACGACATTAATGGACCGAGCATGTCTTTGACCATTTTATTGGCTAAAAAATAATTCGCTAACGCATAGGCGAGCGCAAAAACTGCTGCCGTAATCAACCCGTAGCCGAATTGGCTTTCATCCAATTTTAGCGCTTGCGTTGGATTTTTTGCGACATTTTGAATAAAATTGAAATACGCCTGAAATGCGTTTTTTTGCTGAACAGCCGTCGTCGTCTGCTGCGGAGCATCCGCCGGCTCATGCTGCATGCCAGCGTCTTTTTCAACAAGCTTTCCTCCGCATTGTCCACAAAACTTTCCCGTCTCCTGTTCCTTGTTGCATTGTTCACAAATCAGCATGTTCTCTCATCCTTTTCTTAATGTTTGTTGCGATCCGTCTGCTTATAATCGATTTTCGTAATTTTATAGCCGTCATCTGTCGCTTTCACGTGATAAACCTTTTCACGCTCATAATCGGTCACTTCTTCTTTATCTTTTTCATAATGGGTATATGTAAATGTTTCTTTCGTCGTCACACGATACATGCCGTCATCCACAAATTCCGTATCGAGAATGACATTTTCCGTAAACTCGTAATGAAAGGTCAATTTTTCCAAATCAGCTACAAATTTTTTCAATTCTTTTTCCGCAGCGCTGCCCGCTTCGATAAATGGTTCAATCAACTGGTAATCTTTTGAATTCAATGCCTGTTCATACGCGTCGCGAAAGTTCAATACGTGATCGCCCGCTGAAAAAGAAAATTCATCAATGTCGCTTTCATAGCCGAACTCAAAAAATATCGTTCCCCAAAATGCATCATGCTGCGTGACCGTTTTCGTTTTCATCACTTTTCCCTGCGGATTCGTCCATTCCGCGTGCATTTTAACTTCCTTTTCCGGAAATGGACCAACTTTCTGCAATTCTTTCAGCGTTTTTTTGGTGCTTTTTCCATTCACAAAAAGAATCGCATCCATTTGATCCGATTCAATCGTGTAGACTTCATAAGGAAATTCTATAAACAGTTCATTATCATTTTTTGCTGCCACTTCAACTTCAGCTTGCTCGCTAAAATCGCCAAATAAATTTTCCGCCTGCGCTTCATACGCATAAACGCCGGGATAAATTTTTTTAATTTCCGCCGGCTTCTCTGCAGCTGCAGTCCATTCTTGTTTATCAATGGCAACCACCGTATCATCCACAGTTGTCGAAACCATCAAATGGGCGGGAACCGCTCGAAAAGAATACGTTGAAAACAAGCCGAATTTTCTTTTCTTTATCACTTTATACAGATCAGCGCCATATTTGCTTTTCACAGTAAAATCAAAGGGCGCTTGCGATTTCGATTCGATCAGTTCCAGCAGCTGCGGCTTCACCTGCTCCCATTCGTGCTGTTTGATGTAATCAAAATATGCTGTTTCATTTAAAAGCGCTTCTTTATCAAAATCGATGTGCTTTAAAAAAGCTTTGCTGTCATCATCCACAATGGCCCGATCCATTTCTTGCAAGACTTTCATCGGATCATAATGATGCGACAGCCATTGATAAGCGCCTAGCAAGATCAACAGCACGGCCCCGCCGACACTAAGAATGATTTTTGTCCGTTCCGGCATCGGTTTTTTCGCTGCCGGAGGCTGGGAATCTTGTGAATGCGCCTGCTGCACCGATTCTGGCTCTGTGTGCGGCTCCGCAAACGATGCTCCGCATTCCGTGCAAAACGCTTGTCCTTCACTGCGTTTGGAGCCGCATTCTGTACAATACTTCATGCCTTCAACTCCTCTTAGATGTTATGAACTTATGAAAATAAAGACGTTTCCATTATACCAAACGCCTAATCAAAAAGTCCCTGTATTGAGCATATTGGGAAACTTTCCTTTCATAGAATAGAAGCTTGTGATTTGCATCCGCCCTCGCACACTGCCGTACATACGATCCGCACTCGAAATTGTTCAGAATAAGTAAGCGCGCAAACGCAAAGACGCCGCCCTTCCCCCCCGCCGCGCTGGAC
>CALKAO010000089.1 GCA_937983115.1 uncultured Caryophanales bacterium
AAAAATTCAATGTCAGGAAACCCTTTATCTATAAGTGCTTAAAGTATCTTTATTTCTCAACCCTTGACATCAATACTACGCACTCAACGTGCGACGTCTGCGGAAACATATCCACCGGCTGGACTTCTTTTGTTTCAAAACCGCCGTCTTCTAAAATGCGCAAGTCGCGGGCGAGCGTTGCCGGATTGCATGAGACGTAGACGACGCGTTTTGGTTTCATTTCGATGATAGTTTGAAGCAGGGCTTCGCCGCAGCCTTTTCGCGGCGGGTCGACGACGATGACGTCGGCACGGATGCCTTGTTTGTGCCACCAGGGAATGACTTTTTCGGCTTCGCCGACGAAAAATTCGGCGTTTTCAATTCCGTTTAATCTGGCGTTGCGTTTGGCATCAGCGATCGCTTGGCCGACGACTTCAACTCCGTACACTTTCTTTGCTTGCTGGGCAAGAAACAATGAAATCGTTCCGATGCCGCAGTAGGCGTCGATGACGGTTTCGCTGCCCGTCAGCTGCGCATATTCCAATGCTTTGTCATAAAGCACTTTCGTCTGGACCGGGTTGATTTGATAAAACGAGCGGGCGGATATGGCGAATTTGATAGATCCAATATAGTCATAGATATAAGGCTCTCCCCAAATCACGTTCGTTTCCTCGCCGAAAATGACATTGGTTCGCTCGGGATTGACGTTGTGAACGATCGATTTGACATTTGGAATGTTCGCAACGATTTCTTTAATCCATCGTTTTTTATGCGGCAGATCTTTCGTTCTCGTAACGATGGCGACCATCACTTCGTCTGTTTTTCTGCCGTATCTGGCAACAATATGTCGAATGACGCCGCGATGCCTCTCTTCGTCATAGGCAGGAATGCCTAGTTTTGAAGCAATCTCGCGGACGATACGAACAACGGTGTCATTGGCTTCTTCTTGAATGATGCATTCTTCCATATGGACGATGCGATGGCTGCCTTTTTGATAAAAACCGGTGATCAAAGCGCCATTTTCTTCGCCGACAGGCACTTGTCCTTTATTGCGGTAGCGCCACGGATGGTCCATGCCGATAACGGGATGAACGGCAACATTCTCAAGATGCCCGATGCGCGCAAGAACTTCTTTCACTTGCTTTTGTTTATGCAGCAGCTGGCCTTCATAGCTCATATGCTGCAGCTGGCAGCCGCCGCAGCGATTGTAAATCGGACAGTCCGGCGTAATGCGAAATTCGCTTTCCTCGACTAGCTCAATCAATTTTCCGTAGCCGTAATTTTTTTTCGTCTTTAGCACTTTTGCTTTGGCCCGTTCGCCTGGCAGCCCGAAAGGAACAAACAGCGTATAGCCATCAATTTTTGCCACGCCCGAGCCGTCATGGGCCATATCTTCGAACTCCACGTCAATGATGTCATTTTTTCGTACTGGAACTTGTTGTTTTGCCAATCTTGATGCATCCTTTATGTAAAAATTTCATTAAGTCGATTATAAAATTTGTTCTTGTTCTTTGCTTAGCATTTGTTGATTCTTTTCATAATATGGCTTTGGAACGAACATTTTCATGTGCTGGTGCAGATTCACAAATTCACGTGGAAATTTTCCGCCGTTTTCTCCATCTAAGTTTAAAATCATATCGGCTTTCGTTTCAACTTTAATGCGGCTCGCTTTCGTATAAATCAGTTGGCGGCTTTTTAAATGTGCGCCGCGGAATGCAAGCAACAGAAGGCGAAGGAAGTTCACGACGGTCAGTTTTTTCACGATTAACAGATCAAATTTTCCATCGTTGATAATCGCATCCGGCGTCAGTTTTTCAAAGCCTGCAATGGAATTCGTATTGGCGATGAAAAACAGCAGAATGTCGCCTTCAAACACTTCATCATCGTATTCAATCCGCACGATTTGTTCATGCCGGATTTGCGGAAGCATTTTTGCGCCTTGCAAAAAATAAGCCGGGCGTCCAATCGCTTTTTTCAATTTGCTCGGGGTTTCATGCGACAAATTAGTAATCCGGCCGCCGCCTGCGAGGTAAACAAAATATTCATCATTTCCTTTGCCGATGTCAATTGGAATTTGATAGCCGTCAACAATCACATCGATCGCTTTTTCATAATTTTTCGGGATGCCCAGCGCACGCGCGAAATCGTTCGTCGTACCTGCCGGGATAATCGCAAACGCCGGCCGCTTCGGCTTCGGAGCGATTCCGTTAATCACTTCGCTTATCGTTCCATCGCCGCCGGCTGCGATAATCAAATCAACGCCTTCATCGACTGCCCGGCCCGCTTCATCGGTTGCATCTCCCGGACCCGTCGTGGCGTATGCTGTCGCCTCGAATCCTGCTCCATTCAATCGTTCCAGCAGATTCGGAATTTGTGCTTTTAACTTCCCTTTTCCAGCCATCGGATTGTAGATCAATCGCGCTTTTTTCATCGACTTACACCGTCTTTCCCAATTCATTGTATGATGAACCAAGTTCGCTATCATTATAGACAGACTAAAAATTCACGTCAATAATATTTAAAATTTTTAGATAAATGGTGGAATGGCAAATTAGCGTTTCAGCCTTCACAATATAAAAAGTTGAATGATAATGAGGCAAACAATAAAAAAATCGTTTACGCTGAATAACAGTGCTTTTACGCACTTATTTTCGCAGCAAGAAAACGGTAATGAAACCTCATACGAAAAAAAAATTCTGTGAACCAAATATAAAAATTCGCAAATCCGTGTTGAATCCAAACAGCGCCACATGCATTGCCATCAAAAAATCTCGGAACTGCGCAAGAAGACAGACTCCTCGGCATCAATGAACACATTTCAAATAAAAAACGCGCCAATTTCGCTTATAACAGCGGCATCGGCACGTTACAGTTTTATTTGCTCTCGCTTACGGCAATTATCGACGCATTCATTATCTTCATGACATGCGTTCCTTTGCCAAATTGCCTCTTCCCTGATTGAAAATAGGAGTCTTCTTCCGTTCCTGCAGCAGCCTCCCAGCCGTCCGATTCATCCAAGTCAGCGACTTTTTCGGCATGAATCTGAACATCGAGATCTCCAGCAAGCTTTACATTCACTTCCGACGCATTTTCGATCGTCCAATCATTGTTCATCGTCCGTGCATGGACTTCGATCGGCTCGCCATCTGTTTTGATGTCCAATTGAACGTTGTCAGGCACGATCATCGTTGCTTTCCAAATCCGCTGCGAATCAAAGGGCTGCCACGCTTCGGGCATGGGCTTCAAAACTACAAAAAGCGTGTCTCCGTTTCTTTCTGCAAAAAGGAAGTCTTCCGTTTTTTCAATCGGCGCTTTCCCGTGCAAAACCGCTGTTTGATACGTGCCAAAAACCGAAAATTCATTCGCTGTCCCTGTTTCAATCGTCAATGGAATCACTCCGGCATCGACTACAACACGCTTAATGTTTTTATCAAGCGCCATGTCAACCGTCGGCAAATCGAACGTTTGCACTTCAACATTCGCCCAATCATGGAATTTATCCAACAGGCCAGCCGCTTGAAACGATGCAAATCCGATGGCGACAAGACCGATAAACCCGATAAAGAAAATGCTGAAAAGATCGTATTTGACGGTTGGATGCTCTTGTTTTGAACGGGATAAATAAACGATAATCTCAATGCCGAGCACAACCAAAATCAATGGCCACCAGCCTGACATGGCGTAAGCGGCTTTCCATTCAAACCATTGTGCCAACACGAGGAAAACACCCAAAAAAATGAGCAGCAATCCCATCGAAATCGTACCGACTCGCCACGTTCTCATTCCAAATCCTCCTTTTTGCTGCCAAGCAAAAGTTTAATCCCGCCTCCGATAAGCAAGATGCAAACCAGTGCAATTTGAAAATATTGGCCGAACCAATACGCAATGTCAATGTTCAGCCATGCGCGCAGCATTGGCGCAAATACAGGCAAAAGAATGCTTGAAAACAGATAATACGCACCGAGAGCAATCAGCCCGATGCCGAGCCACTTTTGATTGTTCACTAAATATGAAATGACCGGAGCGTCTTCCAGCGGTTCTTCATCAATGCGCGAGGCTTTTTGCAAACCGTCAAAAAAGCTGTAAAACCAAATGATGGGAACAAAAAACAAGAAAATGCTGAGGCGCAGCGCATCCAAAATGTAAATCGAAAATAAAAAGGCGGCCATCAGTTGAATGCCTCTCCGCTGCAGCCCGAGATACAAATGGCCCGCTCCTGGAAAGATCGAAAGAAACGTTGCAATCGCTTTGCTTTTTTTCCCGTCTTCACGGCGCTGTTCCAAATCTTCCAAAATTGAACGGTCGATGAGAGGCTCGCCGTTTTGCTTTTTATTTAACTGCTGCATGACATCGAAGAAGCCATACAGCCAAATGACGGGCAGCAGCACGAGGAAAACGAAAAAAACTTCATAGCCTGAAAGCACCGTCACAAACAAAATCATTGCGCCCAGCCCAAAAAAAGATGCGAGCAGCGTTAAGCCGCGGTTCATCAGCCCCAGCTGAAAATGGCCGAGCCCGGGAACGATGGACAGCGCAATGGCAAAAAACCGCTCCGACTCCATACTGCTTGAAGCAGCCGTTCCATTTGCATGGACATGTTTTGACGCCGTCAAAACCGTATCAATGATGCTGACAATGTACATGAGCAGCATGCCGGCAAAACCGAGAAAAATAAAAAAGTCCGTATACAGAAAGAAAAGATCGAGTATAAATGCGCCGACAAAAGTCGCAGCAATCACTCCTAAATAAAACAGGCCGCGAAGCTTCCTTAAATAAAGCAAGCCGCCTCCAGGAAAAAAACTGAGCAATAACGCGATAATCGGGTTTTTCAAGCTTACTTCGCCTCCTTCTTTCGTTCAAGCACTTGCGTGAAAGAAAACGCATGATCGAGCAATTTTTCCGTCAATGACGGCGTTTCTTGAATGCTGTCAGCCACTTGGGCCAATTGATTGAAAATCCCTGTGGACATCAGCATAAGAGTCATCACAGCGGCGATGACATAGTGGAAGAATGATTTTTTCAGCTTGGCCTGCCTTTTTGCCTCGGATTGTTTCAATGTTGGCTGTTCGCTAATCTTCGCCATGACGCTGTCCGCAAACTGATCAGAAAGCTTCGGAAGCCGATCGGCATTCAATTCAACCGCCTGCAAATACCGCGCTAGACATTCATCGCATTCATACAAATGCTTTTCATACACGCGGCGCGTCATTTCGCCGACTTCATCGGCAACATAGGCATCCCATTGTTCCGATCCAATATGGCTCATAAAAAATCACTCTCCTTCCAATGCTTTTTCATCCACAGCCTTGCGCGATGAAGTTTCGTTGCAATCGTTTCCCGCTTGACCTGTTGTTCTTCCGCAAGCTGCTCGTAAGTTTTTTCTTCAATATAAAACCCATAGATGACCTCGCGGTAATTTTCCGGCAGCTCATGAATGCGCTGATGAACGAGCTGCTTTATTTCTTTATTTGCAATGGCATCGGCAATGCCCGCCTCCCGAGATGCGTTCGCATCGAGGAAAGCCGCTTCTGCTGCTTCTTCGCGCTTCCTGTATGCTTTTCTGCGCATATCAATCGCATGGTTGACTGCAATTCTCGTCAGCCATGTTTTAAACCCTTGATTCTCATATTGAGAAAGAGAGAGATACACTTTAAGAAAGACTTCTTGAGCCGCATCTTCTGCGTCTTTCTGATTGCGAAGCACAGCGTAGACCGCATGAAATACGAGATTGCGATAAGTTTCAACGAGAATGCGAAAGGCATGCTCATCCCCTGCTTTGGCTTTTTCAATTAACGCTTGCTCCAAATGATCTCTCCCCTCCTCTCCCACAGAAGCTCAACGTCATTACATTAGACGATTGGCAAACGAAAAAATATACACTTTCGAAAAAAAAAAAGAAAAAAATGCGCGTTTAATGCTCCATGGAATGATAATTGAATACAGTATAATTGATTTGTCAATTCAATCGATAGAATCAAGCAGTGATTGCTGTGCTTTACGCAATCATCGCCCGTTTCCTTTCTTTCATTCTATGAAAAGGCCTTTCAGCAAAATGGAAATGCACTTTATCCTTCTTCAGACAATGACTAAAAATTATTAGAGCGCATACATGTAAAAAACCATTGGTTGTTTATCTGAGATCGTCATCATTGCACAGCTTTTCCCTGCTTTTCAAGGCTATCATTAAGTGTGGATAACAACAGTTTGCCGCTCACATGGATGCCAGCTGGCTTTTTATTGCAACTGTCAATTTGACATCGGCTGCAAATGAAAAAAAACTATAGGGGGGGGAATTCATTTGAAACCGTTGATGAAATCTGCCAATGACAAAGCGCTGTTTGGAGTGTGCGGAGGCATTGCTGAATTTGCCGGCATTTCTTCTTTCCTCGTTCGGCTCATTTTTATTTTGACAGCGCCCGCTTCATTCTGGGTCTATCTTGTGTTGAACTTGGGATTGAAAGAAAAGCGGACGCTATAATAAGAAAAAAGCCTTTGCGGTTGGCTTTTTCGCATATCCTTTTTCCTCTTCCTGCCCATTGAATCTTCTCTCATTCATTCCTGCATTTTTCCTCGGCATTCCAGCCTCATCCGTTGTTTTCTTCCTGAACAGATGAAGACTAAGTTTTTGTTCAAAAGACGCTCGAAAAAAGTGTTTCCAATTTTCCAAATATGGTAAAATTTAAATGAATAAAAGCGAGGTGATTGCCATCGAAATTGCGTTATGGATCATCATCATTTACGCGCTTGTCTATGAACCCGTCATCGGATATTTTGATTATAAAAAATTTAAAACGAGAGTAAAAGAGCATCAGAATGCGAGAATCAACTACTACATCAACACAATCGCCAGTTTATGGGCGCCGACGCTTTTTATTCTTTTCATTGTATTTTTTACCGAGTTGACATTGAAACAGATCGGAATTGCGGCTCCTGCGATTCAGACTGAACCTTTCGGGCCGTTTGCCGCATATCTTGCAATCGGGATCGGAGCGCTTTATTTATTAGCCATTTTATATACGATCATTGGCTGCCATGTGAATGGCACATTCAAAGAAAAATTGTCGCAAGCAATCAAAAAAGAACAGGCAAAAAATGACTTTTCCATCATCTTGCCGACAACCAAGAAAGAAGCCAAATTATGGAATGCCGTATCGCTGACAGCGGGGATCACCGAAGAAATCATTTATCGGGGCTTTCTCATTTTCGCTTTGTCCTACTTGTTCCCAAGCCTCTCCATTTGGATCATCATCCTGATTGCTTCGCTGCTATTTGGGCTTGCCCATACGTATCAAGGAACGGCAGGAGTCATCAGAACGACAATCGCCGGCATTTTCTTTTCGATTCTTTATGTCAGCCTCGGCTCGATTTTGCCGCTGATCGTCCTTCATTTTTTCATCGATTATATGAATCAGCTTGGCAATTAAAAAACACCGATCAGGTTCATTGGGGAGGGTCCGCTTCCAAATATCCCAAAAGCCGCCGGGCCCCCCGCAGGCATCCCGATGAGGTCCCCTCGGAGTAATTCCAAGAGGAGCCACTCGATGTATCCAAGAGGCTCCTTGAGACCCATGGCCACCCTGGTTACAAATCATCAAATCCGTTTAAATCGCTCGTTTTCGTGTAGTTGCGCGCTTTCTGCTCGAAAAAGTCAGTTTTCGTACCGTCAAAATTGTCAACATATGCGCGGATCCAGCGCATCGGATTGTCGACGTGTTCGGGATAAATTTCATTTAGCCCCATCATGCGAAGCATTTTATTCGCACGATATTTTACGTAGCCTTTCATTTCTTCTAAATCAATGCCTTCCACGTCAGCAAGAACATATTGCGACCATTCGATTTCTAACGAAACAGATTGCTCAAAGTGGTCATACACCCACTGAATAAACTCCTCATTGTTATATTCCGGATATTCCGCGAGCGTTGCGCGAAATAGCTCGGAAATAAACCGTCCATGCTCGAGTTCATCGCGGTTGATGTAGCTGATCATCGTAGAGGTGCCGACCATTTTGTTTTGGCGCGCCAAATTGTAGAAAAATGCAAAACCGGAATAGAAAAACATCCCTTCGAGCAATGCGGTATAAACCATGGTTTTTAAAATGTTTTCCAGCGAGGGCTCTTCAACAAACGCATTGTACTGCTCTGTAATCTGCCTGTTCCGTTTTAATAAAACCGGATCGGATCGCCCAAATTCAAAAGCTTGATTTTGCTCATCCAGCGAAACGACAGATGACAGAACATATGAGTAGCTTTCATTATGAACCGCTTCCTGCTGGGCAATGACAGCAAGGATCGACTGCACCGACGGATCAGTGGCGTAAAGCGACAGCAATAAAGCCGTCCGCGTTTGCGGCGCATCCAGCGTTGACAGCAAGCCGATAATTTTCAAGTACGCCTCCCGCTCCACCTGCGATAGCGAGGAAAACTGCTTGATGTCGCTTGACATGTTGATTTCATCCGCTTGCCAATAGTTTCCGAGCAGGCGCTTATACATTTTGTACCAATGCGGATAGGCAATGTCGTTCCAATTTAAAATTCCGCTTGACTTGCCGCCGAATAAGCGGGTCGATTTGTTTGGATTGCGCGGCTCCAATGTTTTCGCCCGCTCAAGCATGATGTTTTGCATCGCAAAGCACTCCTTCCAGCCATTGGTGAACGATTTTTTCTTGCGTTCCGCGCGGCGATTGTTCGATCTTCAAACCCGGCCATTTGCTTGCATAAAATTTCACAAGTTTATCGACAGCTCGGCAGAACATGGCGTCTCCGCCAAATTGCGTGTCGCCAGTGCCAAAAACAGCAACATTTTCCGGCTTATAGCCAAGGTCAAGCACAAAATCTTTCACTTCGTCAGGCGTTTGCCCCCGCGCCCATGTAAACGTGCCGATGAAGATGTAATCATAGTCGGCCGGCTTTTGAGGCCGCTCCGCGCCGATGTCGCACCAATCAACATGAAAGCCTTCTGCTGCCAGCCGCTGGCCAATCAATTCGGCGGCCTCTTCTGTGTTTCCGCTGTATGACAAATAGCAAATCAAGGCCCGCATAACGATTCCTCCTTTATATCTGCACGGTTTAACCTGTGGCTTGGCTCTTTGTGTAAATGGCATCAATGATATACGCCCTTTATTCCTGCGCCGTTTAACTGTGGCACCATTCACATTCTTCAATATCATTCGAAGTCGAGCGCACATAATACGTCGTTTTCAATCCTGCTTTCCACGCTTGCAAATGCAAATCGAGCAAAACGGAAGCGCGAATGTTATAAGGCACATACAAATTAAATGAAAGGCTTTGATCGATATGCTTTTGCCGCGCCGCGTTTTGTTTGACTGACCAGCGCTGGTCAACGATGTACGCGCTGCGGCGGTACACATCATACGTTTCATGATTTAAATCAGGAGCGGTCATCGGGACTTTAAAATCTTTCTTTTCTTCGTAATAAAACGGTTTAAACACCGGGTCGATGCTCGCGGTCGAACCGGCAATTATAGCGGTGGATGAATTCGGAGCAACCGCCATTAAATAGCCATTGCGGATGCCATGCTTTCTCACTTCTTGTTTCAAGGCGGTCCATTTTTCATCGGCATAGCCGCGCTGTTCAAAATAGTCTCCTGATTGCCAGCCGCTTCCTTCAAAACATGGATAAGCCCCTTTTTCTTTGCTTAAGTCCATGCTCGCTTTGATCGTGCAATACGCAATTTTTTCATATAATTCATCGGCGTAATGCACCGCTTCTTCGCTTTCCCACGGAATGCCTTTTAAAGCGAGCAGATGATGCCAGCCAAACGTGCCAAGCCCGATGGCGCGATATTTTTGATTCGTCAATTTCGTCTGTGAAATCGGCAATGTGTTCAAATCGATAACATTGTCCAGCATGCGGACTTGAATCGGAATAAGGCGCTCCAATACGCCATCTGGCACAGCCCGTCCTAAATGGATGGAGCTTAAGTTGCAGACGACGAAATCACCCGAACGGTATTTTTTTACGATCGCTCCATCTTGGTCAACGTACTCTTCTATGAGCTGTGTCGGCGACTGATTTTGCGTAATTTCCGTGCATAAATTGGAACAATAGATCATGCCCTTGTGCGCATTCACGTTTTTGCGATTCACTTCATCGCGGTAAAACATGAACGGCGTCCCGGA
>CALKAO010000090.1 GCA_937983115.1 uncultured Caryophanales bacterium
CTTATATATCGAAATGAACAACAAAAAAGGGGCCCCTGAGTTCCCTGAAGCTGGGGCCTCCATGGGCTCCGCAGGCGCCGATTTCAATTCGCACCAAATCGATTCCACTCTCTATCCTTCACTTAATAAAAGAAAAAATATCATTTCCATCCGCTTTATGATATGATTTTTAAAAGGGTTGGAAAATTTGGAACAATGAAAGCATTCAAAATGTTGTTATTTGTAAGCCCTTACAACCACTGTGACAAAAAGGGGGAAAAAGCATGTCCATTGTAAAAATAACCGAACCCATTCGTAAAAAAGAAAGCCGCGAACTGGAAAAACCTCCAAAAAAAGAAATATGGGGCTATGGAGTCGGCAGTTTAGGCCTCAACTCATCGTTTACGCTGACCAGTTCCTTTCTCACCTACTATTATACGGATTCTGCAGGAATAACCGCTGGTGCAGTTGGAACGCTCATGCTCATCGCGAGAATTTTTGATGGGATTACAGACATTGGCATGGGGGCAATCGTTGACAAAACGAAGACAAAATACGGAAAGGCCCGTCCATGGATATTATGGATGTCACTGCCGCTCGGCTTGGCCATTTTATCGTTGTTTACCGTTCCCGATATCAGCAGTTCAGCAAAGCTCGTTTACGCATACGTCACTTATTTGTCATTCATCTTATTTTATACCATGGTGGCGATTCCATATAAGACGCTGCTGGCGATGATGACCCAAGAACAGCACAGCCGCTCATTAAGCAATTTAAATTCTGCAATCTGGTTTATGTTCGGAACGCTCATTGTGATGACGCTAACGCAGCCTGTTGCCAGCAACTTAGGCTGGACAACATTAGCCGTTGCCTACGCTGTCGTGACTGTCGCCCCGCTGCTCATCACATTCCGAACGGTAAAAGAAAGAGTTGCGGCTCCGCTCGGAAATGAAAATCACGTCCCGTTAAAACTGGGATTGCGCGCAATGGCAAAAAATCAATATTGGTTTTTAATCACAGTCGTTTGCGTGCTGTTTTATATCATCCTCTCCCTCGTCCAAGGCGGCGGGCTGTACTATGCACGCTGGGTGCTGGGAAACGAAGGCTTGTTTCCGCTAATCGGGCTTGCGCTAACCGGACCCATGGTATTGGGATTGTTTTTTATGGGGCCGCTTGTCAAAAAATTCGGAAAGAAAAACGTGATGATCTTCGGATGGTTTGTAGCCCTTGTCGGACAATCAATAAAAATGATCGACATGTATGATTTGCCGACGTTTTTAATCGGCTCTTCTTTGGCAGGGCTGGGTGCGATGCCAAGCCTGGGGCTGATGGTGGCCATGCTGAACGATACTGTTGAATACGGCGAATATAAAACGGGCATTCGAACCGAAGGGCTGTTAAACAGCGGCGCCAGCTTTGGCGGGAAAGTAGGGACCGGTTTAGGATTGGCGATTATCGGATGGCTGCTGAGCTATGGCGGCTATGTCGGCCAAGCGTCCGAACAGACTGAATTCGCGATTACGATGATCAAATACCTGAATATTCATCTTCCGATCGTATTCGGGGTACTCCTTGTTACTTTGCTCTTTTTCTTCAAAGTTGAAAAACAATATCCAGAAATCATCGCCGAATTGCAGCGAAGAAAAGCTGAAAAAATTTAGCGCTTGCTGTTTTTTAAATTTTCAAAATCATTTCCTTGGAAATCATCAGCCGCTTTTTTCGCAAGAAAGACGCTCATCTGCTACACTTGAGATTGCATAAGAAAGGAGAGGTTTTATTTTGGCAAAAGAGCATTCATTCGACATCGTATCAAAAGTGGACTTATCAGAAGTCGCGAACGCCATCAACCTTGCCGAAAAGGAAATCGCAAACCGCTACGATTTTAGAGGGAGCAAAAGCAGCCTATCGCTTGACAACAATGAGATTATCCTCGTTTCTGATGATGAATTCAAATTAAAGCAATTAAAAGACGTCCTGCTCAATAAATTAGTCCGCCGCAGCGTCCCCATAAAAAATCTGGAATACGGCAAAATCGAACCTGCTTCAGGCGGAACCGTGCGGCAGCGTGCCGTTCTGATACAAGGGATTGATAAAGAAAACGCCAAAAAAATTAACAAAATGATTAAAGACATGGGGCTGAAAGTCAAAACCCAAATTCAAGAGGACCAAATCCGCGTGGCTGGAAAAAATAAAAACGACTTGCAAGCAGTGATTGCAAAAGTGCGCGAAGCAGATTTGCCAATCGAACTCCAGTTCACAAACTATCGATAAAATAAAAATAGGGTCCCTATTGTTATGCCATTCAAACAATAGGGACCATTTTTTTATTGAAATGCCTTTTTCAAAGCAGCTGCAGCATCCTGCAGAGCCGTTTTCCCTTTATCAATCACGCTGGCCATCGTCACAAAGCCGTGAATCATCCCTTTGTATTCGGCATACTGGACATCTACACCGGCATTTTTCAGCTTTTCCGCATACGCTTTGCCGTCATCGCGAAGCGGATCGTATTCGGCGGTAATGATGAACGCCGGAGGCAAACCGCTCGCATTTTGATATAAATATGGACTGAAATACGGGTGCTTGGCATCCTCTGGGCGATTCATATAATGATTTCGAAACCAAGCCATCAACTCTTTTGTTAAAAAATAGCCTTCGCCGTTTTCTTCAAAAGATTTCGTCGGTCCAGCGCCGGTAGACGGATAAATGAGCAATTGAAAAACGAGTTTGGGGCTTTTCTTTTCTTTCGCAAGTATCGATGCCACTGCAGCAAGATTTCCGCCTGCACTGTCGCCGCCTACAGCGATTTTTTCGCGATGGCCTCCGATTTCTTCAGCATGATTTGCGACCCATTCCAATGCGGCAAAAGCATCTTCGACCGCAGCTGGAAATTTATGCTCAGGTGCAAGGCGATAATCGACAGAAACTACCATGCAGTTTGCCTGATTGGTTAGCGTGCGGCAAGCGGCATCATGCGTATCGAGATTCCCAATTACCCAGCCGCCTCCATGATAAAAAACAAGAATTGGCAATTTTACAGGTTCGGAATGAGCAGGTCGGTAAATGCGAATGGGAATTTCTCCTTTTGGACCCGGAATTTGACGATTTTCAACGCTTCCGACTTCTTCAACGTCATTTGTTGACCGCATGGCTTGATAAGCCGCACGAGCTTTTTCCGGCGGCATCGTATGCAGCGGCGGAGCGCCTGCTTTTTCAATTTGTTCAAGAATGAGCTTTGCTTGCGGATCAAGCGCCATGTTCATCCTCTCCTTCTATCTGAAAATTTAAAAAAATGCTTATGTTAAAAAAGGACGCAGCGAGCATGCGTCCTTTCAATTAGATAAAGTCTCCTATTTTAACGTTTCCTTTAAGCAGATTGCGAGCAATAATTAAACGCTGAATTTCATCCGTACCATCATAAATTCTCCAGAGGCGCGCTTCGCGGTACCATTTTTCAAGCGGCAATTCTTTTGTATATCCCATGCCGCCATGAATTTGCAGCACCCGGTCAATGACGCGGTTGCCCATGTTTGCGCCATACAGCTTTGCCATTGAAGCGAGATGGCGGTTATCTTCACCGCGATCAAGCGTATACGCCGCGTTCAATACAAGCCATTTTGCAGCTTCAATCTCTACTGCCGAGTCCGCAATCATCCATTGGATCGCCTGGCGATCTGCAATGGGCTTGCCAAATGTATAGCGCTCTTTGGAATAGTCAATCGCCATTTGAAGCGCGCGCTCAGCCATGCCGACAGCACGGGCGCCAACAATCCAGCGGGCATTGCCAATCCACTCAAGTCCAAGCTTGTAGCCGCCATTTACTTCGCCAAGTACGTTTTCATGCGGAACACGCACATTTTCAAAAATAAGCGAAGCTGGACCCCAATCACCCATCGTATGGATATACTCGGATCTCCATCCCATTTCGCGGTCAACGAGGAAGCATGTGACGCCTTTTGGTCCAAGCTCTTTATCTGTCACCGCAATGACCATAACGAAATCGGCTTCATTTCCACCTGTGATAAACGTCTTCTCGCCATTTAAAATCCATTCGTCGCCATCGCGAACTGCCGTCATTTTAATGTTGCGCGTATCCGAACCCGCACCAGGCTCTGTCATCGCAAAACACGATTTTTTCTCTCCATTGATTGTTGGAATCAAATATTTCTTCTTCTGCTCTTCATTTGCATAGTAAAGAATGTTGTCTGCTGTTCCGCCAAATTGGAAAGGCACAAACGTTTTTGCCGTTTCCATAAGCACAATCGCCATCATCACATTGCCAAGATCAGCGCCGCCATATTCTTTTGGCGTATTGATTCCCCAGAAGCCCATCTCTTTAGCTTTCAATTGAAGTTCTTTCAGCTTTTCCGGCGCCAGGCCCGGCTTCCCTTCAATTTCATTCCTTAACACTTCCGGCTCCAACGGCATCAATTCTTTTTCAACGAATTGACGAATCGTTCTCTGAACCATTCGCTGTTCATCAGTCAAGCGTAATTCCACGTTTTTTCCCCCTCAATTCAGTTAAGTATTCATAATTTGCCGGCTTCTACTTACCGGTCAGTATGTTGTTTGACGATGATTCGCCACTTTAAATTTTCAAAATAAATTATATTATTATTCAATCAGCTTGTCAATGTAAAAAAAATTTGAACAATTCGGCCTTACAACCGATAAATTCCATATAGCAGCGCTCCGCCGAATGCGACTAAAGCCCAAAAGACATAAATCCAAAAAATTTTGCCAACCGCATTGCCAGATTGCTCGCTTTCCGGAACCTGCGCTTGCCGGCTCGCTTTAAACAATGAGAAGATCAAGCCAAAAATTAATAGTCCAACAACAAGGGCAATTAAAATCGGATACATCGTTTCAACCACCTATCACATATAATCTTTTCCCAATTCCTGAATCAGATTGTGCTGTGTTATATGCTGGCGCGCTTTTTCATTTCCAAGCTCATAAATCATGCGATAAATTTCTTGCAGCGTATGATCATAATTTTTGTAGTCATGTTCAACTTTCGATCCAGAAAGAGGATGAAGCACAGCATAAGCTACGTCAAAATTTTGCCGATTCGCCATGTCAAAAAGTTCGCGAAGGCGCGCTATTTGCTCATCGGTCGCTTCAATTTCAAATTCCCACTCTGTCGTTTCCGGCTGCTGCGTAATTTGGCCAGAAGCAACTCCGACATAATATTTGCGTTTTTCCATGTCATTCACTCCTTCTCTCATTTTTTACAATTCCCAATGACCCGCTATGCTATCCAAAAATGAGCTTTTATTTGATGATTTCCTGGCAAACTCAAAGCGCACGCTCATCAAAATGCAAGCGTGCGCTTTAAATCATCAACCTCTTATTCGATTGCTTTTCGGCGTCTCAGCAGGAAAACGCCGCCAGCGGCAAGCAGAACCGCGCCAATGATAAGCAAAGCAGGCAGGCTTGTTGCTGTTTTTGGAAGTTTGCCTCCTACCGTCGATTTGCCTTTTCCTTTCATATCCGCTTTGCTCTTGCTGCCATCACCGCTTGTGCCGGTTTTGCCAGATCCGCCGTCCGCGCTTTTATCGCCGCCGCTTGTTCCAGGCGGACCTTGCGGACCTTGCGGGCCAGTTAAATTTGCAATTTTTTGCCAGCCTTCCGCCGTTTTCTCAAAGACATCGCCATTCTCCTGATTTAAATATAAATCTCCAATACGTCCAAGATCAGCATCTGGCAATCCTTCTCCGGCATGCCATTTTGTTCCAGGTTCACCTGGTGAGCCGTCTGCTCCTTTTATATTGCCAACTTTCTTCCACGCATTAGGGTCGCGCTTGTATACATCGCCTGTTGCAAGATCAAGGTATGAATCCCCGTTGCTTCCCAGAGCGTCACCCGGCGGCCCTTCACCGGTATACCACGAACCAGATGCTTCTACAACATGAACCGTTCGTTCAGCGGTTGCGATATTTCCGACGCTGTCGCTCACCGTATACGTGACGGTATATGTACCGATTGTGTTTGTATCAACATCGCCAGAAATTTCAATTTGATCCGTCAAATCGCCATCAACGTCATCTACAGCCGTAGCGCCATGCTCTTGATAAGGGTCCCCTTGCTTGATTGTCATTGGATTGTCCCCATTTAACGTAATGATTGGCGCTTCATTATCCACAGCAATGGAAACAAAGTGGAGATCCTGCCCATCCAATGGATGACATTCTGACACAGACTCTAAAAGCGGATCAGCATTTGGCTCATCAGAATTAAAAACGAACAGCTTCGTATTAATGGTTCCTGCGTAGATTTTCACTACCCCTTCATCGATTTCAGCAATAAAAGGGCCCATGTCGCCTGGCCCATCGCCCGGAACCGTTGTTCTGAATGAACCTTCAGAAGGGATTTCTGTTCGATTGATCGGCGTCCATTGCCGCTCGTCCAAGTTTAAATCGGCAGGCAAATACGTTCCGTTTTCAACATTCGGCGTAAATAAAGATTCTCCACTCACATATAGCGCTCCCAATAGACGCAATAAATTAACCAAATCTTCTTCTGGAGCTGAAGAAGTCTGGGTTTGAATATAAAATTCTTCACCAGGCTTGACAGATAAAGGCGCCGTATAATTGAGCGTCAATTCCATATTAAACGGAATCAACGCATCACAGAAATAATCAAAGACGACTTGTCCAGACTGGCTTTCAGCTTGAACTGCATTCGCATGCAGCGCAAAAGCGAATGACAGCGCCATCATTAGCGCAGCAATGGAAGTTTTTTTAAAAAAATTGCCCATTATCGAGACTCCCCCTTCATTTCGGATGATTTTTTCTTCGCCAAAACAAATCGAAAGTCAATACAATTAATTTAAAATATTCAGAATTTAAAACCCACCCCTTTTTTTATAATAATTCGCCTTTATATACCAAAATATAGGTTTGTCTCAGCTTTTACAACCCGAAAATGTTCGGGTTATTCAAAAAGAAACACCTATTTTCGTAGGGTTATTGTGAATCTTGGATGCCATTCGCCCCCAAACAGACGATAAAAAAAGGATTGTTCAAAAACAAGCCCTTTTCGAACAATCCTTATTTCTACATTTTTTTCACAACTTTCATAAATTCACGATAGCCTTTCCGAGTTAAATTTCCATCGCTGTCCATGATGGCATTTTCTTCCAAAAATTTCACTGAAGCTTGCGGCAAAGCGCTCTTTAACGATTTAAAACGCTCATTGATTTCCAGAAACGAGCCCTGGACGACTAAATCAACCCCGATTTTTTCAATCATTTCACGGATTAATTTCGTTTTTTCCAATACGAACATTTCTGAAAAAGATTGATTGATTTTTTTTCGCAATTGGTTTAAATTTGAACGAATATTAAATAAATCGTCATCAACTTTTTCAAACTGAGAGATATAGACTTTTTTCTCTTCTTCATTAAGACCGGCGCGGCTGATTAAACGTTCAAGCAATTCCTTTCGCTCTTCTTCTTTCAGTTTTAATGTTCGTTCTTCAAATTCAAGCTGGAGCGTCGGATCCAGTTCGGCTTTTTCTTCTTTTTCATGGGTGTCATGAACTGGAGCTTCGCTTGGCAGATTCGGATCGTCAGCATGATAAGCTTGTCCTGAATAAAAATTTTTAACTTCATCAACGAGCGCATGGATTTTCACATAATAAAAAATGGACAAGGCAATCGAAAACAATGCAAGAATAAATGCAATAAATACCGAGAGATCAACTTCAAAAGGGGTGACAACAATTTTCCACAGGAGCACGATTGAAAAAAGGCCAACGATCAGCCAGACAATAAACAAATGCCTATCTGATTTTTTCCCGTTCATGTCTCTTTTCTCCTCGCTTTGTTTTTTGTATTCATTGCCTTATTCAATGACTGGAGGCGGCAATTTGACTTCAACATTTGGAGCAAGCTCTGATAATTGTACACCGCTTTCTAGAAAACCGCCAGTATTATATAAATTGGACATCGGTTTGATCATGCCGGAACTTCCGATTTGAAGCACCGATGAATTCGTAATGCCCTGAACGCGCAATTCATAGATAATTATTTTCTGGTTGACAAATAATTGCATATCCCCTCACCTATATTTTCTATCTACTCGCCCTCTTTTGGCAAATGTTTGATAAATTCCTCGATTGCTTTATGGATGTCGCCGCGAACTTTTTCAATCACCAATTGCTCTTTTTCTGGATTGTTCATACCGCTTTGATCCATGTTGTCCATATAGGCTGCAATGCGCTTATCAATTTGCCGTTTGATGTCTTCCACAATAAACTTTCGATACGGTTCATCCAGGCGATAGTCATATTCTTCTTCCATTTTTTTAATCTCTTCAAAAACATCTCCCGTCAAATACGCATGAATATGCTGCTGAATGCGATGAAACAGCTCCTGATCCCTTTCTTCGCCCTTCCAATCTTCATTTTCGCCGACAACATACTGTTCAATCGCATCGCGATCTTGCGGACTTAACCCAATATTTAAAGTGCCTTCCAACCGTTCCACTTTTAATTGATCAAACTTATACTCAATTCGTTCGATGTGCATTTGCTTGCCGCTGCGGATATCATTCATTTCCTGTTCAAGCGTAGTCAAACGATGGATGACATCATTTAATTCACGGCGAATCGCTTGCAGCTGCTCATATATTTTTTGAATCACGTATGGATCAAATGGGTGCATGCCACTTCCCTCCCCCTTTTATACACTTATGCCTGGGAAAGGGAGATCACAACTATCATTTATTCGTGAAACGAGACATCAATTTTTGTTTCAGTGCGCAGCCCATCGCCAACATTATACGAGCCCGGCCCAGCGATGATCATCGATTCATTTTCTGGGGAAAACCAAACGGCGTCGCCTGCTTGAAACATTGCTGATTGTGAGATGAAATTAATTTTTACAAGGCCGACAATGGCGGGCATACGTCAATCCCCTTTCTATTAAGTCGTTGCGGTTTGCGTTGAATCCAATGCATCCGGATCCGCTGTATTTGTTGCACTCATCCCGCTATTCGTATTTAGGAAGTCGCCAGTATTAAATGAACCGGAACCGGCGTATGTTTTTGACGTCGATTTGGGCGAATTATAAAAAGAGTCGCCAAAATTTACGACTGAACTTCCTCCAACTTCGATAATTTTCACTGCTCCTACGATTGACGGCATAGGATCCACCCTTTGCTTTTCATTGCTAACTTATTGTATGAAGCATGTCTTCGCATCGTGCACAGGAACAATCGGCTCAGATTCTTCGCACATGCTTAATTCGCGCTTCAGATTGAATAAACTGGGTCGATCCGATTTGCAAAACGGAAGAATCGCCTAACGAATTCACTTTCACACTACCAGCATAAATATAGGCTGAATCATGAAACGTTTCTTTTTTAACTTTGGAAATCAAGGCGGGTTTTGGCATGGGTTCATGGAAAATGGGAGCGTTAAAAGCAGACGGCTGTTCAGTAAAATGCGGAGACAGCTGGTTGATCGCGTATCCTCTCATTTTTGGCGTATAAATCAATGAATCGCCAATTTGAAAAACAGATGAGCTCCGCACAGCATCTACTTTTACCGAGCCAACAACGGACGTTCGCGTTTTCATATCACATCCCTACCTATTCGCAAATGATGTCAGCGGACCAACAATATAAGACTCAGGGGGGGTATCAAAAACAGACGCCAATGAAATCGCATCCGCATCTCCAATGATTACAAGAGAAGAGCTGGCAACACCAAGAATGCGAATGCTGCCGACCGAGAGCCCGCGATTGATCACATAAAATTTCATAGCCATTCCCTCCATGCTACAATTAGCGTATGTGTGCAAGCGCCCAGGTGTGCGTTGTTTTTACGTTTTTGCATGTCGAAGCAATCCATAAAAAAAACACGCTGAGATACGTGTTTTTTCAATTCATTCATTTTTGTCTTTGCACCGTTTCGTCATATTTTTTTTCATGTGCTTCGCATGTTTTTTCATCATCTCGATATGCTTCTCTTTTTGTTCTTTAGAAAGAATTCCATACGCTTCAGCTGTTTCAAAAATCTCTTTTTTCTTGTCAAAAAGTTCATCAAACAACCGTTCAAAATGTTTCTGCTGCTTTTTCGTCAACGCTGCTTTTTCTTCACATTCAACGAGTTTCATATGATGCTTATCTTTTGCCGCAGCAGGAGCTGCCAGCAATGCAAAAGCAAAAACAAGAGAAATCATGCCAAAAATAAACCTGCGCAGTTTCATGGGCGGGCCGTCCTTTCATTTTTTATAAATAGTTTCTCACTAGCCGACTTTTTTATTCTCGGGATTTTCTTTAATAAAAAGCATTGCTGGAACATGCTGATTGACGAGCAAATATTGTTGGGCCCAGCCTTGAAACTGAAAATCTAATCGCTCGACTAAGCGCCTCGCCGGCAAGTTTTCCGGGAGCGTCGCCGCATAGACAAAGTCAAGTTTTAACGTGCGAAAAGCAAATTCAATAATTTTTTGCATCGCTTCGCTTCCATACTTTTTGTTCCAATGCTCTTCCGCAATCACCAGCCCCACTTCAGCGAATGATCGGCCGTGCCAGTTTCTAATGCCGCCGGTGCCGACAAATTTTGCCGTTTTCTTTTCAATAAAAGCCCATGTAATCCCTTGTTTATTTTTATATAAAAGCGGATGGCCAATCGTGTAAAGATATTGTTCTGCTTGCTGTCGATTCGTTAACGTCACTCCTCCATCATATTTCATGACATTCGGATTTGAAAACAGCAAATAGATGTCATCAAGATCATCCGGATGCAATTGGCGCAGCAGCAGCCGCTCGGTTTCTAATGACGGTATGTTCAAATCTGCATGCATGGTGAATCTCCCCCCCTTCTGTACCATATGAATCCGCCATCCGAACCGAGCAGACGTTCACCCAGCCTTCTGCTTGCACAAGTTTGCAAGATGCGACATACTGTTTTAAGATGTGAATTCATGCAAAATATAGTTGGTTAAGGAGAATCAAATATCATGATTCATTTAAAATCACCACGGGAAATTGAACAAATGAAAAAAGCGGGGAAAATATTAGCCGAATGCCATAAGCAAATTGCGAAATTAATCAAACCTGGCATCACGACATTGGAAATTGATGCCTTTGTGGAGAAATTTTTAAAAAAACATCATGCAACTCCTGAACAAAAAGGGTACAGGGGATATCCATATGCAACATGCGCTTCCATCAACGATGAAATTTGCCACGGATTTCCGCGCAAACAGCCTTTAAAAAATGGCGACATCGTGACGATTGATATAGTCGTGAATTTAAATGGCGCATTAGCGGACTCCGCCTGGACCTATGCGGTCGGAAACGTTTCCGATGAAATACAGCATTTGCTGTCCGTAACAAAAAAAGCGCTCTATATCGGAATTGAACAAGCGCAGCCCGGCAACCGCATCGGAGACATCGGCCACGCGATTCAAACGTTTGCCGAAAATGAAGGGGTTTCGGTCGTGCGTGATTTTACCGGCCACGGCATTGGACCGTCCATTCATGAAGAACCGCTCATCCCTCATTTTGGCAAAGCGGGAAAAGGGCCCCGTCTAAAAGAAGGGATGGTTATTACAATTGAGCCCATGCTAAATCTTGGAACGCATTTTAGCCAAATGGATGACAACGGCTGGACCGCCCGCACGATTGACGGAAAAGCTTCAGCCCAATATGAACATACCGTTGCGATTACAAAAGACGGGCCTTTGATTTTAACCGAGCAGAATGCGTGATATTTTCACAAAAAAAGACGCAATTTCCTGCGTCTTTTTTAAATCGGTTCAAAAGAATTTGCAATCTCAAGGAACGCTTCTAAAGACAACGGCTCTTGCCCTTCATTCACCTTTTCGCTCGTATAATAAACAAGACGGTAGCTGACATCGCCTTCCGTCCAGAATAATAGCTGGCCAATCTCATCATCGGCATAAATCGCTTCTCTTCCGTTTTCAAGCAAAACCGTTTCGCCTTCTTCATTTTCCTGTTTTAAATTTGAAATCACCACATCTACATAGCGGCCTTCGCGATACGTTTTAATATAACGGACTAAAATTTCTTCAATCGGTTTGCCGTCTTCATACAAGTCTTTGTAATCGTCCAACGTAATGATCGCATCAACCGGCTCAAATGGCAGCTTCTTCGGCAATTTTACAGGAAGCGTTGATTGTTCTGCGAGGTCTTCAACCGTTAAATTTTCATAGGTGACCGGAATTTCCGCCAGGTTTTCATCTGCTGCTGGCTGGCAGCCGGCAAGAAAAATTGCAAGCATAAAAGCAATCAAAAAAAGCTGTCTGTTCTTCATATCCATTCTCCTAAATTTTTTTGAAAATGAGGTTTATTTTTTTTAATAACGGGGATAATGTAAGTAAATCCCCCTTTTTACATTTTTATAAAGTTAACCCTTTTCCAAACCCTTTAAATGTTCCCCCACATTTAAAGGGGCTTTTTTTGCCCAAAACACCGATTTTAGGAAACGATAGACTTAAGAAGCCCGTCAATCCTTGAAGGATGGCGGGCAGGCAAAAGGAATTTTTATTATTGAATGGACGCAATCGTTTTTTCCATAAATTCATACGACATGGGGCCGACATGTTTTTGCTGAATGATTCCTTTTTCATCGATGAAGAACGTTGTTGGAATGGTCAATACTTCGTACGTTTCATATTGTTGATTTTCTTCATCTAGCGGTATGGGAAACGTTATGCCAAATTCTTCAACGAATTTCTCCACATGTTCACGCTGTCTTTCAAAATGAGTCAGATTCACCGCTAAAATCTCAATATTTTCATCTTGCTTCGCTTCATAAAACTTTTGCATGTCCGGCATTTCCGAACGGCAGGGGCCGCACCAAGAAGCCCAAAAATTCAAGATGACTTTATTTCCCCGATAATCAGACAGACTCATCGACTCACCCTGCAGATTGGTCAATGTAAAATCAGGAGCCGATTCCCCGATTTGGAGGCCTGATTTCTGCAGATCCTCCGTTGTTGCGCTGTCGATCTGTTCATTAGCCGCACGTTGGTCATCTTGATTCAAATCCATAGCTTCACGAACGGCGAAAACGGCTAAAACAGCCAACAAACCAATGCCAAGCACCGTTTTTAATTTCATCCGGCAACCCTCCCCTGCATCCTCATTTTATCACATCGCTGCGCGTTAAATGTGGCGAATATGAGAAACTGCAGTCCATATGTTATACTATTCATACAATTTTCAAAAAAGGGGGAAACTGCGAACATGTACGATGAACGAACGGAAAAAACGCTTGAGCAAATCAAGGAATATTACGGAGGCCTCCCAAATACTTACATCGCCATGGCTGATGCCGGCGTCGTCTCACGAGTATGGTCCCTGTCAGCTCCAACATTTTTTACACGCCATGCCGCAGATGAAGACAAACGGATTTGTGCAGCCGTTGTCGGCCGCACGATTGGTTCAGAACGGTTGGTTGAAGCCCACTATATGATTTTAAAAAGGATGGGATGGTCGCGAAAAGAACTGGAGGCACTGCTAACCGAAAATTATCCGGAACGAATGACAGACAAACAAGTGCTGTTTGCGAAACTCGCGAAAACGATGGCGGTGAATCCGATCGAAGCGGATGAAGATTTGATTGAACAAGTGAAACAAGCAGCTTCAAAAGAAGAAACGGCCGAAATCGTTGCATTAATTGCATTCGTTCGCTACACCAGTACGTTTATCGGTTTTTACGGCCAAACCGAAAACGAGGAATGGGTTAAACATTTAAAAATTCAAGATTGACACGTTCAAAGCGGATAAAAAGCAGCTTCACAGCTGCTTTTTACTTTAACTCCGGCAATATGCGCACTTCCTTTTTCATTTTGGAATGACAGAGCGGGCATGTGGGTTCGGCAGAAAACGAAAACGATTCGCGCATCCACCCAACACATTCAGAACTTACACAAACCCAAACATCTGTTTCAACTTCAGGAATGGGTTCTTCTTGCCTCCGTGAAAAAGCCAAGTCTTCTCCCCCTTAACAGGTTCTAATTATAGTATACCCTAATTGAAAAAAGTATGCGAAAAATCAGTTGTCTGATGGTTCGTAGTTTTCCAAAAAGATTAAGCGCTCCAGCATCGTCGGATGCCCATAGCGAAACCATTTGACTAATTTTGGCGGATTGACTTCGCTTAAACCTTTCGCTGTCAGCTTTTGAAAAGCTGCGATGGCAGCCTGTTTGTCTTCTGTCAATTCAATGGCGTATGCATCCGCTTCTCGTTCGTGGTAGCGCGATACTGCATTTTCAGCAGGACGAATCGCAAATGACAGCAGTGAAAAAATGAGCAGCAGGACCGGCAGCGCGGCTAGATCGGCTTTTGAATGCAAACCGAAACGCTTGCCGTATCGCCCGATTCCAATATGGAATAATTTCGCTCCAAAAAATAATCCAAAAAAGGATAGCAGGATCGAACCGATAACATTCAAATATAAATGATGGTTGACATAATGGCCCATTTCATGCGCCATTACAAACAGCGTTTCTTCGTCTTCCAACTCATTTAATGTCGTATCCCACAGCACGATGCGCAAATTCGAACCAATTCCAGTGACATAGGCGTTCAGCGCATTGGTTTTTTCCGACATGTTGACTTCGTACACACGATTGGCGGGAATATCCGCTTCCGCTGCTAATGACAGAATTCGCTCCTCCAATTGTTTATCTTTTAAAGAATAAAAATCATTGTACAGCGGATCAATCACAACCGGCTTGATAAACATAAGAAAAATGGTAAATGGAATCGACAAAAACCAAACGTATAGCCACCAGCGTTTTTCAGCCCTTCTCATAAACGCATAGATCACCCAAACCATGAGTGTCATGATCAGCCAGCCAATCCAAAAATCAAGCAAATAATCCCGCATCCAATTTTGAAACGATTGCGTTGATATGCCATATGCAAGTGAAACTTGCCTGCTGATGAAATGAAGCGGAAATGAAAGCAGCGTGCTGGCCAATGTGAGCAAAAATGTATAAAGCGCCGCTTGAATGAAGAAAAAGCGTGATGTGCTTTCGCTGAGCCGGCGAAAATACAGAGAAATGCCAAAAATCAAAACCGCCAGGTATATCAGCCATTCATAAGGGATCGCTAAGAAAAAGAGCAAATTTCGCAAGCGCGAATACTCTGTGCTTAACAATTGTTCCTGCTCTGACATAAACAGCCTTGGATCAGCAGCAGTTCCTTCAAAAACGAGCGGAATCGTTTGGTCCGCTCCAATATACAAGTAATAGGCCATCATAAGTCCGTAAACGGCATATCCGCCAAGAAACAGCAAAAACCATTTTGTCCGCTGCGCCAACTTTACCCCTCCAGACAAACCAAAATTCTTAACCCATGCCAAATCACATTAAAACGGATGAAACGCAAATTTAATAACATGGATCGCCATGGCCATCGTTCAAATTTTTTCAATACGCGATGCAGCAACTGAAATTTCCAGCTATCAATGTCTCCCATTTCGTGCATATGCTGATTAGTACTAGTTTAATCGTCTTGTCCGTTTTTAGAACAAAAAAGGCAGGAGACCCCGCCACTCAGAGGTTCCTCCCGCCTCATTTTTTAGCCTAAAATGGCTCTGTCGCTTGCCATTTGTTCGCCGCGGATTTTTTGGAATTGCTCCAACAGCGATTCAATCGTTAAATTTTTCTTCTCCTTTTCATCAATATCTAAAATGATTTGGCCTTTATCCATCATAATCAACCGGTTTCCAAGCTCAAGCGCCTGCTGCATATTGTGGGTGACCATTAACGTTGTCAATTGCGTTCGCTCCACAATTTCCTTAGTTAAATTAGTAATGAGTTCAGCGCGCGCGGGATCCAATGCAGCCGTATGTTCATCAAGCAGCAATATTTTAGGCTCTGTAAATGTCGCCATCAACAAAGATAATGCTTGGCGTTCGCCTCCTGACAGCAAGCCGACTTTTGCATTCAATCGATTTTCAAGCCCCAAATGCAGCGTTTCCAAATATTGTCGAAACATTTCTTTTCGTTTTTTCGTTACTCCCCGGCCTAACGTCCTTCTTTTATTGCGCGAATAAGCAATCGCCAGATTCTCTTCGATCGTCATCGTCGGAGCCGTTCCTGCCATCGGATCTTGAAAAACGCGCCCGATAAATTTCGATCGTTGAAACTCGGGCAAATGCGTCACGTTTTTTCCATCAATCGCCACTTGGCCGTAATCCGGCATAAGCACGCCTGAGATAATGTTCATGAGCGTTGATTTCCCTGCGCCATTGCTTCCAATCACTGTAACAAAATCGCCTGGTTTTAACTGAAGATTGATTTCCTGAAGAGCAATCTTCTCGTCAATCGTTCCTTCATTAAACACTTTGTGAATGTGCTGCAGTTTAAGCAAGTCGCTCACCATCTTTCTGATTTGCCGCCATATGACGAGCGTGCCGCTGCTTTCGGCGCCGCTTCTCTTTGAAACTTTCAATCACTTTCGGGGCAACGAGCGCAAAAATAACAATAACGGCGGTAATAAGCTTCATATCGCCGGTTTCAAGAAAATCGACGCGAAGCGCAAAAGCCACGACAATCCGGTAAATGATCGCTCCGCCAATCACCGCAAATGTCGTGCGCACAATGGTTTTCGTACCAAAAAGCGCTTCTCCGATGATCACCGATGCAAGTCCAATGACAATCATTCCAATTCCCATGCTGATGTCCGTAAATCCGCTGTACTGTGCAACAAAAGCTCCGCTGAGCGCGACAAGCGCATTGGAAAGGCCAAGACCAAGAATGATCAGCCAATCGGTATTTGCGGAAAGGCTGCGAATCATCCGCTTATTATCGCCTGTAGCGCGTATGGCAAGACCAATTTCCGTTTTCAAAAACGCATCAACGAGAAACTTGACTGCCAGTGTAATGAGCGCCATCGTGAGCAAAATCGCCCAATCCACGGAAAGAATTGAAGCAGCAGCAGAATTTTCCCAAAACGAACCAAGCTTGGTAAACATCGTTTCTTCATTTAAAAGCGGAACATTGGCTCTGCCCATAATCCGCAGATTAATCGAGTAAAGCGCAATCATCATTAAAATTCCTGACAAAAGCGGATTGATTTTCCCTTTCGTATGCAAAATGCCCGTCACGCACCCTGCGATAAACCCGGCAAGGATCGCCGAACATGTTGCATAAATCGGATGGACGCCGCTAACGATCATTGTCGCTGCTACGGCGCCGCCAGTGACAAAACTTCCATCAACCGTCAAGTCCGGAAAATCGAGAATTCGAAAGGATAAATATACGCCTAAAGCCATAAGGGCATAAAGGATTCCAAATTGCAAAGAACCAAACAATGCGGTGCTCACTGAGCAGCTCCTCCTTTTGTGAGGGATAAAAGATTTGCAAAGTCTTGCTCAAAAAGCGGCTAAACCCGGCTTCAGCCGCCTTTTCAGCAAAACTTTACAGAAGAAAAGGATAGACTGACAGATCCACCAGTCTATCCCTGTGTGGCATTGCAGACAATTATTTTAGTTCAGCCATCTCTTCCCATTCAGGCTTAATCTCTACACCCATTTTCTCTGCCGCCTCTTGATTAATGACAAGATCCAGATTTGGTGGATATTCAACTGCTAGTTCAGACGGCTCTTTTTCGCCTTTTAAAATTTGAACGGCCATTTCGCCCGCTTTGTAGCCAATGTCATAGTAGCTAAATCCGTATGCAGCCAACCCTCCGCGCTCTACGGAATCCAGCTCGCCGACGAACAATGGAATTTGTTCATTGTATGCGACATCAATCACTGATTCCAACGCAGATACAACCGTATTGTCCGTAAAGATGAAAAAGACGTCCGCACGTCCAACCAATGATTCAGCAGCCTGCTGAACTTCAGAAGAGTTTGAAACCGTTGCTGTAACAACCTCTAAATCCGTTCCTTCAGCGGCTTGCTCAACTGCTTCCATTTGGACAACGGAATTCGGTTCGCCTGCATTGTAAACTACACCTACGCTTTTCGCATCATCCATTTGCTCATCGATAAATTGAATGGTGTTCGGTATCGCATCAGGATGCGAATCGGTTGTTCCCGTTGCATTGCCTCCCGGCTCTTCAATCGAATTCACAAGATTTGCGTCAACGGGATCGGTTACAGAAGTAAAGATAATCGGTATGTCGTTTGTCGCATTTTTTGCTGCAACCGCACTTGGCGTTGCGTTGGCAAAGATCAAGTCTACGCCATCGCTTACGAGGTTCTGCGCGATCGTAGCGGCATTATTCGAATCCCCTTGCGCATTTTGTTCAGAATAGCTGACATTCAATCCGCTGTCCTCAATGGCTTGTTTAAATCCTTTCGTCGCTTCATCTAAAGAAGGATGCGTCACAAATTGAGAAATGCCAATCGTAAATTCCTCAGAAGTTTCTTCAGAACTGCCGCACGCTGTTAATAAGGCAAGCGTTAAAAACGAAGCGCCAATGATTTTATGCCATTTTTTCAGCATCATTCGACCCCCTTCATTTTCTTTACTGCGTAGATGTCAAAACGCTTTAAAGTGTAAAAATATCGAGTTTATCCTATCACATTTTCCAGACGAGGTCAATGGATTGCGAGAGTAGAAGCTGACATTCTACCAGCCATTTATCTTCATCCTATCGTTCAGCGCAGCGCCCGTTTCAACCATGTCCGCGGCGTTGTAACAGCCGGCCGCAGACGTTCCCGCCAATTTGCAGCGCATCAGCCGCATTTCGATCCGCGCCAACCTCGTTCTATAAAACTAGCATTCATAAAAAAATCCGTTCAATTCCAACGGACGTCAATATGAGTAAAACAATAATCTTGAACTTTCCGCATGCTGATTTCTAACAAATTATCTTTTATTTTCGCTTTTGTTTTTTTGTGCTGTACGAGCGCAGGCAGACGAATGACATGTCTGTCGCCTTTATTCGGGATTCCTTCAACGGTCAGTTGTGAAGACGTATGAAAAAATCTGGCCTCGCGTTCTTGCGCATTGCCTTTGATGGGGATTTGTACAATCACAAAATCGTGCAGATCAAACACTTGATAGTCAAGCTTTTCTTGTTTTTTTTTATGATGCTGCTCCTGTTCATTTTGTTTAAAAACCGCTGGAAAAAAAGAAGAGGGCATCGTCTCGGAAAACACTTTATTCATGAAGCTTTCAAACGAAGAAGCATCTTCATCCAGTCCATCAATGATTTCTTTTAATCCCGGGGGAAAATTTCGCCATCTGCTGTTCATTTTTCCCTCCTCCTCAGCATCCGTACGTTGAAATAAAAACTTACTTAATTTTATTCCCCCGCGAAAAGTTCGTGACAGCAAGAAAAAAGCCAATCCTTTTCAGATTGGCTTTCAATCGATGGCATGCCTATTTTTCCCAAGTCCAGCCTTCCTCTGCAAGCGCGACAGCTCCTGAAAATCCTTCCTTTGCCTGCTGCACGAGATCGTTTAAATTGCCAAAATGAGGCAAATGAGTGAGCAGCAGCGTTTCAACTTTCGCTTCCTTTGCGATCAAAGCCGCTTCTGCGCTGGTCATATGTCCAGCGGAACTGCCGTCCATGCCGGCGTAGAAATTGCTTTCACATATGAATAAATCCGCTTGTTTGGCAAATGCATGAAATGCTTTTGTGTAAGCCGAATCCCCAGTATATACGACCGTTGACGATGCATCCGAGATTCGCATTGCAAAACACGGCACTGGATGGATCGTGCGTTGAAACACAATCGAAAACGGTCCAAGCTGCAACGGTTCATCAGGATTGTATGCGACGCCAATCGCATCCGGTTCATGCGTTAAACGGGCAAATTCATCTGGATCCAGCGAATGGCCATAAATCGGCAGCGGATGCTGCTCAATGCCAAGGTAGCGCTTTACGAGCCGTGCATGTTGGAGCGGTCCGATGTCCGCAGCATGATCGGAATGGTAATGCGACAAAATAACCGCATCCAGCTGTTCAACCGCAATATACTGCTGCAATTTTGACAAAACAGCGCTGCCGCAGTCAACAAGCAGGTTAAACCCATTCGATTGAAACAGATAGCCCGAACTGGCGCCGTTCACTTTCGGAAAGCCCCCCCATTGGCCGATCACCGTCACTTTCATAAAATCACCATCCTCATGCATAATAGAAACGAATCATTTGCATAACGCTTATTTTTACAAGCGCAGCATCAGCGCTGCTGCGAGAAATTTTCGATTGGCTTTTCGAATGGCTTGATTTACCGGTATAGCGTTCGGGTAATCGGAAGATCCAAATCTTTTTTCTCTGCCAACCGCAGCGCTGCGCCTTGCAAATGTTCAACTTCCAATCTCAATCCTTTGCAAAAATCCTGGTGCATGGACGACGTGGCTTGTTCCGGCAAATCAAAAGCCTGCTTCGCCGTTTTTTCCCCAAAATTTTCACCCGATTCAATGCCATAAGCTTTCGCAAGCAGCTGCATTTCATCTGCAGCTTCTTGATACAGCGCAGGCGTTTCCCAATTTAAGCGAATGGCGCCAATCGCCATTCGGCTTGCGGTCGTTACGCCGGAATACACAACAATGTAAGCATATTTTTTCCAAATCTCTTGCAAACTAGCCGTAAAAAACGCAGGCTGCATCGGCAAACAAAAACGAAATCGCAGCTTGGTGGATTCCCAAAGCGATCCCGATTCCAGCCGATTTAAGATTGCCAATCATACGGTTTCCGTTCACTGGCGCGCACGGCAGCAAAAGACAACGCCTATCTACAGCGATGGCAGCATGTTTTTGGGGGGATTTCCTCAAAAAAGCTGCACAAACGCGCATTTCGCTGCCATTATTTCAGTGATTGAAACGAATGTTGCGCGCCCATCTTGGAAAATTTTAGATGCTGAAATTGCACTTGCTGCCGCTTTTATCTGCGTTAAATCAACGCAGCACGCACTTGATGGGGATGGGGATTTTGGCAATTCCGCTTCGCTTGTTTCATTGCTTCCGGCCGTCTCGGGCTTCGGCTTATCGCACGATCCAGCTTCGCTCAATAAGTAAAACTCGTCTGCATGACGAGTTTTACCTGCGATATTTATTCACTCGCCAGCCTCGTTCATATTGCACCGGCGCTTCAAGCGGATGCCCCAGTTCTCTCGCTGCATAATGAGGCCAATGCGGATTTCTTAACAATTCCCGGCCAATAAAAATGAGATCAGCCCGCTCATTTTTTAAAATTTCTTCTGCCTGGCTTCCCGTTGTGATGATTCCAACCGCTCCAGTCCCCACCTTTGCTTCTTTGCGGATTTGCTCCGCAAACGGAACTTGATAGCCGGGATAAGCATGAATGCGCCCGGGAATGACAGCCCCTGAACTGCAATCGATTAAATCGACGCCTTGCTCTTTCATTTTTTTTGCATACTTGACATACGTTTCAGGCGTATTCCCATTTTCGGCGTAATCCGAAGCTGAAATGCGGACAAAAAGAGGGCCGTCCCATTCCTGCTTCACCGCTTCGATCACTTGTTCTAAAAATAAATAGCGGTTATCTTCGCTTCCGCCATACTGATCCGTGCGCTTATTTGTCAATGGCGATAAAAACTCATTGATCAGGTAGCCGTGCGCTGCATGAATTTCAACGACATCAAAGCCGGCTTCTTTCGCACGGCGGGCCGCTTCGCGAAAAGCGGCAATAATCCGTTGGATATCCTGAATGCTTGCTTCTTTTGGCGTTTTCATCGATTCCTGAAATGGAATGGCGGAAGGGGCGATAATGTCATCGTCAACCGTCGCTTTGCGGCCGGCATGCGCGAGCTGTATGCCAATGTGCGAGCCTTGCTCATGGACAAGCCGGACAAGCTCTTGCAAGCCTTCGATATGCGCATCGCTCCAAATCCCAAGATCCTCATTTGAAATCCGCCCTTCTGGCGAAACCGCCGTCGCTTCCACAATAATTAAACCGACTTGGCCGACAGCCCGAGCCGGGTAATGAATGCGATGCCAATCCATCACTTTTCCATCGTGGTTTGTACACGAATACATGCACATCGGAGACATGACAATTCGGTTTTTTAATGTAACGTTTTTGATTGTATACGGTGAAAATAGCTTTGCAGCCATCTTAAGATCGGCCTCCTCGAAACCACTTTTTTATATTTTCCGCCATCATTGTTTCAATTTGCTCTTCCGTTACGCCGGCTTCTTTTAATTGCGGGATAATCGTTTCAAATAGATAAGTCATCGACCAATCAGGGTTTGCTTTTTTTACCATTTCAGCCTTATACCAATCAATCGTGCAGCAGTAATCTTGAGATAGAAACATCCGATCCGCATACCCCCGCTTTGCCAGCTCGACAACCGTGGCATTTCGCCGCTCAGCCTTTATCATTCGTGTAATTCCGTAGCGGTCCATGCCGACATATGCCCCGCGATCAATCACGCGAAGAATATAATCAATATCATCCGTATCCCCGCAGTGCCCGATTAAAACATGGCCTGGGTCCACCCCTTCGTCTTCAAGAATGTCAAGCTGCATGAGACCCGTTCCGCTTGCAGGATGGGAATGCGTCATAATCGGAACGCCGGTTCGGTGATGCGCTCTTGCTGCTGCTCGAATGACTTTTTCAACATCCGGCGTGATCCCCTGCTGATCGGTCGCGCATTTCAAAAAGCCAGCTTTAATCGACGTGTTTTGGATGCCGACTTCAATATCGTGAACGAACAAACTGGCCATATAATCAACATCCCGGTTTTGAAAATGCGCCGGCACGTAATGATACGAATAAATGCCTGTTGCTGCAATGATTTGCATGCCCGTTGTTTTAGCCACTTTTTCCATAAAACGAATATCCCGGCCCAATTCCATAACGGTCGGATCACAAATCGTGTCTACTCCCCATTTTTTAGCCGCATTCACTTGTTCAACGGCGCGCGCAAATTCTTCTTCCTCATTGTAGATGTGCGGAAATTGAACATAAACGGCTTCTGAACGGACGCGCAAATGCTCATGAACGAGCGTGCACCCTAATTGTGACGCGCTAATTTCTCCAGTAACGGTCTGAATGTTGGCCACTTTACCCCTCTCCTCTCTTTCAATGAAAACGTTTTATTAAAATGATACCATACTGGCTGTTTTAAACGAAAAATTTTGTGCTGAAAACAAAAAACGCAAATCGTTCGATGTGATCGTTACGATTTGCGTTTTCCCTGCAGAAATGCCCGGACTTCGCTTGCGGCTGCGACCCCTTGATCAATGCAATCCGGAATGCCGACGCCTTCGTATGATGAACCGGCTAGAAATATGCCTGGAAGCTCGGCTTGAACATTTGACTTAAGTGCATCCATGCGAAACTTATGTCCAACGGTGTATTGAGGCATGGCATGCTTCCATCTCGTGATGACATGGAAACTCGGCTGGCCGTCAATGCGCATGATTTTTTTCAAATCAGCCAAAACCGTACGAATCATCGTTTCATCATCGGCATCAACGATTTCTGCATTCCCTGGGCGTCCAACATATCCGCGCAGCAAGACTTTTCCATTCGGCGCCGTATGCGGCCATTTCCGATTTGTCCACGTGCAGGCGGTTATCGTATAATCCGCATTCCGCGATACAACAAAACCGGTGCCATCTTGTTCAAATTTCACCTGCCCGGCATCAAATGCCATCGCAACGTTGGCGACTGAACCAACCGGATAATCCTTTAATTTTTCAACAAATGGGTTATCGCGAAGCAAATGGCGGACAGCCGTATGCGGCGCAGCTAGAATCACGGCGTCAAATTCACCCGTTTCCCCGCCTTCCAGTTGAATCTCGTAGCCCTTTTGCTTTTTTACAATTTTTTCGACGGCTGCATGTTTGCGAACCGAATGTTCAGGCAGCAATGCTTCAATTTGATGAACGAGCGATTCAAGGCCGCTCTTCAATGTGACAAAAGCGCTCGTTTTTCGCTGTCCGCCGGATTTCCCCGGTTTTTTTTGCGAACGCTGAGCTGTTTTTTTCATGCCTAAAATTAAGCTGCGATGTTTGCGTTCAACTTCATAAAATTGCGGAAATGTCGCCATCAAGCTCAGCTCATCGATGTCACCGGAATAAATGCCGGACAGCAGCGGCTCAATCAAATTTTCAACCACTTCATGGCCGAGCCGCTTTCGGAAAAAATGCCCGAGCGATTGATCGACGTTTTCACGGCTTTGACGCGGAAGAATAAGATCGAAAGCAGCTCTCGCTTTTCCTTTTAAAGAAAATAATGAAGTTTCTATAAATGGCTGGATTTCCGTCGGAATCCCCATGATCGCGCCGCCGGGAATCGGATGCAATTCATCATGGTTTAACACATACGATTGGCCCGCATGATTTCCGACGAGATCAGCCTCCAGCCCAACATCTTGAATGAGCTTCACACCGCTTGGTTTTCGGGCGACGAGCGAATCTGGACCCCGCTCAATAATAAAGCCGTCTCTTTTCAGCGTTTGAATTTTTCCTCCGAGCCTGCCGCTCTGTTCAAATAACGTAAAATCATACGCTTCCTGTTGATCTTTATTCAAATAAAAAGCGGCAGCGAGCCCGGTAATGCCTCCGCCAACAATGGCGACGCGTTTTTTATTGGCAGTCATCCAAGCTCACGCTCTTTCTGCTAAACGTTTTTCAACGACCGTTGCCAATGCATCAATGAACAGCGGATCCGTATTCGGCATATTTGGTCGAAAGTAGTTCGCTCCGATCTCATCTGTCACAACTTTGCATTCATAATCATTGTCATAAAGCACTTCCAAATGATCAGCAACAAAACCGACTGGACAATACACATAGTTGATGTAGCCTTTTTCGTTGTACAGATCTCGAGTCAAATCCTGCACATCTGGGCCAATCCAAGGCTCCGGCGTATTTCCCTCGCTTTGCCAGCCGATCGTGTAATGTTCAATGCCAGCCCGTTCAGCGATTAAATCAGCGGTTTCTTGCAGCTGCTCCGGATATGGATCGCCATGCTGAATGATTTTTTCCGGCAGACTGTGCGCTGAAAAAATGACGACGGTTTTATCCTTCTCATCATCTGGTATTTTTGAAAATGTCTGATTTAATTCTTTTACCCAATACTCGATAAATTTCTCTTCTTTATACCAGCTGTCGACCGTATAGAGCTTCAGACCTCCCTGCTTTTCCGCTTCTTCAAGGGCCCGTCCATTGTACGATTTTACGCTGAACGTTGAATAATGCGGCGCAAGCACAATCGTAACCGCTTCTTCAATGCCGTCCTTCTTCATTGCTTTTACAGCATCTTCAATAAACGGATCAATATGCTTCAAACCTAAATACGGTTTAAACTGAATATCTCTATTGCGCTCATTAAGAGCGTCCGCCAATGCGTTCATTTGATCATTTGTAATTTTTGCCAGCGGCGAAACGCCGCCAATCGCTTCATAGCGCTGGATCAAATCATCCAATTCTTCTTGCGATGGCCTGCGGCCTCTGCGAATGTGCGTATAATACGGTTCAATTTCTTCTTTTTTTCTCGGGGTCCCGTAAGCCATAACGAGCAATCCCATTGTTTTCATCGTTTAAATCCACCTTTCATTTTTTCCGTGAACTGTATTCATGAACAAAAGCGGCAACCCGTTTTAGCGTTTCGTAATTCACTTCCGGAAAAACACCATGCCCTAAATTGAAAATATATCCGGGTTTTTCCATTCCTTGGTCAAGAATCTTTTTCAACTTTTCTTCAATGACCGGCCAAGGAGCAAGCAGATAGGCGGGATCAAGATTGCCTTGCAATGCTTTCGTTATCCCTTTTTCACGCGCTTCGCGAATTTGCAGGCGCCAGTCAAGGCCAATGACATCAAGCGGCAAATCCGCCCATTCCTCCACTAAATGGCTGGCTCCGACTCCAAACATAATAAGCGGAACGTTTTCTTTTTTCAATTCCGTTAAAATCCGTTCCATTACGGGTTTGATAAATGTGCGGTAGTCGCTGCGGTTTACGGTTCCAACCCATGAATCAAACAGCTGAATCGCTTGCGCGCCGGCTGCAATTTGAGCTTTGACATATGAAATCACCATCGCGCCGAGCTTATCCATTAAACGCGACCATGCTTCCGGCTCGCCATACATAAACGCTTTCGTGCGATGGTAATTTCGCGATGAACCGCCTTCAATCATGTAGCTGGCCAGCGTAAACGGAGCTCCGCTAAAACCGATAAGCGGCACATTTAATTGCGCTCTCAGCAATTTAATCGTGTCCAATATGTAATCAACATCGGTTTCTGGATCAATTTCACCTAAATTTTCAATATCTTGAACAGAGCGAATCGGATTCGCTATAACCGGGCCGACGTTGTTGACGATTTCAACGTCAACTCCAATCGCCGGCAAGGGCGTCATGATGTCTTTAAATAAAATGGCCGCATCGACTCCATAGTTGTATTCGTCAATTGGAAGCCTTGTTACCCGTGCGCAAAGCTCCGGATTATGCGTAATTTCAAACAACGAATATTTTTCTTTGATTTTTACATATTCCGGCTGTGAACGCCCTGCTTGACGCATAAACCAGACAGGAACGTAATCGGTTTCTTCTCCTCGACATGCTTTTAAAAAAGTGTCATTAAACGTTGTCACAATGCCACACCTTTCCAAGAACTTGTCCTGCTCTAATTTAACTATAGCTTTAATAAATTTTACTGTACACTGATTTAGTGCAATTGTCATGAATTTGTCTAGTTTG
>CALKAO010000091.1 GCA_937983115.1 uncultured Caryophanales bacterium
TATCATTTTTTTAAATAAAATAATATAACCTTATCAATAAATAGAAATAAATGGAGGTTGCTATATGAAATTATTTAAGATAGCCGCGCCTAAACACGATGAAGGATTATTGGAAGAAAACAAAAATCTAAAAGCCAAATTAGAAGAAATGAAAAAAGCAAAAGAGGAAGCCGAAATTCGCTTAGAGTTAGTTATGAAAGCAATTAAAGGCGGCTTTTGGGAACAGACGATTGTTGATGGAGATTATCATCATTCCGACAATCAGGTTGTTTACTCTGACGGACTCCGGACATCGCTTGGTTTCCATGATGAAAATGACTTTCCAAACGTTGCAGAAACATTGGCTACTGCCCTTCACCCTGATGAAAGAGAATGGGTATGGGAGACGTTTGAAAAGCACTTAAATGATCCTACAGGAAAAACACTTTATGATATGGATCATCGGTTGCGCAATAAAAATGGAGAATATCGTTGGTTCCACGCTTCTGGAGTAACCCAAAGAGATGAAAATGGAAAACCATTAAGAGTTATCGGGTTATTATTAGATATTCATGATGAAAAAATTAAAACAATGGAATTGGAAAGTTTAGTAGAACGCTATGATTTGATTAATGAAGTGTTAGTTGAAGCACCCTGGGATATGACGATTAAGGACGGCGATACAAATAATGGTGAATTGTGGTACTCGCAACAATTTAGGAAAGTTTTAGGATATGAAAATGAACAAGATTTTCCAAATACTTTTGAAGCGTTCGCAAATAGTTTGCATCCTGATGATAAAGAAAGAGTGCTCACTCAATTATCAGCCAGTTTAAATGACTATAGCGGCAATACGCCGTTTGATATGGACTATCGCTTGCGTAAAAAAGATGGAGAGTACCGATGGTTTCATGCCGGAGGGGGCGCGCTGCGTGATGAAAACGGCGTACCGCTTCGGCTTGCTGGGACGATACGGGATATCACTTTTGAAAAAAATAAAGAAATGGCGATCGAAAAGATGAATGAAAATATGAGGCAATTAAATGATTCGATTCATGAGATGGTAAAAGCCATTGAATCTGTTACAACGCAAGCGCAAGAAACAGCTATAAAACAAGAACAATCGATGAATGTAGCTAATGAAATGAAGGCGAGCACGGATGAAACAAAGAACGTTTCAACCTTTATTCGAGAAATTGCAGAACAAACGAATTTGTTGGGACTGAATGCATCGATTGAGGCAGCTCGCGCCGGGGAGCATGGGCGCGGTTTTGGCATTGTTGCGGATGAGGTGAGAAAACTTGCTGTCAACAGTGCAGAAGCAACTAAAAATATTGAAAATAGTTTAAACAAAATGAATGAGCTTATTGATCAAATTTTAAGCCATATTGAAAATATGACAGAATTAACGCAGTCACAAGCGGCATTAACAGAAGAGTTAAATGCTTCAATGGAAGAAATCAATCATATGTCTCAGTCTTTAGTGAATATTGCCAAAGGCATTTAAAATAGAAGGTGGTTTATGATTTAGAAATCTAACAAATGATTTTTATAAAGAATATTTTTGATTAAAAAACTGATAATGGGTGTTTGGATTTCGTTTCTGCTTTTGTCCGCATAAATCAGTCGCAAACTCGATTTTGCAAAAAAAGAATGCAAAATGTCAATTTTACATTTTTTACATATTGAATATAATACAAAGACAACCCCAAAATCCTTTATAGACAAAGGGTTTTGGGGTTGTTAATGTTCGATTATATCGTCTTGTTTTTATTAACGCGAGTAGAACTCAACGATAAACGCTTCTGTTATTTCGGCAGGCAATTCGGAACGTTCAGGATAGCGTGTGAATGTGCCTTCTAACTTTTCTTTGTCGAATGTCAAATACTCAGGTACGTGGTTATTTAATTCGATGGCTTCTTTAATAATTTCAAGGTTGCGCGATTTTTCACGAACACCAACGGTTTGGCCAGGTTTTAAACGGTATGACGGGATGTCAACCCGCTTTCCGTCGACGAGAATGTGGCCATGGTTTACAAGCTGGCGAGCCTGACGGCGTGTGCGAGCCAAGCCTAAGCGATAAACGATGTTGTCAAGGCGAGATTCGAGCAGAATCATGAAATTCTCACCGTGAACACCTTTCATTTTTCCAGCTTCTTCAAACGTGCGACGGAATTGGCGTTCGTTCAATCCGTACATGTGACGGAGTTTTTGTTTTTCTTGCAATTGCAATCCATATTCAGATAGCTTTCTCCGTTGGCTAGGTCCATGCTGGCCTGGTGGATAAGGCCGTTTTTGCAGTTCCTTTCCCGTGCCGCTCAAAGAGATGCCCAGCCTGCGTGAAAGTTTCCAAGTTGGTCCAGTATAACGAGCCATGAAAGCTCCTCCTTAATCACTTGTTTTGTTGTAAAACAAAACAGTGTCCGTAATCCCAACGCTTGTTCATTTTATTTTCACACACCTTCACTTCGACAGCGAGAAGCTACACAGTGCACCTCATTCATAGCCGCGGTTGGATCAAAGGGTTTAAAACGTTCGCTGCAAACGAAGACATTTTTTGTCAAGCGTGTATTGCGTTCCGTTTTAAACTTGATCCATGATGAATGAGAAATAAAATGAAACAAACGAAGTTTACGCTAGCTGTCTCATTTTACACAAAGTAAAGTATAGTGACTTCCTGGACAAAAGTCAAGATTGCAATGGGGCCCCCA
>CALKAO010000092.1 GCA_937983115.1 uncultured Caryophanales bacterium
AAGTAAAATTGGGAATGGTGCCGTGCTATGGTGGAACACAGCGTCTCCCGCGCTTAATTGGGCCGGGCAAAGCAAAACAATTGATTTTTTCAGGTGAATTTTTATCAGCAGATGAAGCGAAAGCTGTCGGGATTTTAGAAGAAGTGACCGATGGCTCTGCACTTGAAAAAGCGAAAGAGCTTGCGCAGACGATTGCCAGCCGTGCGCCGCTCGGCGTGAGAAAAGCGAAAAAAGTGATCAATGAAGGTCTTGAAACAACGCTTGAACAAGGATTGCATCTTGAGGCGATTGCATTTGGGGATTTATGTGAAACGGAAGACAAAAATGAAGGTGTAGCCGCTTTCTTTGAAAAACGCGAACCAAATTTTTCTCGCAAATAAATCATCATCATTGCATAGGGGGAGTAAAAACGATGAAAAAAATTGGTGTAGTTGGATTTGGAACAATGGGTTCAGGGATAGCGCAAGTCTGTCTTGAAGCAGGCTATGAAGTGGTCGCTGTAGAGCAGGAAGAGCGTTTTTTTGAACGCGGAATGAATCAAATTCAAAAAAATTGGAATCGGTCGATTGAAAAAGGAAGATTGATAGAAGAGGAAAAGCGCGGCTATGAAGCGAAATTAACGACGACGACCGATTGGACCCAGCTTGCGGATGCCGATTGCGTCATCGAGGCTGTGAGTGAAGACATCGAATTGAAAAAGGAAGTTTTTGCGAAGCTTGGCGAGATTGTGCAAGAAGATGCGCTCGTCGTCAGCAATACGTCGGGATTAAGCATTACGGAAATGGCAAGTGCAATAAAAAATCCGGAACGGGTGATGGGATTCCATTTCTTTAATCCTGTTCCCGTGATGAAGCTGGTTGAACTCATTCGCGGTTATGATACATCAGAAGAAACGTATGAAAGAGCGAAAAAATTAGTGGAGTCGCTCGGAAAAGAATCGATAGATGTGAAAGAATCTCCGCTGTTTGCCGTCAATCGTATCCTCATTCCGATGATCAACGAAGCGATTTTCGTTCTCCAGGAAGGCGTTGCCAGTGCGGAGGATATCGATAAAGGGATGAAATTAGGCGCAAATCATCCCATCGGCCCTTTGGCATTAGCTGATTTAATTGGCCTTGATACATTGCTGTTTGTGCAAGATTCGCTGTACGAAGAAACGCAGGATTCAAAATACCGGGCAGCTCCTTTATTGCGCAAACTCGTGCGCGCTGGCCATCTCGGAAGAAAAACGGGAAGAGGTTTTTATACGTATTCATAATCAATCGTTCGGCGCCTGTCTGTGCGCCGAACCTCAAATAAAACGTCTGGAAAGGAATGATGCGGATGACAACAGTAGGGCAGTTGCTTGAATGGTCTGCCACCAATTTTCCGAATAAAATCGGCTTGATTTATCGCGAAAAGAATCACGTCTGGACCTATAGGCAGTTCAATGAAAAAGCGAATCAGCTTGCACACGCTTTGCTCAAGCTGGGCGTCAAAAAAGGCGATGTGGTTTCCACATTTTTGTACAATACAAGCGAATTTGCAGTGACCTTGTTTGCATCTGCTAAAATCGGCGCCATATTCAATCCAATTAATTACCGGCTGACAGCAGGCGAACTGCAATACATTTTGCAAAATGCGGAATCCAAAGTCATCGTTTTTGAAGATGCCGTGCGTGATACGGTATTAAAAACAAAACAATTGGGAACAGACGTCGAACATTATCTTTTTGTAGATGAAAATTCGCCAGACTATGCCAAAGATTTTGAAAAGTTGCTTCATTCTGGCAGTTCGGAGCCGCCTGATGTGGAAGTTGATGAAGAGGATATGTACATTATGATGTATACGAGTGGAACGACGGGAAGGCCGAAAGGAGTTCTGCACCGCCACCGCGATATGGTGCATCATGGTTTTATCATGATTCAATGCATGGGAATCACAAAAAATGACATCGGTTTGACAGCAGCGCCAATGAACCATACCGCTGAATTGCATACATCGTTTCTGCCGCGTGTGCAAGTAGGTGCAACGAATGTCATTTTACATCATTTTGATACGCCAAAAGTATTGCAAGCCATTCAAGAAGAAAAAGTGACGCATATGTTTGCTGCGCCAACCATGGTAAACATGATGCTGAACCATAAAGACTTTGACGATTATGATCTATCAAGCCTTCGCCTGCTCGGCTATGGCGGCGCGTCGATGGCTCCTGTTTTAATTAAGCGGTTTTTATCGCGCACCAATGCAGAACTGGTGCAAATGCTTGGTACGACAGAAATGGGGCCTGTTTTTACGGTGCTATACTCAGATGAACAGCTTGAAAAAGCGGGTTCGGCCGGAAAAGCGGTAATGACGCATGAAGTGAAAGTTGTCCGCTTGACTGAAGACGGCAGCCCGACTCACCCAGACGATGAGTGTGATGTGGGAGAAGTTGGCGAAATCATCGTTCGCGGGCCGTGCATGATGAAAGAATATTACAAGCGCGAAGAAGCGACGAAAGAAGCGCTTGCATATGGCTGGTACCATACAGGCGATTTGGGCCGCGTCGATGAAGATGGCTATATTTGGGTTGAAGATCGAATGGATTTCATGATCGTTTCGGGTGCAGAAAATATTTATCCGCGCGAAGTTGAAGATCAGTTAATTGAACATCCAAGCGTCGATGAGGCTGCTGTCGTCGGAAAGCCAGATGATACATGGGGAGAAATTGTTGTCGCGTTTGTCGTGTTAAAAGAAGGAAAACAAGCAACAGGCGAGGATCTTGATCGATTTTTAATCGAAAACGACAGATTAGCCAAATACAAACGCCCGCGCGAATACTATTTTATCGATCAATTGCCGAAGACCGCAAGCGGAAAAATCCAAAAATTCGTTCTTGAAGAAAGATTCAAAAAACCAACATTGGCGGAATAAACGTTTGGAGGGAACATTCTAATGAACTTGTTTGAATTGTCGCAAGAGTGCGAAGAGATAAAAAAAGCGGTCCATCGTTTAGCGCAAGAAAATATTAAGCCGTTAGCGCCTGAAATTGATGAAAAAGGCGAATACCCATTTGAATCGGTAAACATGCTTGCGGAACAGGGATTTCTTGGGGCAAACATGCCTGAAGAACATGGCGGGGCAGGATTGGATTTACTGAGTTTTTGCATTATTGTTGAAGAAGTCGCGCGCGTTTGCGCGAATACGGCGCAAGCTGTCGCTGTTCAGGAACTCGGTGCGCTTCCGATCATGATTGGCGCGAATGACGAGCTTAAACAGCGGGTGCTGCCTGGCGTGGCTTCCGGCAAAAAAATTATCGCTTATGCGCTGACAGAACCGGGGGCAGGCTCAGATGCTGCAGGCATTAAAACTCGCGCTGAACGCGACGGTTCACATTATATTTTAAATGGACAAAAAATTTTTATCAGCAACGGAGGTGTTGCCGATTATTATACGGTATTTGCAAAAACGGATAAAGGAATAACCGCATTCGTTGTCGAGAAAGACACCCCTGGTTTTGAAATCGGGAAACTGGAAAAGAAAATGGGTCTAAAAGGTTCTCCAACTGCACAGATTTATATCGAAAATTGCAGAATTCCCGCTGAAAATCGGATTGGAGGAGAAGGCGGGGGCTGGCTTATCGCCATGAAAACGTTTGACAAATCGCGCCCGACAATTGGCGCATTAGCATTGGGCATTGCACAAGGAGCCTTTGATATCGCCCTTGAATATGTGCAGGAACGGGAGCAGTTTGGAAAAAAAATCGCTCAATTTCAAGGCGTGCAATTTATGCTCGCGGACATGGCAACCCAAATTGAAGCGGCAAGAGGCCTCGTATACCGTTCTGCAGCAAAAGTCAATGACTTGTCGTCAACTGGAAAAAATCTCGAATTAACGCGAGCGTCATCGATGGCAAAAATGTTTGCTTCTGATGTCGCGATGAAAGTGACGGCAGATGCAGTTCAATTGCTTGGCGGCTATGGCTACATTCAGGATTACCATGTCGAACGGATGATGCGTGACGCAAAAATCACGCAGATCTATGAAGGCACTAACCAGATTCAGCGTGTTGTCATTGCAAAAACGCTTTTAAGCGGAAAGTAAAAAGGCGCAAAAAGTGAAAATGAAGTATGCCGCCTTTTCGTTTAAACATGATTGGAAGTTTTGAAAAGAGCAAAGGAGGAAACCTCGAATGGGCAGATACGAATTGGCAACGTTTGCCGGCGGATGTTTTTGGTGCATGGTGCAGCCGTTTGATCAATTGCCGGGAATAAAAAAAGTTGTTTCTGGCTATACAGGCGGCTATAAAGAAAATCCAACGTATGAAGAAGTTTGCTCAGGCGCCACCGGGCATTTTGAAGCGGTTCAAATTACTTTTGACCCCGACGTTTTTCCATATAAAAAACTGCTTGAGCTGTACTGGGCTCAAATTGACCCGACCGATCCTGACGGTCAATTTATTAATCGAGGTTCTTCCTATCGAACGGCGATTTTTTATCATAACGAAAAACAAAGGCAAGAGGCAGAAGCGTCAAAGCAAGCATTAGCTGAAAGCGGCAGATTTGATAAGCCGATTGCAACGCTAATCTTGCCTGCTACGACGTTTTATGAAGCGGAAGACTATCATCAAGATTATTATAAAAAAAGTCCCGAAGCGTATCAGGAATATCGAAAGCGCTCAGGACGCGACATATTCATCGAACAAACATGGAAGCAGAAAAAGCATCGCTGATGAGGAGGAAAAGCATGAGTGAAGACAAAAACATTTCGTTTCTTTTTATTCATGGAGCAGGCGGGACAAAAAGCAAATGGCGAACGCTTGCGCCGCTGGCAGATATGAGCGAGTTTGTCGACTTGCCCGGCCACGGCGGCAATCCTGACGAGCCATGTGAAACCATTGAAGACTACGCGATGCATTTAGCTGAGCGAATGAGCGAAGATTGCATCGCAGTCGGGCATTCAATGGGCGGTTTAATTGCATTGGAACTTGCCAAACGACAACCGAAAGTGAAAGGAATCGTCCTTGCAGCAAGTTCCTATCAGCTGCCGGTCCACCCGAAAATTATAGCTTCTCTTGCAGAAGGAATGTTTCCTGACAATTTGTTTCGCGCATCTTATGCAAAAGGGGCAAGTGCTCAACTATTAGAAGAAGAAAAACTGGAGCTGTCAAAGTTTCCAACAGAAGTAGCGTGGAAAGATTTTGTAGCTTGCGACCGTTATAAAGGAGGTGAGGAAACGCTAATAAGTCTGAAAATTCCAATCTTAGCAGTCTTAGGCGATGAAGATCGTTTAATTCCGCCCGATACGTGTGAAGCATTGAAGCGGCTGAACGCGAATGTTGAAGTCGCAACGATTGAGAATGCGGGCCATTATGTTGCACTTGAACAGCCGGATGTTTTCACAAATGAAATTTTAACATTTAAGGAAAAAGTGATGAAATCACAAACATTCATGTGAAGCCTTTTGGTTTCACATGAATGAATATGAAAAAATAAGGGGGTTGCGCAATGGGGATTTATAAACGCAGACAAGACGGGCTTGAACAGCCGCATATGTTCGGCCCATTAAAAGTCAGGCTGCCGCTTGTCCATTATAAAATTGAAATTCCCGACTGGATTCAAGGTGCGATTTTAAGTGTTGTGCCGATGAGCATTACCGCGTTTATGCTAGATGTGCTCGGAATTCCATTTGAACTTGCGATTGTTTTTGTCATCATCAACAACTTTTTATATTTGCTGCATACGCATTTTGGCGATCCATCTGTCGCTGGCTGGATAACAGCTGGGATTCCGCTATACGTGGCGTTTTTATCTGCATATCCGGAAGGCGAGGCGCGAATTCAGGCGCTCATTGCGCTGCAGGCCATGGTTGCCCTCATCTTCTTAGTCATGGGGCTTTTAAAAGGTGCAGAATATTTAGTCAATAAAGTTCCGCTTTCATTAAAAGCCGGAATTTTAATTGGAGCTGGATTTGCTGCCATATTTGGCGAATTCCAGGCTGACGGCCGTGTGTGGAGTATGCCGATAACGATTCTCGTCGGTGCAGCGGTTGGGTTTTTCATGATGTTTTCAAAATCTGCCGAGCCTCTGCGCGAACGCTATTCGCTGTTTCGCTTCGTAGTGCAATACGGCATTGCGATTCCGTTTGCACTTGCCTATGTGTTTGGGATCATTATTGGGGAAGTTTCAAAGCCCACCCTTTCCTGGAGCTTTACCCCGATGCCAATAGGAGAAATTCTATCAAATTACAGCATTTTTGGTGTTGGCGTTCCACCGTTTGAATATTTCCTGCAAGCGCTTCCATTGGCGATTGCAGCGTATATTATCGCATTTGGCGATATTCTTGTTGTAAGTTCGCTAATTAAACGGGCAAATGAAGTGCGGAAAGATGAAAAGCTTGTATTCAGCCCAACGAGAAACAGTATCATCGTAGCGATTCGCAATGGAGTTCAGTCTATTTTTATGCCGTTTCTTGGATTGTCAGGACCGCAATGGACGGCTGGCCAGGCGCTCGTCACGACTCGCTATATGAATAATCCGAGAAAAGTGGTTGACAGCTATTGGGGCGGTGCAACCGGAATTTTCTGGGGAATGAGTTTTGCGCTGCTGCTTGGGCCTGTCGTCACGCTTTTCCAGCCGGGGCTTGCAATCGGAATGACGCTGACCATGCTTATTCAAGGCTATTTGTGCGGCTATTTAGCGATGGAGATGCTGAAAGATACAACCACATTGGAAAAAGGCATTGCCGTGATTATCGGCGCGGTGCTCGTTGCGAAAGGCGCGGCCTGGGGATTGGGCGTTGGAATCGTTTTATGGCTCATGCTTGAATTCGACTGGACGAGAAGCAAAAAGAAAGAAGTGGACGATTCGATTAGCGCTTGACAATTGCCAAAATTTCACACAATCTAATAGTAAATAGAAAGGCGGAAGGTTGCACCTTCCTTTCTTTCGTTTCATTCTAAAGCTAGGAGGGGTATGATTGCTTTATATTAATGGGGAATGGGCAAACTCGAGCAATGGAACATTTCAAGTGACAAATCCCGCAACTGGAGAAGTTTTAGGCGAGGCAGCTGATGGAACGAGAGAAGATGCAAAACGCGCGATAGAAGCTGCGGAGCAAGCGTTTGACTCTTGGTCATCATTGACGGCTTTTCAACGATCTGAATATTTGTACCGCGTGTACAACCTGATGATGGAAAAAAAAGAACACTTGGCGGAAACGATGACGAAAGAACAAGGGAAGCCGATCAAAGCGGCTCGCAATGAAGTCCAGTATGCGGCAGATTTTTTGCTTTGGTATGCAGAAGAAGCAAAGCGGGTATATGGTGAAGTGCTTCCGGCGCCGAGAGGCGACCAGCGCTTTGTCGTTTTGAGGCAGCCGATTGGCGTCGTAGGCGCCATTACACCGTGGAATTATCCGATCTCAATGCTGACGCGCAAAATCGCTCCAGCGCTTGCGGCAGGCTGCACGGTTGTTTTAAAGCCAGCGGAGCAAACTCCGCTCTGTGCCATTGAAACGATCAAACTTTTTGATGAAGCGGGTGTGCCGAACGGAGTCGTGAATTTAGTCCCGACAAGCGACCCTTCTGAAGTTGGAGATGAATTGCTGACGAATGAAACGGTGAAAAAGATCACGTTTACCGGTTCAACGGAAGTCGGCAAGATGATCGCAGAAAAAGCAGCGAGACAGGTGAAGCGAGTATCGATGGAACTGGGCGGGCATGCGCCATTTATCGTGTTTCCAGATGCGGATCCAGTCCATGCCGCAAAAGGAGCTTCACTTGTGAAATTTTTAAATACCGGACAAGCTTGCATCAGCCCGAACCGAATTTATGTGCACCAAGATCTCGTCGAGCCTTTTACAAAAACGCTAGTTGAACGCGTCAATCGGATGAAAGCAGGCAATGGACTTGATGAAGGAGTGGCAATCGGACCTCTCGTCGATCGAGCGGCGCTTGAAAAGGTAAACGATCAAGTGAACGACGCAAGAGAGAAAGGCGCCGATGTAATTGCTGGAGGTTTGCGCCTTGAAGACGAGCATTTGAAAAACGGCTATTTTTATGCTCCGACCGTGCTGACAAATGTTACCCCAGAAATGAAAATCTATCGTGAAGAAACGTTTGGCCCGGTTGCGCCGATTATTGCGTTTGAAACGATCGACGAAGTCATTGAGATGGCCAATGATACGAATTACGGCCTTGCTTCTTATGTGTATACGAACGATATGAAAACGGCGTTTCATGCGTTTGAAAAGCTCCGTTTTGGAATCGTCGGCATTAACGACATTAATCCGACGGCGGCAGCAGCGCCGTTTGGAGGCATGAAAGAAAGCGGCATCGGCCGTGAAGGCGGAAAAGAAGGCATTTTAGAATATTTAGATACGAAGCTTGGCGGATTTTCGATTTAAAAATCGAGCGGCTGAATGCATGAATATGGCCTGTGCATATAGAATTTGTGCATCGGCCATTTTTTTGATATAACGCTTCATGCTGCAGAAAACAGCAGCTTTTTTCAAACGGGATGCGAACCATCTTTCATCGATTTCGCCATCTTGCGTGCGTGATATCGCTGCTGTGATGGCTGGAATTAAAATAGCCTTTCGATTTTGTATTTTCAAAAAACAAGATTGATTATCTGCTTTTTCCGACAAAAGGAGTGAATCTGCAATGGATGCAAAAGAACTGGATAAGCTGGGGACCGCCGCTTATGAACAAACGTTAATGGGGCATTTGGATATCGCTTTTGAAAAATTGTCATAATATTGTGTGATCGCAAAAATGCCTGTCGGCCCAAAAACGCAGCAGCCGATGGAGCTGCTTCATGGAGGCGCCACGGTTGCGCTTGCGGAAACGGTGGCCAGCTATGGAACCATTATAAATATTGATCTGTCAAAATATACTGCCGTCGGTTTGGAGATTAATGCCAATCACGTCAGAGGGAAAACGGATGGCGCAGTTACAGCCGTTGCCACACCTTTGCATAAAGGAAGAAAAACAATGGTTTGGGATATAAAAATCACGGATGAGAATGAGAAGTTAATATGCATTTCGCGCTGCACAATGGCCATCGTTCCACTTGAAAAATAGAAAATGAATGGAAATTGAAACGCCGTCAGCCCGCATAGGTGAAGCCGCATCGCTTCACCTTTTATTTGATTCTTCCACGGGTTGAATCGTTTCAATCAATCGCTGCAGGCCATTGATGCGATAAGTATAGGCGACTTTTTGGCCGGTTTGGAGCGATTCGATTTGGACTTTCGCTTCATCGCTCAGTTGAAAAGCTTTTGGTCCATCTTGCGTGTCGATTTCGATCGTATGCGGGTCTTGCTGGCCGTTGTAAATGCCAATTTCTTTTGTGGCTGTGTTATTTTCAGCTGCATTGATTTTTTCGATTGACTGCAGGACGTTTTGTTTATGTTTATTGATGATATATTCAAAACGCACGTTATCATTGGGTTGAAGCGCATCGATTTGTTTTGCCGATTGGTCCGTCAGTTGAAATGCTTTTGGCCCTTCGTTTGTTTCAATTTCGACCGTATGCGGATCGACTTGTCCAACATAAATGCCGAGGTCGTTCATGACAGCTGGTTTATTTTTTTGTTTGCCGTCTGCATTTAAAGACGCATTATCGATTTTTTCATTTGCATTCGTTAATTCTTCGGATGGTTCGGCTGCTCCGCAGCTGGCTAAACTAAAAAGAGCAGAAAGGAATAGTACAGGGATGATTCGTGATTTTTTCATTTTTTTCCTCCCTCATGCGTCATGCTAACATTACTTTACCCATTTTTATACTGAATGAAAAGCGAGATTTTCAAATTGATGCTCTGTTCGATTGAACTTGCAATAAAAATTTGTAACATAATAGAAAATAAATGTTACAATAGTGTTAACAATTTTTGTAGTGGGGTGTGGCAGCTCTTTGGCAGCAAAAGGAAACGAAGTATTTAGCTGGATTCGAACGATACTTTTGGCAGTTATCATTGCTTTCATCATTCGCGCTTTTTTATTTACAAATTATATCGTTGAAGGAGATTCGATGCTACCGACGATGCACCATGGAGATCGCCTCGTTGTCAATAAGCTCGTGTATAAAATGTATGAGCCCGAACGTTTTGATGTCATTGTTTTTCATGCGAGCAGCCAGGCCGATTACATTAAACGGGTTATCGGATTGCCAGGCGAACACATTGAATATAAAAATGATGTCTTGTACATAAATGGGGAGCCTTATGACGAGCCGTTTTTAGATGAGCTGAAAAAAAATGGCGAGCGATTGACGCATGATTTTACGCTTCAACAGATTATCGGGAAAGAGACCGTTCCCGAAAATACAGTCTTTGTTCTCGGGGATAACCGCAGAAACAGTACGGACAGCCGCAATCTTGGCGTCATCCCTTTTGACCAAATCGTCGGCGAAGTCAATGTCAAATACTGGCCTTTTAAAGACTTGCAATTTTACCATTAATTCAAAGCCCTGCATTGCAGGGTTTTAAACATGATAGAAATGCGAAAAGAACGATTGCACGTTCATCGCTTGATAAGCTAGAGGTGAGCAACATGACTGTGTCTCAGCTTATAAACGAAGTCCCTTTTCCTTCGTTTGCTTGCAATTCAGACGGCATCATCATCGCAATGAATGAAAAAATGCGAGCCGAATGGCCTCATTTCTCGGAATCGAAAGTTTCGCAGGTTTTCGATATTTGGGATGACAAACAGATGGAATCGGTCGTCTTCGCAAAATGGAATGGACAACCTTATCTATTTATTAAACAAAATTGGAAGCAGCAAGCCGACATCTATATTTTGGCTCCTTATTCCCTCGCTGCGCAATTCAATGAATTAAAAGAAAGCACTCGTGAATTGAATGCCATTTTTGAAAACTCTTACGACGGCATCTACATTACAGATCCGGAAGGAAAGACGCTTAAAACGAATGCGGCGATTGAAAGGATAACAGGGATACCGAAAGAATATTACATCGGCAAAACCGTAGACGAATTGATCCAGCGCGGCATTTTAAAAACATCGGTGACGCACGAAGTTTTAAAAAAGAAACGGCGCGTGACGATCAATCAGTTGAATTATGCCGGGAAGGATACCTTGATGACGGGCAACCCCGTTTTTAATGAAGAAGGCGAAATTGAAAAAATTGTAACGAATATTCGTGATTTAACCGAGTTAAACGATTTGCATCGCGAACTTAAAAAAATGAAAGATTTAAATAAAAAATATAAGCGCGAGCTCAAAAAGCTGCGAACCTTAGCGAATCATCATGGCGGGATTGTCGTTGTCAGCGAAAAGATGAAAGAAATTTTTGATGTGATCGCCAGAATTGCAAACGTGGATGCGACGGTTCTTATTTTAGGAGAAACAGGCACAGGAAAAGATGTGATTGCCAGTGAAATTTATCATAAAAGCATCCGTTCCCAAACGGGTGAATTCATAAAAGTGAACTGTGGCGCAATTCCGGCTCACTTATTGGAATCCGAGCTTTTTGGCTATGAGAGCGGAGCGTTTACAGGCGCTCATCAAAATGGCAAGCAAGGCTTGTTTGAGCTCGCGCATAACGGCGTTATTTTTTTAGATGAAATCGGAGAGCTTCCACTGGAGCTGCAAGTCAAGCTGCTTCGTGTTTTGCAGGAAAATGAACTGCTGCGTATCGGCGGGACAAAGCCGATTCGAGTAAATGTGCGAGTCGTGGCGGCAACGAATCAAGAGTTGCAAAAGATGGTAAAAGAAGGGAAGTTTCGCGAAGATTTGTTTTACCGTTTAAATGTCATTCCCATCCATGTTCCGCCGCTTCGAGAGCGCCGTGATGATATTTTGCCGCTCGTACAGCATTTTTTGGAAAAAACAAACAAAAAATATCAGCTGCATAAAACGTTTAATCATGAATTGCATGAATTTTTCTATTCTTATTCATGGCCGGGAAATGTTCGCGAGTTAGCCAATTTGGTAGAGCGTCTCGTTTTAACGACGGGCAGCGATGAGATTGCGCTCTCCCATCTGCCGCCTGATTACCGGCAGCAGGACGAGCATTTGTTTATGCATCCTGATAGACAAACTTTAAAAGACGCTGTAGAATCAGCCGAAAAACAAGTGCTTCAAACCGCTTGTCAAACGTATCGGACAACTTATGAGATTGCAAAAGCGCTTGATACGAGCCAAGCGACAATCGTGCGCAAATTAAAAAAATACAATTTGACGATTCAATAGGAGGGGTTATGTTGAAAATTGGCATTGCTGGTGCAGGAGCCGTTGGAGGCTATTTTGGCGCATGCTTGAAACAGGCAGGTCATGACGTTGTCTTTTTGGCCCGGGGGCGGCATTTGGAGGAGATGCAGCAATCCGGTTTAACGATTATTGGAAAAGATGGTGAAATGACGGTAGACGGAATTTTTACAGATGACATCGCGAAGTTCAGCGATGTGGAACTTATTTTGTTTTGTGTCAAATCACCGGATACGCGGGCGACAGCTGAAAACATACACGCGCTCGGAAATGATGATGCAATGATTTTAACGCTGCAAAATGGGGTGGATAATGAAGAAATTTTAATGGAAATTTTTGGTGAAAAACGCGTGCTGTCCGCTGCGACGTACATTTCTTCACATGTTGAAAAGCCGGGTGTCATCAAGCAGGATGGCGTTGTTAAATTGCTTATCGGGGCATTGCATGAATCAAGCGCTTCAACTTGCCGGCACATTGCGAATGTGTTGAAAGAAGCGGGCATCGATACGGCCGCAGTGGATAATGTTATGGAATCGAAATGGAAAAAAGTGTTGTGGAACGCAACGTTTAACCCGCTTGCTGCGCTATCAAAAGCGAATGTAGGTGAAATTCTAGACAATCATGAATTGCGGGAGACAGCAGAAAACATTTGCCGTGAAGTGCTTGAAATTGCCAATAAATGCGGCATTCCTCTTGGCGAGAAGATGATTGAAGCAACGTTTAAGAAAGCTGAATTTGTTCGAGAGCACAAGCCGTCCATGCTGCAAGATCGGCTAAATGGAAAGAAGATGGAAGTGGAATCGCTGTCAGGCTATTTTGTAAAAAAAGGAAGAGCGCTTGGCATTCGCACGCCCACTGTGCAAGCGCTGTACAGCAGTTTGCTGTTTATTGACGGCAATGAGTAAACGAAAAAAAGCTGCATCCATTTGCGTGGAATACGAGATTTATAGATCTTTGCCGATTCAACGGCAAAAAGCGGGCTTGAAGCAACGTGAAACCGCTGCGGCGCAGGATGATGATTTTAGTTGAATGCGGAAACAAAAGTGAACTGGCCAAAGATTATTGAGCTGTTTTTGCTTCTGTCCGTGGCAGGTTTTGTTTATTGTTCGATCAGCCGGCCGGGCGATAACCGTTGTCATATTGACTGCGTTTTTCTTTCCTGTTGTTTGGCTGCTGATTAAAAAGCGGCATCGCCTGTTGACTGTGGAAGCAAGCGCGATGTGAAAAAAACAATTCCGCTGTTTCAAAAAAAGAAGCGGCATTATTTTTGACAACGGGTTTATTTAGCGGCGCTGCCAGCCAGACGAATTTTGGAAACTGGCTGGGTTTTTAAGAACGAATTCTCAAGATTGGCGGATTGGCATTTCGATTTTTTATTTGCGATGACGATTATTTTATTCAGCTTAACAGGCTTTCATCTGTTTATGTTCATTATATTATATTTAATAAGTGATGATCCGGTGCAGCTTGGCATGTCATTTATCTATGACGCTAGCTTTTAACTATGCTTATGCTTGGTGCGTGGGGATTGGCAGCGCCGGTTTTCCCAATGACGGCAGTGAGCAATTTATTGGGGAATTTATCGCATGTGCATGTGTTTGCTGTATCTTTTTGATCCAATAGGATTTATTGCGTTTTCGGGCTTGCGTTCTTGATATTGTACACAGATGTTTTGGAAAAATTGAACATCATTTAATTCAATAATGAATTATATCATGCAATATTGAATTAAATCAAAAGCTTTTTTAATGCAAAATGCTATCTTCTTAAACTAATTAATCTGGCATGAAAATTGCATACTAACTGGGTATAGAAAATTTTTGAAAGGAGAAGGAACATGGCTGACATTTCCGATGAAATGCTGCAGATGAAAACGATGGTGCGAAATTTTGTTGAAAATGAAGTTGAACCATACGCGCAGCAAATTGAAGATGAAGACAAAATTCCTGAACACTTAATTGAAAAAGCAAAAGAATTGGGGCTTTTTGGAATGAGCATCCCGGAAGAATACGGCGGGATCGGTTTAAATACGGTCGGGAAAGTGCTTGTTTTGGAGCAGCTCGGCCGGACTCATAACGGCTACGTTTCGCTGATCAGCGCACATACCGGCATTGGAAGTACCGGGCTTGTCAAGCTTGCCTCAGAAGAATTAAAAAAGAAATATTTGCCTGACATGGCTGCAGGAAATAAGATTGCGGCATTTGCACTTTCTGAGCCGGGCGCTGGCTCAGACGCTACCAATTTATCAACGCGGGCTGAGAAAAAAGGGGACAAATGGATTTTAAACGGCAGCAAGCACTTTATTACAAATGGGCCGGTCGCGGATGTATTTACTGTTTTTGCCGTAACTGACAAATCGAAAGGGGCAAAAGGCATAACCGCTTTTCTCGTGGAAAAAGGTTTTCCCGGATTCCGTGTTGGCAAAGTTGATAAAAAAATGGGTTTGCGCGGTTCGTACACGAGTGAAATTATATTTGAAGATTGTGAAGTTCCAGAAGAAAATGTCATTGGAGAAGTCGGCATGGGCTATGTTTCTGCATTAAAAATTTTAGGCGAAGGCCGCGTAGGATTGGCTGCAAGATCCGTTGGCTCATGCGATAAATTGATTGAGCTGGCTGCCAGTTATGCGAAAGAGCGCGTTCAATTTGGAAAGCCGATTGCTGAAAATCAGGCGATTCAGTGGATGCTCGCTGATATGGCGACAGAAACAGAAGCGGCCCGCACATTGACGCTGAAAGCAGCTCAAATGATCGATGAAGGCAAGAAAGTCATTAAAGAAGCTTCCATGGCGAAGCTCTATGCTTCAGAAGTATTCAATCGCGTCGCCGACAAAGCGCTTCAAATCCATGGCGGCATTGGCTACATTGCAGAATACCCCGTTGAACGTTTTTATCGGGACGCCCGCATTACAAAAATCTATGAAGGGACTAATGAGATCCAGCGCTTAATCATTGCGCGCCACGTTTTGGCAGAAAATTAACCGGACGTTTAACGATGTCCGGTTAATTTCTGATAGAATAGGCAGTAAAGGAGGAGGGGTTGATTTGAATACATACGACTTGTTTGATTTAAAAGGGAAAGTTGCCATCATTACCGGCGGCGGAGGAGGCTTGGGAAAACAAATCGCAACGGCGTTTGCTGACGCTGGCTGCACCGTTGTTTTATGTTCGCGCAAACTGGAAAACTGTGAATCGGCAGCTGCTGAGCTGCGAAACAATGGCGCGAGTGCTAAAGCATACGCGTGCAATGTAACCGATCCCGAGCAAGTAAATCAGCTCGTCAATACGGTGTTGGAAGAATTTGGCCGCATCGACATCCTGGTAAACAACAGCGGCACGTCATGGGGAGCGCCAGTTGAAGAAATGCCGCTTCATGCATGGGAAAAAGTGATGAACGTGAACGTAACTGGCACATTTCTTATGTCGCAAGCCGTTGGAAAACAAATGATTGAGCAAAAAGCTGGCAAAATTATTAATATTGCATCCGTTGCTGGAATAAAGGCTGAACCGCCGGAAGTGTTAAATGCGATTGGCTACAGCACAAGCAAAGCAGCCGTTGTGCATTTTACAAAAGATTTGGCGCGAAAATGGGCGCATCATAACATTACTGTAAATGCCATTGCACCTGGTTTTTTCCCATCGAAGATGACGAGAGTCGTTTTAGAGCAAAGAGGAGATTTGATTCGCGAGAAAAATCCGATGAAGCGCATTGGCGGAGAACACGATTTAAAAGGGGCGGCCCTCTTTCTCGGAAGCCGGGCGAGCGATTTTGTTACAGGACAAATCATTGCCGTGGATGGAGGAGCTTCTTTATAATATGGTTGAGACCATCTTTCATAAAGGGGGGGCCGTTTGAACAAATTGACCAATCGACCGTGGCTGAAGTTTTACAGTGAGAAAAATAATAATTTACTAGAAATTCCGAATCGTTCTTTATATCAAATTTTAGAACGGACATTCCATCGATTTCCTGATGCAACAGCGATCATTTATGAAGGGCGCAAAATGGCATATCGGCAATTGAAAGAAAAAGTCGATCGGCTGGCAAATGCCTGGAAGCGGCTCGGAATGAAAAAAGGCGATCGAATTGGCTTAATGCTTGCAAATCATCCCGACTATATAATCAGCTATTATGCAGCTCAAATGCTTGGCGCCATCGTTGTGCAGGTCAATCCGTTGTATACGCCCAGGGAACTGCAATATATCGTCAACGATGTAGGAATGAAATATATTGTGACGCATGATTCTAATCGCCGCACGCTTCATCAGATTGAGACGGAACATTTAAAAGCCGTGTTTTTATCCAACGATTCGAATCCGGATGCAGTTGCTCTCACATGGCCTTCATATGATTTGCACGAATTGATCGATCGTTCCGAGCCATTGGAAGCGTACACCGAGATCGACGTTCATGAAGACATCGCTGTCATCCAATATACAGGCGGCACGACAGGCAAAATGAAAGGCGCCATGCTTACGCATTACAATTTGCTGGCGAATGTCATTCAAAGCTATGCAATGTACAGTGATCTCCTTGAAGACGGGAAAGAAGTCACATTGGCGGCAACACCTTTCTACCACGTGTTTGCCATGACGGCAGCGATGAATGTTTCGATTTTTTCGGGCCAAGCGATTTTAATTGTCCGTAAATTCCAGGTTGATGAAGTGCTTGAACTGATCAAAACATACCGCCCGAGTTTTTTCCCAGGTGTTCCGACGATGTATAATGCTTTCGTGAATCACCCGAATGTAAAAGCGTATGGCCTTGATTGTCTCAAAGTGTGTTCAAGCGGCTCAGCTCCGCTTCCGCAGGAAATTTTGCGCCGATTTAAAGAAATTACTGGCGTTCCCATCTTGGAAGGCTATGGTTTGTCTGAATCTTCGCCATCCACGCATCGCAACCCGATTCATTTCAAGCGAAAAGTCGGCAGCATTGGCATTCCAATCCCATTGACGGACAGCAAAGTTGTGGATGACGCTGGGAATGAAGTTGAAATCGGCGAGATAGGAGAACTGATTGTCAAAGGCCCCCAAGTGATGAAAGGGTATTGGAATCAGCCGGAAGAAACGGCAAAAGCGCTTCGTGACGGCTGGCTGTACACGGGCGATTTAGCTAAGATGGATGAAGAAGGCTATTTTTATATCGTCGGCCGGAAAAAAGAAATGATCATTTCAGGCGGATTTAATATTTATCCGCAAGAAGTCGAAGATGTGCTGTATGATCATCCAGCAGTGAAAGAAGCCGCCGTGATTGGCATACCTGACGACTACAGCGGCGAGCGAGTAAAAGCGTTTGTCGTTTTCAAAGAAGGCAAGAAAGCAAGCGAAGAAGAGCTTATCGATCATTGCTATCAGCATTTAACCCGCTACAAAGTTCCTAAAGAAATTGAAATTCGTGATGCATTGCCGCGAAATACGGTCGGCAAGCTGCTAAAAAGAATTTTAGTTGAAGAAGAGCTTAAAAAACGAAAGGGGAGCTAAAATGGCGTACAAAAACATTCTTGTTGAAAAAAAGGAAAAACTGGCGTATGTAACGATTAATCGACCTGAAGTCCGCAATGCGCTCAATGCTCAAACGCTCGATGAAATAACCCGCGCATTGGCAGAGCTGGAAAATGACGATGAAGTAAAATGCATTGTGTTTACGGGCGCAGGGGAAAAGTCATTTGCTGCAGGGGCGGATATCAATCAGCTGAAAGAAAAAACGATGCTCGATGCGCTTCAAAGCGGCAGCATGCAGCAAGTTTACGATCGAATCGAAGCATGCACAAAGCCAACCATCGCGATGATCAACGGCTTTGCTCTTGGCGGCGGCTGTGAACTCGCAATGGTTTGCGATATTCGTGTGGCTTCAACGAACGCAAAACTCGGTCTGCCGGAATTGAATTTAGCGATCATTCCTGCTGCAGGCGGCACACAGCGCCTTGCGCGTCTCGTCGGCAAAGGCAAAGCGCTTGAAATGATTTTAACGGGGAAAATTATTGATGCCGAAGAGGCGAAATCAATCGGCCTCGTTAGCGAAGTGGTTTCACCAGACGAGCTTGCAGCAAAAACAGAAGAAATTGCTGAAAAAATAATCAGCAAAGGGCCGCTAGCAGTGATGCTTGCAAAATTAGCCGTTCATCAAGGCACTGAAACGGACATCAAAACAGGATTGATGATCGAAAAACTGTCGCAAGCGATTTTATTTGAATCTGAAGATAAACTTGAAGGGACATCGGCATTTTTGGAAAAAAGACAGGCGAATTTTAAAGGGAGGTAAACATCAAGATGGTCCAACAAGCAGCTGTCATCGGCGCAGGCACAATGGGAAGAGGCATCGCTTTTGCCATTGCGCTTAAAGGCATTGCCGTCACGCTCCAGGACATTAAAGAAGAAGCTTTGGAATCAAGCAAAGCATATATGAAAGAACAGTTTGACATCGCTGTCAAGCTGGGCAAAACAACAGAAAAAGAAGCGCAGCAAAACATCGAAAAGATTCGCTATGCCACAAGCATCGAAGAAGCGGCGAAAGATGCTGATCTAGTCATTGAAGCGGTTCTCGAATTGATGGATTTAAAAATCGACGTCTTCAAGCAGCTTGATGAGTTTGCGCCGCGCCATGCCATTTTGGCGACAAACACTTCAACGATGAGCCCGACCGAAATCGCTGCGGCAACGACACGCCCGGATCAATGCGTCGCTCTTCACTTTTTTAACCCGGTGCCAAAAATGAAGCTCATCGAAGTCATCCGCGGCTTGGAAACATCCGATGAAACGATGGAAAAAGCGCTGCAGTTCGGAAAACAAATCGGAAAAGAATGCGTGCAAATCAACGAATTTCCGGGGTTTGCAACGAGCCGCATGAACTGCCTCATCGGCAATGAAGCGATGAACATGGTCATGGAAGGCGTCGGAAGCGTCGAAGATATCGACAAAGCGATCAAACTTGGGCTCAACCATCCGATGGGGCCGCTCGAGCTTGCCGACCTTGTCGGATTGGACACCCGGCTTCGCAACATGGAATATTTGCATAAAACCCTCGGCGAAAAATTCCGGCCCAGCCCGCTGCTCGTCAAATATGTGAAAGCCGGCAGACTGGGCAGAAAAACAGGCAGAGGATTTTACGATTACACCCACTCTGACAACTGATTTCTGTGATGTTTAACGCAGGGAGAATAAACGATTAAAGGAGAGAAACGAATGGATTTTACATTGCCTGAAGACATTGCGTTCTTAAAAAACAACGTGCGCGACTTCATTCAAAATGAAGTCGAACCGGTCGCC
>CALKAO010000093.1 GCA_937983115.1 uncultured Caryophanales bacterium
TTCCTTGGACCGTACATAGGTCTCTGAGGCTGGATCATTGCCTACCAGCACAACACAAGCGCTGTCGTACAATAACATTCAAGATGCGAACGCGGCTTGCCAGATTGTCAAGGAATTTTCAGAACCTGCGGTTGCCGCAGTGAAGCATATGAATCCTTGTGGGGTCGGCCGGGGAGAAGATTCATTGCTTTCGGCATACAGGAAGGCGTATGAGGCGGATCCGGTTTCGATTTTTGGCGGGATCATCGCGGCAAATCGGGAAATTGATGCCGAAACAGCAAAAAAAATGAAAGAGATCTTTTTAGAAATTATAATTGCCCCTTCCTTTAGCAAGGAAGCGCTTGAAATTTTAACTGAAAAGAAAAATTTGCGTCTGCTTGCGCTTGATATGGATGGCGGCGCGCAAGATGACATGCAGCTCACATCGATTTCAGGCGGTTTGCTCGTCCAGGAGCCTGATCGCTATACGCTTGAAGATGCCGACATTTCGATTCCGACGGAAAGAAAGCCGAGCGAAGAAGAATGGGAAGCTTTAAAATTGGCTTGGAGCGTCGTCAAACACGTGAAATCGAATGCGATTGTACTCGCGAAGGACAATCGGACGGTTGGCATTGGCGCGGGTCAAATGAACCGTGTCGGAGCGGCAAAAATTGCTATTGAGCAAGCAGGCGAAGATGCGAAAGGCGCTGTGATGGGATCCGATGCGTTTTTCCCAATGAATGATACGGTTGAAGAAGCTGGAAAAGCGGGAGTGACGGCGATCATTCAGCCTGGCGGATCGATCCGCGACCAGGAATCGATTGATAAAGCGAATGAATACGGAATTGCAATGGTGTTTACTGGCGTAAGGCATTTTAAACATTAATACGAGGTTAGGAGAGCTGGCAATGAATGTTTTAATCATTGGAAAAGGCGGCCGCGAGCATGCGCTCGCCTGGAAATTTGCGCAAAGCCCGAAAGTTGAAAAAGTTTACGCGGCTCCAGGAAATGACGGAATGGCAGATGTTGCGGAGATCGTTCCGATTGATGAAAAGGACCATGATGAGCTGGCTGCTTTTGCAAAAAAAGAAAAAATCGCTCTCACGTTTGTCGGCCCTGAGCAGCCGCTTATTGATGGGCTTGTCGATCGATTTGAAGCCGAAGGATTAACGGTATTTGGCCCGCGGAAAAAAGCAGCGATCATTGAAGGAAGCAAAAGTTTTGCGAAAGCTTTGATGGTGAAATATGGGATTCCGACAGCCGAATACGAAACATTTGCCGATGTTGAAAAAGCGGTCGCTTATATTAAGGAAAAAGGTGCGCCAATCGTCATTAAAGCAGACGGGCTGGCTGCAGGGAAAGGCGTCACCGTTGCCATGACCGAAGCGGAGGCGATTGAAAGCGTGCACGCGATGCTGGAAGAGCGCCGTTTTGGCGACGCAAGCGCTCAAATCGTCATTGAAGAATTTCTTGAAGGCGAAGAATTTTCGCTTATGGCTTTTGTGAATGGAGAAACCGTTTATCCGATGGTGATCTCGCAAGATCATAAGCGGGCCTATGACGGCGATCAAGGGCCGAATACAGGCGGAATGGGCGCGTATTCGCCGGTGCCGCAAATCAGCGATTCGATTGTCGCCGATGCGGTTGAGTCGATTTTAAAGCCGGCTGCTGCGGCAATGATGAAAGAAGATCGGGCTTTTACAGGAATTTTATATGCGGGCTTAATCTTGACGAAAAACGGCGTGAAAGTCATCGAATTTAATGCACGCTTTGGGGATCCGGAAACCCAAGTCGTTTTGCCGCGGCTGGAAAACGATCTCGCTGACGTCATCTTCAAACTGTTAAATGACGAACCAGTTCAGCTGCGCTGGTCAGACGATTGTTTAACCGGCGTGGTCGTTGCATCCAACGGCTATCCCGGCGATTATGAAAAAGGCAGCCGTATCATCGGGTTTGAAAAGCTCGATTCGAATGCGCTCGTTTTTCATGCGGGCACGAAAAAAGTGAACGATGCATTTGTGACAAACGGCGGGCGCGTCTTCCTCGTCGTTGGCAAAGGAAAAACATTGCAAGACAGCGTGGATCATGTGTACGATAACTTATCCCGCCTGCATTGCGAAGGCTGTTTTTATCGGAGAGACATCGCGCACCGCGCGCTGAAAAAGACTTCTTTTTAATTGTTGTCAATCTACCGGCATCTTAAGACGATTGCAGCAGGAATCGAAGCATCGCTGCACATGCAATTTTTGGCTGGCGGACGGCAGGATGGCGGTGCACGATTAAACAAACAGGCGACTCTCTATTCATCGGTAGAGTCGCCGAGTCGCTTTGCATCATTCATTTCATCTGCTGTCCTTCTTCATATGCAATCAGCACCACATCTAATTCTTCTTCCAGTCGTTTTAATTCTTCTTTTTCTTCTTCTGACAGTGTTGCGATATGCCATTTGTTTTCCTTTAATGCCTGCTCTCTATCCAACATGCACAGCCTCCTTGTTCAGTGCTCAATCAATTGTGAAAGCGGAACTTCTTGCTCATTTTCTGGTTCATTGAGCGGATATATTCTTGCCAAATCTTTTTGTTCATGCACGTTTTGAATATAGACGGGAATGCCGTTCCACGTGACGTTGGCCATGATTGGCGATGCTGCGATTTCTTTCGCGCGCTGTCTATCCATTTTTTAATCCTCCTTTTTTATCATCATTAACGTTTGCAAGTTAAAATATTCTTTGGAACTTTTTAGTGAAAATGAGCATACATTTAAACGATCCCGCATAAACATTGAAAACGTTTTCAAAATGCGCGGGTCTAGCCATTGAATATCGAAGTATTCCCATCGACAAAAAATAGTAACATCTTTCTTTCTTTAATACGTTAAAATATGTTAATATAAAGACAGCTAAGCTTAATTTATAGTTTAGGAGGAAGCCAATTGGCGAATCGTACATTGCATTGGAATAAAAAAACGATGAGGTCGCATCTTGCGATTATTGATGGACAGAAAGCGCCTTCACTCGTGTTAAAAGATGCCACCTATTTAAATACAGCATTAAAAAAATGGTTAAAAGCGAATATTTGGATTCAACACGATCGCATCGTTTACGTTGGTCCTGAAATGCCGGCAAAGCCTGCCAAAGAAATTGTCGACTGCTCGAAGCAATATTTAGTGCCGGGCTATATCGAGCCGCATGCCCATCCGTTTTTCATTTATAATCCGCTGACACTTGCACAGTTTGCTGCGAAACACGGGACGACGACGATTGTGAATGACAACTTGCTGATGTTTTTGCAGCTGCCTTTCGAGAAAGCGCTTTCAATCGTCGAAGAGTTTAACAACTTGCCATCGTCGATCTATTGGTGGGCTCGTTACGACTCGCAATCGGAAATGGAAGATGAAGATTTGATCTTTACGAATGGCAAAGTGAAAAAATGGCTTTCGCATCCGTCTGTTATTCAAGGCGGAGAGTTGACAGGCTGGCCAAAAGTGCTGGCTGGAAATGATGAAATTTTGCATTGGATGCAAGAAACATTGAAGCTCGGCAAGAAAATTGAAGGGCATTTTCCCGGAGCTTCGTACAAGACGCTGACGAAAATGTCCTTGCTTGGCGTTCATGCGGACCATGAAGCGATGACTGGCGAAGAAGTAGTCAACCGTCTAACGGCTGGGATGACGGCTTCCCTGCGCTATTCTTCCATTCGGCCGGATTTAGCGAAGCTGCTTCGTGAAATGCGCGAACTTGGCGTCGATAACTTCGATCGCGTCATGTTTAACACGGATGGTTCAACCCCTGCGTTTTATGAACAGGGCATGCAGGATCGGATGGTGGAAATTGCGCTGGAAGAAGGCATTTCGCCACAAGATGCGTACGCCATGGCCAGCTATAACATTGCACGGCACTATGCGATGGATGATTTATTAGGCATGATTGCTCCGGGCCGGCTCGCGCACATCAATGTGCTGGAAAGCATCGAAAACCCGCGGCCGATTTCTGTAATGGCCAAAGGGCAGTGGGTCCGCTTTAACGGCGAAGACTCCTATCCTGACATCCAGGCGCCGTGGGAAGCATATGGAATCAAGCCTTTGCAGTTTGATTTCGAAGTGACGGAAGAAGATATTATGTTTTCTCTCCCTGTCGGAATCGAGCTGATTAACTCCGTTGTAACGAAGCCTTACAACATTAACATCGACGTTGGCGTGAAAGAGCTGTCAACCGATCATGACGAGTCCTTCTTAACGATGATTGATCGAAATGGCAAATGGCGAGTCACGACGCTATTGAAAGGGTTTGCGAACAAAGTGCTTGGTTTTGCAAGTACGTTTACAAACTCCGGCGATTTGATTTTAATCGGCAAAAACCGCAGAGATATGCTTGAAGCTTTCCGGCAAGTGAAGGAAATGGGAGGCGGAATTTCTCTCGTTGAAAACGGCGAAGTGATTTGCAGCATTCCGCTGCAAATCCGCGGCACGATGTCGATTCAGCCGATGGAAGAGCTGATTGAAATTCAAAAGGATTTGGAGAAAAAGCTGAAAGAACGCGGCTATAAACACGATGATCCGATCTACAGCCTGCTGTTTTTCTCATCGACGCATCTGCCATATATTCGGGTAACGCCGAAAGGATTGTTCGAAATTAAAAATAAAACAGTACTCTTTCCTTCGATTATGCGTTAAACTAGTAAAGTAGAAGAAACTAAATTTTTATATCATTGAGGTTTAATAATGAAACGTTCAATAAGCGCCTTCCTATTGATTTGTGCATGCATGCTTGCCTTGGCAGGCTGCAAAAGCGGACAAAAAGAAAAACCGCCCGATCCGGAGCCTGAGCCGCAGGAAGAGACGTTCACGCTGCCGCTGACAGGATTGCAAACGAATGATCAAGATACGTATGAGTCGCGGCCGGTGGCGGTTGTCGTGAACAACGATCCGAAAGCTCGGCCGCAAACGGGTTTAAATGAAGCCGATGTCATTTTTGAGGTGCTGGCCGAAGGAAACATTACGCGCTATCTTGCGATTTTTCAGAGTGAAAAGCCGGAAGCCGTCGGTCCGGTTCGAAGCGCGCGGCCTTACTTTATCGATCTGGCTAACGGCTATGATGCATTTTTTGTTGCACACGGCTATAGTCCAGAGGCGAAAATGATGCTTGATTCAGGCGCGATCGATCACATTAACGGAATTGCGTATGACGGCACGCTGTTTCAGCGCGCATCTTTCCGGAAAGCGCCGCACAATTCATACATTACGTATGAAAACATTGCGAAAGGTGCAGAAGAAAATGGGCATTCCCTTGTAAAAACCGTCCCGCCGCTTCTGTTTTTAAGTGAAGAAGAAATGGATGGCATTCAAGGAGATTCAGCAGCGGAAGCAACCGTTCGGTACAGCAGCAGCTATTCAGTGACGTACAGCTACGATGAAGCAGCAAACGAATACACCCGGTGGATCGGCAGCGAACAAATGGCTGATTATGAAACGAATGAACCAAAGACGCTGGCGAACATTTTGATCATTGAAGCGAATCATCGCATTCTTGATGACGTTGGCCGCAAAGAAATCGACCTGGCGAGCGGCGGTAATGCCATTCTTCTTCAAAATGGAAAAGTCCGCCAGCTTCAATGGGCGAATGAAAACGGAAGAATCGTTCCGAAAACATCGGAAGGTGCAGTTGGGTTTGTTCCAGGACAGACATGGATTCATATCGTGCCGGCAAGTCCAGGATTGAATCAAATCGTACAGCTGTCGAATAAGGAAACGGAATAGTTGTTAGAGGAGGAAACAGAGTGCAAATCGATAAATTGCGTGGACCAACGTTAGATCAATTGTTTGAAGCGATCCTGTCGCTCGAGACGATAGAAGAATGCTACAGCTTTTTCGATGATCTGGCGACGGTGAATGAAATTCAAGCGTTGGCCCAACGTCTCGAAGTCGCACGCATGCTCCGTGAAGGCAACACGTATCATCAAATTGAAACAGAGACAGGTGCAAGCACCGCGACGATTTCCCGAGTGAAGCGCTGTTTGAATTATGGAAATGACGCATATGAAATGGTGCTGGAGCGAATCGCTAAAAAGAATAAATAATTTTTGCATGTAAGCCTCCGCCTGCTGCAATCAGGTGGAGGCTTACATGTCGTATTGTGATATAATGCGAAAAGGATGTAGTACGAGGGGGCTTACGGACATGGAAGATTATAAAAGCTGGCGCCACGCATTTAAACTTGATCCGAACAAACCGATCGATGACGCAAGCCTTGAAGCGGTTTGCACGTCAGGAACCGATGCCGTCATCGTCGGAGGCACGGACGGCGTAACGTTTGACAATACGATAGAGCTGCTGGGCCGGATTCGCCGCTTTACCGTGCCATGCGTGCTTGAAGTGTCGACTCTTGCTTCCATTTCGCCCGGATTTGATTTTTATTTTATTCCGACCGTTTTGAACAGCAGCGAAGCGCTATGGTTTAAAGGGCTCCACCATGAAGCGATCAAACAATTCGGCCCGCTGCTGAATTGGGATGAACTCGCCGTTGAAGGCTACTGCATTTTAAATGCCGAATCAAAAGCAGCGAAGCTGACGCGGGCAGAGACGGATTTAACGAAAGAGGATGTCATTGCATATGCACAATTGGCTGAAAATCTGTTTCATTTGCCGATTTTTTATCTTGAATATAGCGGAGCGTATGGTGATCCGTCACTCGCCGCTGCAGTGAAAAAGCATCTTCGCCAAACGAGATTATTTTATGGAGGCGGCATTGACAGCCGTGAAAAAGCGATGGAGATGGCGAAGCATGCCGATGCCATTATCGTGGGAAACAGCATCTATGAAAATCTTGATTGCGCGCTGGAAACAGTGGAAGCAGTGAAATAGAGGTGGATAGGATGAAACAACAAGGAATGGATCAATTGCTGGACGGCTTGAATCCGCAGCAGCTCGAAGCGGTGAAAACGGTGGACGGCCCACTGTTGATCATGGCAGGCGCCGGCAGCGGGAAGACGCGGGTATTGACGCACCGGATCGCTTATTTGCTTTATGAAAAAAAGATTGCGCCGTGGAACATCCTTGCAATTACGTTTACGAATAAAGCGGCGCGTGAAATGAAAGAGCGGGTGGCGCTTCTGGCGGGGCCGGAAGCGGAAGACATTTGGATTTCCACCTTTCATGCTCTTTGCGTGCGGATTTTGCGGCGAGACATCGGCCGCATCGATCGAAGCGGAAGCTTTTCGATTTTGGATGCAGCCGATCAGTTGACGGCTGTCAAACAAGTGATGAAAGAGCTGAACATCGATCCGAAGCGATTTGACCCGAGAAGCGTGGTTGCTGCAATCAGCAGCGCCAAAAATGAATTAAAAACGCCGTCCGATCTGGAACAATTGGCGGAACAGCCTGTTCATCCGTTTCAAACGGTTGTCCGCGATGTCTATGCCGAATATGAAAAAAAACTGCGAAAAAATAACGCCCTTGATTTTGATGACCTCATCATGAAGACCATTGAGCTTTTTAAACGCGCGCCTGACGTGCTCGATTTTTACCAGCGCAAGTTTCAATACATTCATGTCGATGAATATCAGGATACGAATCACGCGCAATACGTGCTCATTCGCATGCTGAGCGAGCGCCATCAAAACCTTTGCGTCGTCGGCGATTCGGATCAGTCGATTTATAAATGGCGCGGAGCCGACATTGGCAACATTTTATCGTTTGAACACGATTATCCGGATGCAAATGTCATTTTGCTTGAGCAGAACTATCGTTCAACGAAAACCATTTTAAACGCTGCGAATGAAGTGATTTCCTATAACAAAAACCGCAAAGAAAAAAAATTGTGGACAGAGAATGAAGAAGGAAATAAAATTGCGTATTATCGCGGCGAAACCGAACGCGACGAAGCTTATTTCATCGTCGAACAAGTGGAGCGGATGAAAGAAAAAGGTAGGAGCTACAATGACATCGCCGTTCTTTATCGCACGAATGCCCAGTCGCGCGTTCTCGAAGAAGTATTCGTGAAAGCCAACATTCCCTACGCCATCGTCGGCGGCACAAAGTTCTATGATCGGAAAGAAATTAAAGATTTGCTGGCTTATTTGCGGTTAATTGCGAATCGGGATGACGATATTAGTTTTGAACGGATCGTCAATGTGCCGAAGCGGGGAATCGGGGCTGCAACGCTTGAAAAAGTGATGGATTATGCAGCAGCGCGCGGACTAAGCTTGTTTTCCGCATTGGAAGAAATGGAGCAGATGGGGCTGTCCAAGCGGGCGGAAAATGCCTTGAATGAATTTTACACGCTCATTGAAAACTTTGAAAAAATGCAGGACTTTTTGTCGGTGAGCGAGCTGATTGAAGAAGTGCTCGAAAAAACCGGCTATCGCGCCATGCTCCAAAATGAACGCACGATTGAATCGGAAAGCCGCCTCGAAAACTTGAATGAATTTTTTTCGGTTGCGCTCGAATTTGAGAAAACGAGCGAAGATAAAAGTTTGCTTGCATTTTTAACCGATTTGGCGCTTGTTGCGGACATTGATCAATTGGAAGACGATGAAAAGTCGCAGGCGGTGGCGCTCATGACGCTTCACTCTGCAAAAGGGCTTGAGTTTCCTGTCGTTTTTTTAGTCGGCATGGAAGAAGGCGTGTTTCCGCATACGCGGTCGCTGTTTGAAGAGGAAGAAATGGAAGAAGAGCGCCGGTTGGCTTATGTCGGCATGACGCGCGCAGAAGAAGAGCTGTATTTGACGAACTGCCGGATGCGCACGCTGTATGGGCGCACGAATATGAACGAAGTGTCGCGGTTTGTTCGCGAAATACCTGAAGCGCTGATTCAGCCGATCGATGAGGACAGGCAGCCTTCACAAAAGCAGAAGCCAATGCGAAGCGCAATAAGGCGGCTGCATGCAGCCGGCGCCGAACCGGTGGATTGGAAAGTTGGCGACAAAGCCCAGCACAAAAAATGGGGAACCGGGACCGTCGTCAGCACGCGCGGAGAAGGCGATTCGCTTGAACTTGATATTGCTTTTCCGAACCCGACCGGGATTAAACGATTGCTTGCAAAATTTGCACCGATAGAAAAAGTGTAAATCGATAGGTGGTGGCGCAATGGATAAACATGAAGCTGAACAGCAAATCCATGAACTTCGCGAGAAGCTCAACAAATACAACTATGAATATTACGTGCTTGATCAGCCGTCTGTTCCGGATGCGGAATACGACCGTTTAATGCAGCAGCTGATCCAACTTGAAGAACAGTTTCCTGAACTGATTACGCCGAATTCGCCTTCGCAGCGGGTCGGCGGAGAACCGCTTGACGCGTTTCAAAAAGTGGAACATGCCGTTCCGATGCTCAGCCTGTCCAATGCGTTCAATGAACAGGATTTGCGCGATTTTGACCGAAGAATCCGCGAACGGATCGGAAATGATTTTTCATATGTCTGCGAATTGAAAATAGATGGGCTTGCCGTTTCATTAACGTATGAAAACGGGGTATTTGTTCAAGGAGCGACGCGCGGAGACGGTACGGTTGGCGAAGACATTACGAACAATTTAAAAACGATTCGCTCGATTCCGCTCGTGTTAAAAAAACCGGTTACCATCAACGTCCGCGGCGAAGTTTTCATGCCGAAGCGCTCTTTTTTGCAATTGAATGAACAGCGCGAAAAGCAAGGAGAGCCGCTGTTTGCAAACCCTCGCAATGCGGCGGCGGGATCTTTGCGGCAGCTCGATCCGAAAATCGCTGCCAGCCGAAACCTCGATATCTTTTTGTATGCGATTGGGTATATCGAAGGCGAATCAATCGATTCGCACAGCGAAGGCCTTGAGCTTTTGCATGAACTCGGCTTTAAAGTCAACCGGGAGTGGAAACGGTGCCGGACGATAGACGAAGCGATTGCCTTTGTCGGCCGCTGGTTTGAAAAGCGCCCGAATTTAGATTATGAAATTGACGGCATTGTCATTAAAGTGGATTCGCTGAAGCAGCAGGAACAATTAAGTGCAACAGCGAAAAGCCCGCGCTGGGCGACCGCTTACAAGTTTCCAGCGGAGGAAGTCGCAACGAAGCTCATTGATATCGAATTGAGCGTCGGACGGACAGGCGTTGTTACGCCTACAGCGATTTTAGAGCCTGTGACGGTGGCGGGCACAACGGTGCGCAGAGCGTCGCTGCACAATGAAGATTTAATCAAAGCTAAAGACATCCGCATCGGAGATACCGTTATCATCCGCAAAGCCGGCGACATCATTCCGGAAGTCACGCAAGTGATTTTTGATCGCCGCAAAGGAACGGAGCAGCCTTATTCGATGCCGGATCATTGCCCGGTTTGCGACAGCGGGCTTGAACGATTGGATGGCGAAGTCGCTTTGCGCTGCTTAAATCCAACGTGTCCAGCGCAAATTACCGAAGGAATCATTCACTACGCTTCCCGCGATGCGATGAATATCGAAGGGCTGGGCGAAAAAGTTGTCGAGCAGCTGTATGAAGCCAACCTGATTCGCAACATCGCCGATCTTTATAAATTGAAAAAAGAAGAGCTGATGAAACTTGAGCGGATGGGCGATAAGTCGTCAGACAATCTGCTGCGGGCGATCGAACAGTCAAAAGAAAATTCGCTTGAGCGGCTGCTGTTCGGCTTGGGCATCCGCTTTGTCGGGGCAAAAGCCGCACAGACATTGGCGGAAACATGCCTGACAATGGACGAGCTGGCTTCGAAGACACGCGAAGAATTGCAGGAAATCGATGAAATCGGCGAAAAAATGGCGGATTCCATCGTTCGCTATTTTGAAAAGCCGGAAGTTGCCGAACTCATTGAAGAGTTAAAAGCGCTTGGCGTAAACATGACGTACAAAGGGCCGGTTCGCACAGAAGCGGAAGCAGGCGATTCGATTTTTGCTGGCAAAACGGTCGTGCTTACTGGAAAGCTGTCGCAGTTTACCCGCAGTGAAGCGAAAGCGGAAATTGAAGCGCGCGGAGGAAAAGTGACAGGTTCAGTCAGCAGAAAAACCGATCTTGTCATCGCTGGAGAAGATGCAGGTTCGAAATTGGCGAAAGCCCAAGAACTCGGCATCCAAATCATGGATGAAGATGAATTTCAAGCGAATTTGTCATGAGAGATGCGCACGCAGTTTGCAAAGGGGGGAAAACGTTGAAACGAATTGGTTTATGGTGCAGCGCAGCCCTTTTA
>CALKAO010000094.1 GCA_937983115.1 uncultured Caryophanales bacterium
TGTTCCAGTCCGGCTTTAACCGAAGCGAGCGAAAGATTGGATGCAAGGGCGGCTGCACTTGCGGCCAGCGCATTATATACGCTAAATGTTCCGGTTAATTTCATCGTTATTTCTTCCTGCCCAAAAGGGGTTGATAGCGTAAACGCCGTGCCATTGCTTGACATGGCGATGTTTCGCGCTGAAATATCGGCGTTTTTCGCCTCAATGCCGTACGTCACCACTTCAGCGGCAGTCATCGCCTGGTAATCGGATGAGGCCGGTTCATCTGCGTTTAAAACGGCATATTTTTTTCGATTTTTATTATATGTATTGCCTAATTGCGAAAAAAGAATTCCTTTCGCTTGTCTGTATGCATCCATGGTTTCATGGTAATCCAAATGATCTTGGGACAAATTTGTAAACACAGCGACATCAAAATCGCAGCCGCGGACCCGGCCGAGATGAAGCGCATGCGAAGATACTTCCATCACTGCAGCCTGTGTCCCACCTAAAACCATTTCATGAAACATTTTTTGCAGGGAAAGCGACTCAGGCGTCGTATTCGGCACCTCTCGTTCTACACCATTAATTTTTGTATTAATCGTTCCAATGCGCCCTGTTTTTTTTCCTGCATGCTCAAAGATTTTATCGATTAAATACGTCGTTGTCGTTTTTCCATTTGTTCCTGTAATCCCAATTAAATGAAGCTTTTCTGTTGGAGAATTGTAAAATACATCTGCCAATATAGCCATTGCACGCTGGGAATCGCTCACTTGAACCGTTGGAACCCGAACGTTTACAGGCCGCTCGACTAGGAGCGCAGCAGCGCCGTTTTCAACCGCTTGCTCTGCGAAATCGTGGCCATCAACCGTAAATCCTTTCATGCAGATAAACAGGCTGCCTTTTGTAATTTTCCGTGAATCCATTTCAATTGAACGGATGGTTGGATTTCCTTTGATCAGCCATTTTTTTATCAATAAATGTTCAATGAGTTGTTCCAGCTTCATTTTTCTTCATCCTCTCGGAAACAAGCCGTTTACTAAAGAAGCCAAGCTTTCACCGCTTGGCTATATAGATGCTGCCCCATCTATTTTAATGGGAAGGCGTCTCATTGTCACCCAAATATATTCGAATCGTGGATCCTTCTTTCACTTTCGTGCCAGGCGCGGGCGATTGCTGCACAACCGTTTTTCCCGAGCCTGAAGCGTCGATGTCCAGCTGATAAAACGCTTGATGTATCTCTTCAACGGTTTGGCCAATTAACTTTGGCACTTCGACAAGCGGTTCATCCATCCATGTTCGTTCTTTTTCAATTTGATTTTTTCGAGGTTTTACATTCATGACACTCAAGCTGTCTTTAATGATGCTGCCGGCAATCGGCGCAGCAACCGTTCCTCCAAACTGAATGGTGCCTTTCGGGTTGTCTACAGCGACATAGACAATGATTTGCGGATCATCTGCCGGCGCAAATCCAATAAAAGAGACGATGTAGTTATTCGTCAAATATTTTCCGCCTACCGCCTTTTGAGCGGTCCCTGTTTTCCCCCCGACGCGAAAGCCGTCAATAAACGCATTTTTTCCCGTTCCTTTTGCGACAACGCTTTCCAATGCTTCGCGCATCTTTTTTGAAGTTTCTTCCGAAATGACTTGCCGCTTCTTTTTCGGCGTCTTTCGCTCGACAACTTTCTGTGTATTGGAATCGATTAATTCTTTCGCAATATAAGGCTCATACAAATATCCTCCATTAATTGCTGCTGAAACTGCTGTGATCTGCTGAATCGGCGTCACCGATACCCCTTGGCCAAAAGAAGTTGTCGCCAATTCAACCGGGCCTACTTGATCGAGAGCAAACAAGATGCCGGTTCCCTCGCCCTGCAAGTCAATGCCGGTTTTTTCGCCGAAACCAAACTTGCGAATATATGAAAACAGTGTTTCTTTGCCTAATCGCTGCCCCATATTGACAAAGCCGGGGTTGCAGGAGTTTTCGACAACTTCCAAATACGTTTGCGAGCCATGGCCGCCTGCCTTCCAGCATCGGAGCCGCGCATTTGCGACTTTAACGTAGCCGGGGTCATGAAAATGCTCCTCATGCAAATCGATTTTATTTTCTTCCAATGCTGCTGCCAATGTAATAATCTTAAACGTTGAACCCGGTTCATAAGTGCTCCAAACCGGCTTGTTTTGGTTATAAATTTCTGGAGGGACTTCACGAAAATTTTCAGGATGAAAATCCGGTCTGCTTGACATGCCAAGAATTTCTCCCGTGTTTGGATCCATGGCAATCGCCAGTGCGCCGTCAGGCCGGTAAATCGTTTCGGCATTATCAAGTTCGCGTTCAATAATCGTTTGAATTCGCGAATCAATGGTCAATTTCAAATCCATTCCGCTTTGTGAAGGGGTATAGTCATCCGATAAAAAAGGCATTCGGTTTCCTTTTGCATCAGCATAAAATTCGACTTGGCCTTTTTTTCCGCTCAATTCTTCATCATAGCTTTTTTCCAACCCTGTCAGTCCTTGATTGTCAATGCCTGCAAAACCGAGAACATGGGACAGATAGCTGCCGAATGGATAATGGCGCTTATTGTCTTCAGCAATATAGACTCCGGGAATGCGCAGCTTGCGAATTTCATTCGCTTTTTCATTTGAAATTTTTCGCCCTTCAGGGTGAATCCAAGCGGAAGAGGCTTTTTTTGTCAACGTTTTATACAATTTTTCTTTTGGCATGTCAAGAATCGGAGCAAGCTGTTCAGCAGCCAAATGCGCATCTTTAATTTGCCTCGGAACGACAAAAACGGATGGCGCGCTCATGTTTTTTGCAAGCACGACATCGTTGCGATCTAAGATTTCGCCTCGTTCCGCTTCAAAGGGAATATTCCGGCTCCATGAATCTTTCGCTCTTTCCGTCAGCCAATCTCCTAAAATGATTTGAACATAGCCTAATCGAACGATCAATATGAAAAAAGTAACAACGCCGATTGAAAATGCAAGGATTAATCTTCTTCGTACCGTCACATTTGAAACGCGCAAAATCGGAGCCCTCCTCCAGCACTGAACTCGCTTCAATATATGCTTGTACGAAGAAAATTAGACGTGTCTTTTTATTCGCCTGGAGGGGATAATTCAAGCTTTAGGAGGTCGCCTCCTCGAACTGTTTCTTTCACGCTGATGCTTTGTTTTCGAACATATCCTGATCCTTTTGCGTCAACTTTTAAATCAAGCAAATCAACCACTTTTAAAGCATCGGCTAACGACCACCCCGTCATATCGGGAAGCTGCGCTTCGCCTTCCCCTTTTAACACAATTCGCTCTCCGGGAAGAACGGGAGCATTGGGAAACGGAATTTGCGCAGTGACCTTAGCATTCAAATCGCCTAACGCGGAAACTTTTAATCCTTGTTTTTCAAGCTGTTCGCTTGCCGCTTTCATAGTTTGCCCCCGATAATCTTTTAACGTGATGCCATCGTCGCTGTGAAGCGATGGTTCAGACTTTTTATTCTCGTCTGGCATGATGTTGAGATATTGCAGGCTATTTTGCATAATCCCTTTAAACAGCTCAGCATTGGCTTGAGATCCGGTTACGTACCCTTCCAATTTTGGACGATCCACTGCTGTATAGACAACTAGCTTCGGCTCATCTTTTGGCGCAAAGCCGATAAACGAATAAATGTGATTCCCCCAGCCTCTCAGATAGCCGCCTTCGGGCGAAGGTATTTGAGCAGTTCCCGTTTTCCCCGCAATTTGATAGCCTTCGATAGCATAAGGCTTGCCCGTTCCATCTTCTACGACGGTTTCAAGCAAATCCAACACTTTTTCTGCCGTTTCCGGAGATATCGGTTTGCCGGCAACGGTTGGCATTGTTTCTTTAATCGTTTCGCTGCTTTCCGGATCCACAATTTCTTTTATCACATATGGCTGCATCATCACACCATTGTTTGCAATAGCTGTTGCTGCTTTAATTTGCTGAATGGGCGTCACGGCGGTTCCTTGTCCAAAAGCTGTCGTCACTTTTTCAATTTCAGCTTCAAACTGAATCGCGCTGTTAACTTCATCCGGCAAATCAATTCCGGTCTTCTCATCAAAGCCGAATTTCACTAAATATTGATAGAATCGATCTAAACCAATTTTATCCCGCGCTAAAATGGAGAAGCCAACATTTGAAGAACGGCGAACGCCTTCATCAAACGTAATCACGCCCCAGCCCTGGCCATCATTATGATCTGAAACCGTGTCGCTGTAAACCTTGTAGCTTCCCGACTGAAACGTGTCATTCCCTTGGTAGACGCCTTCTTCAATCGCTGCAGCCAACGTGAAGATTTTCATTGTAGATCCCGGTTCAAAACGCGATGAAATGGCGTCATTCGAATAATTTGTAATATCGCGTTTGTTCGGATTAAAACTCGGCCGATTGCTTAGCGCCAGGACTTCACCCGTCTTTGGATTCGCAACGATTGCAATCGCGCGTTCAGGATCGTATTTTTCCACAATGTCATCCAATGCCTGTTCGACAAACAGCTGAATGTTTTCATCAATGGTTAAATAAACATTTTTCCCATGTTTTGGCTTTTCAATTTTTTCATCGGGAACCGGCAATTTCACTCCGCTTCGATCGCGTTTGAATGTGACTTTCCCATTTTTTTCAGTTAATTCTTCATTTAACCTTTTTTCAAGACCCATCATGCCGATTTGCTTCTGGTTTTTCTCATCTTCCTTAGTAAAACCGATGACATGCGAAGCGAATACTTGATTCGGATAATAGCGCTTCGCACGGCGGACAAAACCAATGCCATCGAGGCCAAGCTCATCAATTTCATTTTTTTTGGTTTGCGTCAAATGCCGGCCGGATGGGCCAAATTCAACTTGAAAGCGCCCTTCTTCTTTCCCTTGAACCAATTTCGTTTCAATTTCTTTTTTAGACAAATTCAGAATGGGCGCTAACAATTCCGCCGTTTTTTTAATGTCTTTCACGTGATTGGGATAGGAGTCATCGACAATAGCAAAAAGCGTATAAGAAGGGATATCTTGGGCAAGCGCGTTTCCTTTACGATCGTAGATTGTGCCGCGTTGCGCTTCAATGGTTTTCGTATCCGTCCAAACTTTTTCAGCCAACACTTGAATTTCATGTCCATTAACCCTTTTCGCTGCTTCAATGTATAAAAAGCGAGAAAACAATAAAAGAAAGAGCAGCATAAATAAAAATAGCACTGCAGCTGCTCCTCGATTAATATTGGGGTTTTTTAACCGTTTCATCGAAATCACGCCCGCAATTCGATTTACTCAGCAATCACTTTCACATTTTCCTCGTTTAATGTCAAACCTAGTTTATTTTTTGCAATCGACATAATGCGATCCGGCTCGCTGAGTTCAGTGACCTGAAGCTGAAGGTTTTCATTTATCTGCGTCTTCTCATCGATTTCAGTTTGCAATGCATGGATATCCCGATTCAATGATTGGATCATGGCATAATTGGAAATGACCAAAATTGAAGCGATAAAAAAAACAAAAGCCAATCCGGTCAATAATAGCATTTCGCCCTTTGTTATTTTACCTTTTTCGACAATAATTGTCGATGATCGATGGCTTCGATGCCCGCTTTGAGCTTGTTTTTCCCGAATCTGATAAGCGACATTGCTCATGCAAACTCCTCCTGTCCTTTACATTATTGAACATTGTTGCAAGTGAAAGACAGCTTGCAGCGATTCATTTTATTTTTTCCGCAACTCTTAATTTGGCTGAACGGGCTCTACGATTCTTTTTAATTTCTTCATCCGTTGGAACGATCGGCTTTTTCGTTACCACTTTTAAAGCGGGCTGGCTGGACTCTGGAATCACCGGCAAACCTCGAGGATGTTCCGGCCCTTCACTTGCGCGTTTAAACACGTTTTTGCAAATCCGATCTTCTAGTGAATGAAACGTAATGACCACTACTCTTCCAGATATGTGGAGTATGTCGATGCTCGCTTTTAATGCTGTTTCCAAGGCCGCCAGTTCATCATTTACAGCGATTCGTATCGCTTGAAAAACCCGTTTTGCCGGGTGGCCGCCTTTTCTTCTGGCTGGCGCTGGTATGGCTTCTTTAATGATTTCAACGAGCTCGCCTGTCGTATTTATCGGCTGCGATTGCCGCGTTTGTTCAATTTTTCTCGCAATCTGTTTTGAAAGTTTTGCTTCGCCATACTGAAAAAAAATCGACACGAGCCGATCGTATTCCCATTCGTTGACAATTTCATAAGCTGACAGCGGCGAACGCTGATCCATCCGCATGTCAAGAGGGGCATCATGTTGATAGCTGAATCCGCGTTCAATCTTTTCCAGCTGGGGAGAGGAAACGCCTAGATCAAATAAAATGCCGTTTACTTTTTTTACGCCAAAAGCAAATAATCGTTCTTTCAAGCTTCTGAAATTTTCATGAATAAACGTAAAATTTTCATAGCGCGAAAAATGCATCTCAGCAAAATGCGCCGCTTCCACATCTTGATCAAAAGCGTACAAATGCCCTTTCGAAGACAGCCTGTCTAAAATTTTTTTGCTATGCCCTCCGCGTCCGAATGTACAGTCAACATAAATTCCATCGGCATGAATGTGCAACTGTTCAATCGCTTCGTCGGCTAATACCGGCTCATGCTTATTCATTCTTACACCTACTAGCTGCTACAATTCAAAATCAATCAAGCTTTCTGCGATTTCTCCAAACGAATCTTCTGATTCGAGATAATATTTTTCCCACAGCGCAGTGCTCCAAATTTCAATTCGATTCGATACTCCAATAATCGTGCACTCTTTTTCCAGCTGCGCATATTTTCGCAAAGCAGGCGCGATATTCACTCGCCCCTGCTTATCAAGCTGGCATTCCGTCGCACCAGAGAAAAAGAAGCGGGTAAATGCGCGCGCATCTTTTTTTGTAAACGGCAACGACTTTAATTTATTTTCAAGAATTTTCCATTCTTCAAGAGGGTAGCCAAAAATGCACTGATCTAACCCACGAGTCAGCACAAAAGTCGAGCCAAGTTCATTGCGAAACTTCGCTGGAATAATCATTCTGCCTTTTTCATCAATGTTGTGTTCATATTCTCCCATGAACATGGCTCATTTCCCCCACTTTCTGATTCTAATCTACCACATCCCTCCACAATGTACCACCTTTTTTAAAAAATTCCATGGCAAAATAAAAAATCCTGCCAGTTCAGCAGGATTTTGAGAAAAAATTTTTTATAGAAAAACAAGGTAATGTTTTGATTCGACGGGAGAATAATCAAGAAATAACTGTTCAAAAAATTCAAACCCATATTGATTTAAGAAATAAAAAATATTCCACACTCTTTCTTGCAAGCTTCCGTTTGGAATCAGCTTCGCTTCAATTTGAGCAAACTTCGCCAATTCTCTAGCATAGCGATTCTCATGCGCCATTTGAATTCTTCGTTCCATATAGTCCAGCTGCTTCATAATCAGCTGGCGGTTTTTTTCCGAAATCTGGCCTAAATTATGATCGGCTTCCCATGCATATTTGCGCAAATTGGCATGAGCCAAATCAATGATATGTCTGGTTTCTTGCAAAACGGAATCCGCATGGCCGTCTTTATTTTGTTCAAGCCATTGTTCGCGATATTCCCGCACGCCATTGGTAAAAACCGACTGAAGGGAAAGGTTAAAAGTTTTTAGCCATTTGTTTATCTGCCGTTCAACGAGCGTCACGTGCATGCGCGGAACGATCGGCGGCATTTTTTTCCCAAAATGGGCAAACAGCGGCTTTAATTGCGCCCAATACGTAATTTCTCCCGGTCCAGCAACAAAAGCAAGCGTCGGAAATAAATATTCCTGCATCAGCGGACGGGTAACGACATTATTGCTCAACCGTTCCGGCTGTTCATCGCAAACGGCTTCTAATTCTGCTTTTGATAATTCAAGCCCGCCATCTTTCACAGTATACATCTCTAGATTCTTATAAAAAAGCAAATGCCTTTCGCCGTCGATATGGTAAAATAAATGCGCACACTCCGCTTCGGCATCGACGCCGGATGGATAGCCGTCATTGACGATGCGCTTGCGCTGCTCTTGAAACAGCATTCTGAGCGCATCATTTTGCTGCACTAATTTCTTGAAAAAAGGCGATTCCATTTTTCGCAATTGTTCATGGGCGGAATCAACAAAAACAAGACCGTATTTTTCAAAAAATGATGCCATAATCGAAATGAAAAAATCAGTGGCTGTCTGCGAATGTTCCAGCTTGTCATATAAAAACTGCAGCATTTCTTGAGAATGCTCTGTCTCCCCAAACAAAGCAAACACATGTTTAATCCAATGCTTCATTTTATTTTTTTCAATTTCAATGCTGGATACAGGATATTTGCCGTTTTGCCGGGATGGGTAAATTTCTTTTGCCATCTGATTGTTTTTTAGCAGCCAAATATGATTGATTTCTTGATAATCATGATCTTCCCCAGCCACCCAAAAAACAGGAATGACAGGCGTGTGAAGCTTTTTTTCAAGCCGTTCAGCATGCCGAATCGCCGAGATCGCTTTATAAATGGTGTAAAGCGGACCTGTTAAAAACCCAGCCTGCTGCCCAGCAATGACAACGGTGCAATCCGGCTGGCGCAATTTTTGAATGTTTTCAAAAACTTTAGGGTGTGTTGAATATCGTCGATTAAATTGATGCAAATGAGCCGCAAGCGCTTCGCGAGGAAATGGCTGATCGCTTAACTCATGCCTGCGGTCGAGATACGTTTGCATTTCTTTATAATCATAATCAAAATAGGCCAGTGCTTTTTTCTCCCCCGAAAGATAATCTGAAACGAGCGTGTTTGATTTTGGAAGCGTACATTCATCGATTAGCATTTTGTCGTCCTTCCTCTTTTCTAATCTAGTCATAAGTCAACATATTCTTGTGCTTTAATACTATGGAAAACAAACGTCGTATACGGAGCATCAATCTGCTGTTTTTTAGCTTTTTCCAAAATATAGCCGCTAATCGCATCAATTTCTGTCCGCCGCCCCGCTTGCAAATCCTTCAGCATTGAAGAATGATTGTTCGCTGTTTGTTCGCAAACGTTAATGACGTAATTCCAAAGTTCCGTTTCATTCAGCTTCGGCTGAAGCGCTTGATAGGCCTCATCAAACAGCTTTCGCATCAGATATTTATAATAGCTATTCGTCAGCAGCGTCCCGTTGGTGATGCGAAAAATCGCCGTTAAAGGATTAATGACTGCATTAGCGGCAAGTTTTGCTGCAAGCATTTGATGCCAGTCCGACTGATATTCGATCGGAAAATGCTCGCTTGACCATAAATGCATAAAAGAAGGAAGCGCGTTTTGTTCCATCGAAGAATAAGCGGCAATTTTTGTTTTGCCCACACCTGTGTGAATGACTTTGTTATCGCAGGCTTTTGCTGCACCATGTTCAACGGCGCCTAAAAAAATCTGGCATTGGCGCAGCTTTGCCAGGTGTGCAAGATGGCCCATTCCATTTTGCACGAACAAGAAAATTTTCCCTTGGCTGTTTTGTTGCAAGATCGGAAAGACATCATTGAGCTGATGCTGCTTCACAGCGATGATAACCGCCGTATCAAGCAAATTTGTCTTTGCAGCCAACTTGCTTGCATTGACGGAAATCCGCTCTTCTTTTTCATCAAAACAAAAACAAATCCCTTTTTCTTTCAACATATTTGCCTGTTTTTCGGTGCGCGTATACAGCGTGACATCAATGCCTGCCTGTCTTAATTTCGCTGCAAACAACAGCCCAATTGCACCCGCTCCGATAATTGAAACCGCCACAGCTCTACCCCTCAAATCTCTTTTAGTTAGATTGTAGCATATAAAAATGCACGACTTCCAAATAAAAAGCTCCTAACTTCAACAAACAGTTAAGAGCTTCAAATGAGACGCTAATTATTTTCTTTTAATTCGTCTTTATGAAATGAAATCACTTTGCTCGCCTTATCGATGATTTCGAACATGGCTTGATAGTTTTGTTTGAGCATTTCATTTTCTTTTTTTAAGTTCATAAGCTTTTCTTCATATTCTTCTTTTAATTGTTCCATGTTTTTCATTAAACTTTCATTTTGAACTTTTAATTGCGTGATGGTGCGCTCGCTGTCTGACAACGTTTTCAAATAAACAATCACATCGTTGATCGTCATGTCTTGATGGGCTTTCACGTCTGAAGAGCCATTATGATAATGATTCTTTCGCTCTTCTTTTGCCAGCTTGATGGCTTTCTCATATCTTTTCCGAACGGTTGAATTCCAGCGAAAACCGCAAGCCGCTGCAGTTCTCGACAATTTCAACCCGACTTCTTTAAAGGCTGCTAATTGCGTGCTGCCTTGGCGTATATGCTTTAGCACCGTTTCAGCTAAAATTAAATCTTCTTCATCAGTCCAAGCATCTTGACGCTGTCCAGCCATTCTATCTCCCCCTTCGCAAACTAAAGATACTAATAACAGCCTATGCGGCTGCTAGAGAAGATAGAATGCAAATCCTATTTATTTAAAAATTTTTGCACCGCCTCATGATGTTCATCCGATTCCCACAGCTTTGCACAATTTCTAATCTCTTTATCCATGCTTTCAAGCAGTTTTGATATAGGCAGCCGGTGCAGCCACATCTGTTTATAGGCGGCAAGAACGTTGGCGCTTTGTTTTAAATAAGGCGCAAGAATTTTTTCGCATTGCTCTTGCATATTCCCTTCATCCATAAGATGATGAATGAAACCGTCTTCATATCCTTTCTCTGCCGGAATCAATCGTGATGAAAGCAAATAATCCATTGCTACGGAAGCCGGAATCCGCTCATAAAGGATCGTTCCGCCGCCCCAACCCGTTGTGATAGCGAGGGTTCCTTGGACAAAACCAAATTTGGCTCCGCGTTTGGCAATGCGAAAATCACATGCCGCAGCGAGCTCGCACCCTCCGCCGACTGCTGTTCCGTTTAAAAGCGCTACGGTCGGTTTCTTAAATAAAAACAGCCGTTTTAACACTTGGCCCATTCGAGACAGCATCCCATACGCTTCTTGTTCCGTATGAAGCGCTTGAAATAACGTTAAATCTCCCCCTGAACAAAAGGAGCGAGCGCCGCCTCCCGTCAGCACAAGCAATTTCGCATTCGAGTTTTCAATTTCAGACAGCGCTTGATCCAATTCCTCCATCATTTCATAGTTCACAGCATTTCTAATTTCGGGACGATTTAATACAATCCAAGCAATTCCACGCTCTTGTTTCAATATGATCGTATGCAAGGAACATCCTCCTAAAACTTCATCTATCGTTCGCTTGAAAACAATAAAGAAAAAGCAGAGAGCAGCAAACTCTCTACTTTTAAGAATCAGATATAACTTCTTCGCCTTTATAAGTGCCGCATGATTTGCACACGCGATGAGACAATTTGTATTCTCCGCAATTCGGGCACGTCACCATGCCGGGAACTTTCAATTTAATATGTGAGCGCCGCATTTTCTTTTTCATTTTTGATGTACGCCGTTTCGGTACTGCCATCGCTACCCACCTCCTTTAAACTGCTTCGCTAGCGATCGTTTTTCTCATTCTTAAAAAATTCAGCCAGCTTCGCCATTCTCGGATCAATCTCATCTTCTTTTTTTTCATCGCCGGTCACAATTTTCCATCCTTCTCCTGACATTTTGACTTTTGCATGCGGATGAACGACTTTCATTGGAATGGAAAGCATAATATTTTCTTTAATCATCGGCATAAGATTGATGAACTGGCCTTCAATTTCGTGAATGATTTCATTCTTTTCTTCAACGATATTCACATTTTCTTTCAATCGAAAAGACTCAATCGCATCAATTGAAAAAGGATAGTCGACATCCTCTAGCGTCAATGAGCAAGGAAGCACCATTTCACCTGAAATGTTTAATTGAAACGTAAGCAACGGACCAGACAAATACGCTTCGCCTTTGACACGCACAGGCGATATCTTCCGGATTTGACGATTTCTTTCTTTCAAATCATCAACGCGCACATATTCATCAAACGAAATCGTTTCATTTCCAAGCCGCTTGAGCTCCTCAACTGCCCATTTCATGGCGATCACCTCAAAATAACAAGTGTTATTATAACGATCATTTACACCCTTGTCAATCGGTTTTCTTTACAGCCTTTCCGACTTTTTTGTCTTTTAGTATAATAAATTGAAAATCATG